>NZ_JAOPWR010000130.1 GCF_025965585.1 Pseudonocardia sp.
GGGTCGGCGCCGTCGAAGCAACCTGTGGCGAGCACGCTCGGCCGTGCGGGTGGGGATACTCGGGGAGGGCAAGCCGATGGGCGTGCGCAGGTGGCTCGATTCGTGGCCCGTCTATCGCCAGCTCACCGGTACCGATCCGCTGGGCCGCGGTGCTGCGGCGGAGTCGCCGAGCTCGGCGACGCTGCAGCCGCGGATCGCCGACGCCGACCGGATGGCCTGTTCCGTGTGCCCGTACTGCGCCGTCGGCTGCTCTCAGCAGGTGTTCGTCAAGGACGAGCGGGTCATCCAGATCGAGGGCAACCCCGATAGCCCCATCTCGCGGGGGCGCCTGTGCCCGAAGGGCTCGGCCAGCAAGCAGCTGGTGACCGGGCCGCACCGGGCGCAGAAGGTGCTCTACCGGGCGCCGTACGCCACCGAGTGGAGCGAGCTGGACCTGGACCAGGCGATGGACATGGTCACCGACCGGGTCCTCGACGCACGGGCCAAGGGCTGGCAGGAGCACGACGACAAGGGCCACCTGCTACGCCGGACCATGGGCATCGCGAGCCTCGGCGGCGCCACCCTGGACAACGAAGAGAACTATCTGATCAAGAAGCTGTTCACGGCCATGGGCGCGATCCAGATCGAGAATCAGGCCCGTATTTGACACTCCGCCACGGTTCCCGGTCTGGGAGCCTCGTTCGGCCGCGGCGGCGCCACCGACTACCTGCAGGACCTGAGCAACTCCGACTGCATCGTGATCATGGGCTCGAACATGGCCGAGGCGCACCCGGTCGGGTTCCAGTGGACGATGGAGGCCAAGGCCCGCGGGGCGCGGATCTTCCACATCGACCCGCGGTTCACCCGCACCAGCGCCGTGGCCCATGCGTACGTGCCCCTGCGTGCAGGTACCGACATCGCCTTCCTGGGCGGGGTGATCAACTACATCCTGTCCAACGACCTCGACTTCCGCGAGTACGTGCTCGCCTACACCAACGCCTCGTTCCTGATCCGCGAGGACTACCAGGACACCGAGGACCTCGACGGCCTGTTCAGCGGCTACGACCCGGAGACCGCGACCTACGACCCGACCACCTGGCACTACGAAGGCGCGGACCCGACCGCGCAGGGGTCGATTCCGGATCAGGTGCGGGCGAAACAACAAGCATCGGCCGATCAGCACGGCTCGGGCGGACCGAAGCTCGAAGGCGTGGCCGGGCACATCGCCAGCGATCCGTCGCTGCAGCACCCCCGGTGCGTCTACCAGATCCTGAAACGGCACTTCGCCCGCTACACCCCGGAGATGGTCGAGCAGATCTGTGGCACCCCACGCGACCAGTTCCTCGCCGTGTGTGAGGCGTGGACCGCGAACTCCGGCCGCGACCGCACCGCGGCGTTGGTCTACAGCGTCGGCTGGACCCAGCACAGCGTGGGCGTCCAGTACATCCGGGCCGGCTCGATCGTCCAGCTGCTGCTGGGCAACATCGGCCGCCCCGGCGGGGGCATTCTGGCCCTGCGTGGGCACGCCAGCATCCAGGGCTCCACCGACATCCCCACCCTGTTCAACCTGCTGCCGGGCTATCTGCCGATGCCGTCGGCCGGGTCCCACCCGGACCTGGCGAGCTACGTCAAGGACCTGTGCGCCGAGGAGCAGAAGGGGTTCTGGTGCTACGCCGACGCCTACACGGTGTCGCTGCTCAAGGAGTACTTCGGCGCCGCGGCGATCCCGGAGAACGACTTCTGCTTCGACCACCTGCCCCGGATCAGCGGCGACCACGGGACCTACCGCACCGTGCTGGACATGGTCGACGGAAAGGTGTTCGGCTACTTCCTGCTCGGCCAGAACCCGGCGATCGGTTCGGCCCACGGCAGGCTCCAGCGGCTGGGGATGGCCAACCTGGACTGGCTGGTCGTCCGGGATCTCACCATGATCGAGAGCGCCACGTTCTGGAAGGACGCGCCCGAGATCGAGACCGGAGAGATCGTCACGGAGCGGTGTCGCACCGAGGTGTTCTTCTTCCCGGCCGCGGCGCACACCGAGAAGGAGGGCACCTTCACCCAGACCCAGCGGATGCTGCAGTGGCGGGACAAGGCGGTGGATCCGGTCGGTGATCAGCGCTCCGACCTGTGGTTCTTCTACCACCTGGGCCGGAGGATGCGGGAGCGGTTGACCGGCTCCACCGACCCACGTGACCGGCCGCTGCTGGACCTGTCCTGGGACTACGAGGTGCATGGCAGCCCCGAGGACGGGGAGCCCTCCGCCGCCGACGTGTTGCAACGGATCAACGGGCACGACCTGACCACCGGCCGTCTCGTCGACGGCTATCTCGACCTCAAGGCCGACGGCAGCACGTCGTGCGGCTGCTGGATCTACAGCGGCGTCTACGCGGACGGCGTCAACCAGGCCCGGCGGCGCAAGCCGCGCTTCGAGCAGAACCTCTACGCCCTGGAGTGGGGCTGGGTCTGGCCGCTGAACCGGCGGATCCTCTACAACCGCGCCTCGGCCGATCCGCAGGGGCGGCCCTGGAGCGAACGCAAGGCGCTCATCTGGTGGGACCCCGACCGGGGCGAGTGGACCGGCTACGACGTACCGGACTTCGAGAAGGACAAGCCGCCGACCTACCGACCGCCGGACGGGTCCTTCGGACCCGCCGCGCTGCGCGGCGACGACCCGTTCATCATGCAGGCCGACGGCAAGGGCTGGCTGTTCGCGCCCCGCGGCCTGGTCGACGGCCCGTTGCCCACGCACTACGAGCCGGACGAGTCACCCGTGCGCAACCAGCTCTACGCGCAGCAGGGCAACCCGACGCGGATCGTCTACGGCCGGCCGGACAACCCGTCGAACCCGTCCCCGCCGGAGCCGAACGCCGACGTCTTCCCGTACGTGTTCACGGCCTCCCGGCTCACCGAGCACCACACCGCGGGAGGGATGAGCCGGACGCTGCCCTACCTGTCGGAGCTCCAGCCCGAGATGACCGTCGAGGTCTCCCCCGAGCTCGCAGCCGAACGCGGCCTGACCCACCTCGGGTGGGCGCACGTCATCACCAGCCGGACGGCCGTCGAGGCGCGGGTGATGGTCACCGACCGGCTGGCGCCGCTGCGGGTGGCAGGCCGCCTCGTACACCAGATCTGGATGCCCTACCACTGGGGATCCAACGGGCTGGTCCGTGGCGACGTGTTCAACGACCTGCTCGGCGTGACGCTCGACGCGAACGTCTTCATCCAGGAGAGCAAGGCCGCGACCTGCGACATCCGGGCGGGGCGCCGGCCACGTGGGCCTGCGCTGCTCGCCTACGTCGCCGGGTACCGGGAGCGTGCCGGGATCATCGCCGAGACCGGCACCCACGTCGCCACCGTCGACGGCATCGCCCACATCGAGCAGGAGGCGCGGACGTGATCAGCAGGAACAGCCTGTCCGGACCGTTGGACGACGTCGCCGCCGCCGACGGGCACATCGACCATCCCCCGCGGGTCGGTTTCTTCACCGACACCTCGGTCTGCATCGGCTGCAAGGCCTGCGAGGTCGCCTGCAAGGAGTGGAACCTCGTTCCCGAGGACGGTCTCGACCTGCTCGGGATGTCGTATGACAACTCCGGGATGCTGGGGGCGAACACCTGGCGACACGTGGCGTTCGTCGAGCAGGCCGCCCCGCTCGGTGGTCAGCAGACCGGTCTCGCCGGGCTGCCCACCGGTCCGTCGGCGACGGAGGCCACGGCCGAGGTGGTGGCCGAGCGGCTGCGGCACGCCGAGCGCGGCGGCGCGGAGCTGGGCACCACCCCGCTGCACGTGGACGGCACGCCGCAGGAGCTCGGCATGCCCGGATTCTCTCGGCCCGGTGACGGCACGGGCGCCGAGTCCCGCACGGACTTCCGCTGGCTGATGTCCTCGGACGTGTGCAAGCACTGCACCCACGCCGGTTGCCTGGACGTGTGCCCCACCGGGGCACTGTTCCGCACCGAGTTCGGCACCGTCGTCGTGCAGCAGGACATCTGCAACGGCTGCGGCTACTGCGTCTCGGGCTGCCCGTACGGGGTGATCGACCGCAGCACGCTGGACGGCAAGGCGCACAAGTGCACGCTGTGCTACGACCGGCTGCACGACGGGGCGGAGCCGGCGTGCGCGAAGGCGTGTCCCACCCAGTCCATCCAGTTCGGGGAGCTCGACGTGCTGCGCGAGCGGGCGGATCGTCGGCTCGAGGAGCTGCAGGGGCAGGGCGTGAGCGAGGCGCAGCTCTACGGCCGCGATCCCGATGACGGGGTCGGCGGGACAGGCTCGGTCTTCCTGCTGCTCGATGAGCCGGAGGTCTACGGGCTGCCCCCGGACCCGGTGGTCCCCACGCGCGACGCGGTCTCCATGTGGCGCGCGGCCGGGGCGGCGGCCGCCGCGTTCCTCGCCACCGGCGTGGCCTCGTTCCTGGGGAGCCGGCGATGAGCGAGCTTGCGAGCGAATCATCGACACAGCGCCTCGCGCAGCGCCGACCGAGCGTCAGCGAGGGAGTGCGATGAGTCCGGGCAGGGAGCCGCCGGGACCGGTGGCCGGGCCGCATCACGACGGCGCCGGTGGTGCGCGGAGGCTGCGGCGCGGCCACCGCGGCGGCGGGAACCGCGAGCTGTCGATGGTGCCGGACGCGGAGTTCCGGTCCTACTACGGCCGCCCGGTGCTCAAACCACCCGTGTGGGAGTGGAAGATCCCGGCCTACCTGTTCACCGGCGGCCTCGCGGCCGGCTCCGCGGTGCTCGGGGCGGGCGCGGACCTCACCGACCGCCCGGCCCTGCGGCAGGCGGGCCGGCTCGGCTCGCTGGGCGCGCTGCTGGTGAGCGTCGTGCTGCTGGTCGCCGACCTCGGCAGGCCCGAACGCTTCCACCACATGCTGCGGGTGGCCAAGCCGACCTCCCCGATGAGCGTGGGCACCTGGATCCTCACCGCCTTCGGCCCGGGCGTCGCAGCGGCGGCGGCGTCCGAACTGATGCCGGCGCGCTGGCGCCGGACCAGGATCGGCCGGCTGCTGGGCCTGCTCGCCCGCCCCGCGGGCCTGTCCGCCGTGGTGTTCGCGCCGGGCGTCGCCTCCTACACCGCGGTCCTGCTCTCGCACACCACGGCACCGGGATGGTTCGAGGCACGCGGGCAGCTGCCGTTCGTGTTCAGCGGCTCAGCCGCGGCCAGCTCGGGCGGCTTGATGATGGCGCTCGCACCGGTCGAGGAGGCCGGCCCGGCGCGATGGTTCGCCGCATCCGGCGCGGTGGGCGAGCTCGTCGCGTCGAAGGTGCTGGAGAGCCGGCTGCACCCGGTCATCCTGGAGACCTACACCACCGGCCGGGCACACCGGCTGCGCGCCTGGTCGGAGGGCCTGACCGTGGCCGGGCTGGGCGGCACCCTGCTCGCCGCCCACCGGAGCCGGACCGTGGCCGTGGCATCGGGGATCGCCCTGCTCGCCGGCAGCGCGCTGCAGCGCTTCGGAGTCTTCGCGGCCGGCGTCGCCTCGACCAAGGACCCCCGCTACGTCGTCGTCCCGCAGCGCGAGCGCCTGCAGGAACGCCAGCCGCAGACCTGAGCGCGGAACGGAGAGTGGCCGCGTTCCCTGCTACGTCGGACCGGTGATCGGATCTCCGCAGCGGCCGGCGCGAGCGCTCTCAGGGGCGGGCGTAGTAGGGGTTGGCGAACTCGACCTCGTTGACCAGGACACGCGGGTGGGTCTTCATGAGGTCGACCAGCATCCAGCCGTAGTCCTCGATGTCGTAGACGGACAAGATCGCGACCTCCCGCTCGGACGCGAAGGTGCTGAGCGCGGCTTCGTAGTCGATCAGCGCATCGCTCTGCGGGAGCTGGGGGCTCCACCAGCGGGCTTCCGCGGTGAGCCGCACGGCTTCGTACTCGCCGGCCTGGGCTTCGTCGGTGACGTCGGTCCAGAACTCCAGCATGGCTGGGACGGAGAAGTCGTCGGAGGAGAACTGCGGTTCGTGGGTCTCGAGGACGTCGAGCTGGCCTGCCGATCTCAGGTGCTCCGGGTCGAGCGTGGGTAGCAGTGTGCGAACGGTCTGCCAGGGGTTCGGCTCGCCCAGACCGAGTAGGCACTTGTGTCCGGCGCTCATCCCCTCGGTGAGGAAGGGGCGCATGATCGCGTCTCGGTGGGTCCGGCTGCCCACCAGCGCGCAGATGTGTTCCCCGGGCTCTATCCGCGATGCGGAACTGGCCCTGAGGTGATCGATCACGTGTTTGTCCTTTCTGTTGTCCGCGGAACAGTCCTCCGAACGCATCGCCGCCACAACCCCCATGTGGCGCAACGACAGAACGCGTTCGTACAGCCCTGACGTGGGGTGCCTGAGCGGGCCGAGCCCGTGCGAGCGCGATGGGTGCTCCGGGAGGTCGAGTCGCGCGCCGGAGTTCGGCCCGGCGGGACCTAGGCGCCCGGGTGCCGCCCTGACACCGTGGCCGCCTGGATCCAGCAGGGAGAGACGATGGATTATCAGGGCTTCATCACAGTCGTCCGGGAGCGGGCCGGCGTCCCGACCGCGGAGGCCGAGCGGGCCGCCTGCGGCACGCTGCAGACCCTCTCGCGCCGCATCTCGGTGGGAGAGGCCGAGGACATCGCCGAGCGCCTGCCGGACGAGCTGCGATCGTGCGTCGCGCTCGACGGCAGCCGGCAGATGTTCCACCTGGACGGGTTCATCCAGCGCCTCGAGGAGCAGCTCGGTGTGGACCGGGGGATGGCCGTACGGGAGGCCAAGGCGGTCGTTGCGGCGCTGTGGAGCACGATCGGCTCGGAAGAGTTCGACGACATGCGCGCGGAGCTGCCGAAGGACTTCGACCAGCTCCTCGACGAGGCCGTGGCGCAGGCGCCGAGGCCCGGGTTGAGGGAGGCCACGTTCATCGGGCCACTGTCGTACGACGAGTGGGTGGACCGGGTCGCGGAGCTCACCCGGACCGATCGGGAGCAGGCCACGCGCGCCATCGAAGCGGTGCTCGAGGTCCTCGCCATGCGCATCACCGCGGGTCAGGTGGAGGACCTGGCGCCGTTCGTGCCGGTGGAGTTCCGTCGCGCGCTGGAGAACGGCGTGGCGCGCAGCGGGGGCAAGGCCATGCGGTTGACGCTCGACGCGTTCCTACGCGAGGTCGGCCGGCGCGAGAACCGTCGCCGTGGGGATGCCTACAAGCACGCGAAGGCCGTGCTCGCCGTGCTGCGCGAAGCGGTGGGCGAGAAGGAGTTCAGCGACACCGTCGCGCAGCTCCCTGATGAGTTCCGCGAGCTGCTGAGGCAGGACTGAGACCTGCAGACACACATCAGGGCCGCCTTCGCGTCCTGCGAAACCGGCCCTGACCAGGAGAGACAAGAGTGGAGCTGAGGGGATTCGAACCCCTGACCCTTTGACTGCCAGTCAAATGCGCTACCAGCTGCGCCACAGCCCCTTGCGAAGAGAAAGCTACACGAGCCCGCGAGGCCCCCGCGAA
>NZ_JAOPWR010000142.1 GCF_025965585.1 Pseudonocardia sp.
CGCTTGAGGCGGTTGTTGCGGTTGATCACGCGGCGGTACAGGTCGTTCAGGTCGGACGTGGCGAAGCGGCCACCGTCGAGCTGCACCATCGGGCGCAGGTCCGGCGGGATGACCGGGACGCAGTCGAGCACCATGCCCATCGGGCTGTTGCCCGTCATCTGGAACGCCGCTACGACCTTGAGACGCTTGAGGGCGCGGAGCTTCTTCTGCCCCTTGCCGCTGCGGATGGTCTCCCGCAGGTTCTCGGCCTCGGCCGGGATGTCGAAGTTCTGCAGCAGGGTCTGGATCGCCTCGGCGCCCATGGCACCGGTGAAGTAGTCGCCGTACCGGTCGTAGAGCTCCCGGTAGATCGACTCGTCGGCGATGAGCTGCTGCACGTCGAGCTTGGTGAACGCGGTCCAGATCTCGTCGAGCCGGTCGAGCTCGCGCTGGGCACGGTCACGGAGCTGGCGCATCTCGCGCTCGCCACCCTCCTTGACCTTGCGGCGGACGTCGCTCTTGGCACCCTCCGCCTCGAGCTCGGCGATGTCGGCCTCGAGCTTCTGGGCCCGCGCCTCCAGGTCCGCGTCGCGCCGGTTCTCGACCCGCTTGCGCTCGACGCTCATCTCGGTCTCGAGCGTGGACAGGTCGTTGTGGCGCAGCTCCTTGTTGACCGACGTGATCACGTAGGCCGCGAAGTAGATGATCTTCTCGAGATCCTTGGGCGCCAGGTCGAGCAGGTAGCCCAGCCGGCTGGGCACACCCTTGAAGTACCAGATGTGCGTGACCGGGGCGGCGAGCTCGATGTGACCCATGCGCTCACGACGCACCTTGGCGCGCGTGACCTCCACGCCGCAGCGCTCGCAGATGATGCCCTTGAACCGGACGCGCTTGTACTTGCCGCAGTAGCACTCCCAGTCGCGGGTCGGGCCGAAGATCTTCTCGCAGAAGAGCCCGTCCTTCTCCGGCTTGAGGGTGCGGTAGTTGATGGTCTCCGGCTTCTTGACCTCACCGTGCGACCACTGGCGGATGTCCTCCGCCGTGGCCAGGCCGATGCGCAGTTCGTCGAAGAAGTTGACGTCGAGCACTATGTGTCCTCAGTTCCTTCGGTTTGCCTCGGCTGGTGATCAGTTGACGACGTCGTCGACGGTCATCGACTCGGATCCGGGCCTGCTGGACAGGTTGATGCCCAGGTTGGCCGCGGCCCGCTCGAGGTCCTCGTCGTCGCTGTCGTGCATCTCGATCGCCGCGCCGTCACTGGAGAGCACCTCGACGTTCAGGCAGAGCGACTGGAGCTCCTTCAGGAGAACCTTGAAGGACTCCGGGATGCCAGGCTCCGGGATGTTCTCGCCCTTGACGATCGCCTCGTAGACCTTGACCCGGCCCACGACGTCGTCCGACTTGATCGTCAGCAGCTCCTGCAGCGTGTAGGCCGCGCCGTAGGCCTGCATCGCCCAGCACTCCATCTCGCCGAACCGCTGGCCGCCGAACTGGGCCTTACCGCCCAGGGGCTGCTGCGTGATCATCGAGTACGGACCGGTGGAACGAGCGTGGATCTTGTCGTCCACCAGGTGGAGCAGCTTGAGGATGTACATGTATCCGACGGCCACCGGGAACGGGTACGGCTCCCCGGAACGCCCGTCGAACAGCTGCGCCTTGCCGTCGGCCTTGACCATGCGCTCGCCGTCGCGGTTGGGCAGCGTCGAGCCCAGCAGGCCGGTGATCTCGTGCTCCTTGGCGCCGTCGAACACCGGCGTGGCCGTGTTCGTGCCGGCGGGCACGGAGTAGAGCTCCTCGGGCAGCTTGGACGCCCACTCGGGCCTGCCCTCGATCTCCCAGCCGGTCTTGGCGATCCACCCGAGGTGGGTCTCCAGCACCTGGCCGATGTTCATCCGTCGCGGCACACCGTGCGTGTTCAGGATGATGTCGACGGGCGTGCCGTCGGGCAGGAAGGGCATGTCCTCGGCCGGGAGGATCTTGCCGATGACGCCCTTGTTGCCGTGGCGGCCGGCGAGCTTGTCGCCGTCCTGGATCTTGCGCTTCTGGGCCACGTAGACGCGGACCAGCTCGTTGACGCCGGGCGCCAGCTCGTCCTCGTCGTCGCGGGAGAAGACCCGGATGCCGATGACCTTGCCGGTCTCGCCGTGGGGCACCTTCAGCGACGTGTCGCGCACCTCGCGCGCCTTCTCACCGAAGATCGCGCGGAGCAGGCGCTCCTCCGGGGTCAGCTCCGTCTCGCCCTTGGGCGTGACCTTGCCGACCAGGATGTCGCCGGGCTGGACCTCGGCGCCGATCCGGATGATTCCGCGCTCGTCGAGGTCGGCGAGCACCTCCTCGGAGACGTTCGGGATGTCCCGGGTGATCTCCTCGGCGCCCAGCTTGGTGTCGCGGGCATCGATCTCGTGCTCCTCGATGTGGATCGACGTCAGCACGTCGTCCTGCACCAGGCGCTGCGAGAGGATGATCGCGTCCTCGTAGTTGTGGCCCTCCCACGGCATGATCGCCACGAGCAGGTTCTTGCCCAGGGCCATCTCGCCGTCCTCGGTGCACGGCCCGTCGGCCAGCACCTGGCCGACCTCGACGCGCGCACCCTCTTCGACGATGGGCTTCTGGTTGGTGCACGTGCCCTGGTTGCTGCGGCGGAACTTGTGCAGCCGGTACGTGCGGCGCGTGCCGTCGTCGGCCATGACCGTGATGAAGTCGGCGCACAGCTCCTCGACGATGCCGGCCTTCTCGTTGACGACCACGTCGCCCGCGTCGACGGCCGCACGCAGCTCCATGCCCGTGCCGACCAGCGGCGACTCGCTGCGCAGCAGCGGGACGGACTGACGCTGCATGTTGGCGCCCATGAGGGCGCGGTTCGCGTCGTCGTGCTCGAGGAACGGGATCATCGCCGTGGCGACCGACACCATCTGGCGCGGCGAGACGTCGATGTAGTCGACCTGCGTCGGCGGGATGTAGTCGACGTCGCCGCCCTTGCGGCGCACGAGCACGCGGTCGCCCACGAAGTTGCCGTCGTCGTCGAGCGGCTCGTTGGCCTGCGCGATGATGAAGCGGTCTTCCTCGTCGGCCGTGAGGTAGTCGATCTGGTCGGTGGCCCGGCCGTCCTCGACCTTGCGGTACGGGGACTGGATGAAGCCGAACGGGTTGACCTGCGCGAAGCTCGCCAGCGACCCGATCAGGCCGATGTTCGGGCCCTCGGGGGTCTCGATCGGGCACATGCGGCCGTAGTGGCTGGGGTGCACGTCGCGCACCTCGAAGCCGGCGCGCTCACGGGAAAGACCACCCGGGCCCAGCGCGGAGAGACGACGCTTGTGCGTCAGGCCCGCGAGGGGGTTGGTCTGGTCCATGAACTGCGACAGCTGCGACGTGCCGAAGAACTCCTTGATCGCCGCCACGACGGGACGGATGTTGATCAGGGTCTGCGGCGTGATCGCCTCGACGTCCTGCGTGGTCATCCGCTCGCGGACGACACGCTCCATGCGCGAGAGGCCGACCCGGATCTGGTTCTGGATCAGCTCACCCACGGTGCGCAGGCGCCGGTTGCCGAAGTGGTCGATGTCGTCGGTCTCGACGGGGATGGTGATCCCGCCGTTGCCCTCGGCGTCGGCGCCGACCGTCATCTCGGTCTCGCCGGCGTGCAGCCGGACGAGGTACTCGATGGTGGTGGCGATGTCGTCCTCGGTCAGCGTGCCGACCGAGTTCGGCGAGGTGACGCCCAGCTTCTTGTTGACCTTGTACCGGCCGACCTTGGCGAGGTCGTAGCGCTTGTCCTTGAAGAACAGGTTCTCCAGGAGCGTCTGCGCGCTCTCGCGGGTGGGCGGCTCGCCCGGACGCAGCTTGCGGTAGATGTCGAGCAGGGCCTCGTCCTGCCCGGCCGTGTGGTCCTTCTCGAGCGTGGCGAGCATCGTCTCCGAGAAGCCGAAGCGGGCCGCGATCTGCTCGGCGGTCCACCCGAGCGCCTTCAGCAGCACCGTGACGGGCTGGCGGCGCTTGCGGTCGATCCGGACGCCGACGGTGTCGCGCTTGTCCACGTCGAACTCGAGCCAGGCGCCCCGGCTCGGGATGACCTTGACCGAGTAGACGTCCTTCTCGGTGGTCTTGTCGATGGCGTGGTCGAAGTAGACACCCGGGGACCGGACGAGCTGCGACACGACGACGCGCTCGGTGCCGTTGATGATGAAGGTGCCCTTGCTCGTCATCACGGGGAAGTCACCCATGAAGACGGTCTGGCTCTTGATCTCACCGGTGGTGTTGTTGGTGAACTCCGCTGTGACGAACAGCGGAGCCGCGTAGGTCATGTCCTTGTCCTTGCACTCCTCCTCCGACGCCTTGACCTCGTCGAAGCGAGGGTCGGAGAAGGACAGGGACATGGACCCAGAGAAGTCCTCGATGGGCGAGATCTCGGTGAGGATGTCCTCGAGACCCCCCATCGGGTTCTCGTCGCCTGCGTCGATCCGCCGCTGGAACCACGCCTCGTCGCCCACCAGCCACTCGAACGACTGCGTCTGCAGGTCGAGCAGGTCGGGCACCCGGAGCGGCTCGCGGATCTTCGCGAACGAGACGCGGGTGGGGGCGCCTGGGAGATTCAGGTGGTCCGAGGTGGTCGCGAGGGTCTTGGTGGCGCTGGACGAAGCCAAGATGCGTCCTTCCGGAACTGCGCTCTCGTCTGGCGGGCACCGGGCCCCGCGCGCTACCGTTCGGCCTGTCGACCCGGGCGGGAGGTCCGGGCCGACGACACGAGCGGCTGCCGGTTACCGGTGCACACCGTCTGTTGTCAGGACACGGCCTCCGACCAGACCCGCGCGAGCACCGAAGGGTCCCTGGAAGCCCGGGGAGCCCGTCTGAGCGCGCGCGAAGCTGGACGGAGGCAGCGCAAAGAGGCAGTCTAGCTGCAAATGCAGCGGCTGTCGAGACGGGTCACCAAGGTAACCATCGAGACCTAAGAGTGACCTGACAGGCGCACCGAGTCAAGACTCTACGCGTCGGTAAGTGGTCCTTCTCGTGGGACGACCGGCCCCGATCCACGTGGTTCCGTACCGGCGGCCCGCTCCCCGCGGAGGCCGACCCTGCTGGTCGACCGCCTGCCGGGGCCGGAACAGCGCCGTCGGGCCGGTGCACCGTAGACCCCTCGTCGCCGGACGGTTGCACGCCCGGGCACCGATCACCCAGCGCAACCGGGTACAAGGTGCGAGGGGCCGAGCCGATCAGGTGGTCGTCACCGCCGCGCTCCGCCCGAGCTCCTCTCGCCTTGACGCACCGTGACTGCCGCCACAACGGTCGCCGGGACGGCCTTCGACGTCGACAAGTCACCTCCGCCGGCAAGGTCGGCGAACTCGTCACCGCCGGCCGGTCCCAGGTGGTCGTGGGCTGCCGGAACAAGCCCGAGGAGTCCGCCGAGGCCCTGCCCGGCGGATCCCCGGCACACCGACCGGCGACATCGGCCGCGAGACCGTCACCGGCAAGCTCCTGCGCCACGAGGTCACGGGCAGGTAGCCGAAACGACGAACGGCACGGCCGTCGGATGTCTCCGACGACCGTGCCGTTCGTTGTGGTGCTGGTGGAGCGGGCCGAACGTCAGCTCAGGCTGACCTTCGCGCCGGCCTCCTCGAGCTTCGCCTTGGCGGCGTCGGCGGCAGCCTTGTCGACGCCCTCGAGGATCGGCTTCGGGGCGGCCTCGACGAGGTCCTTGGCCTCCTTGAGGCCCAGGCCCGAGACGAGCTCGCGGACGACCTTGATGACCTGGATCTTCTTGTCACCGGCGGCGTCGAGGACGACGTTGAACTCGTCCTTCTCCTCCTCGGCGGGGGCAGCGGCGGCGGCGGGGCCGGCAGCGGCCACGGCGACCGGGGCGGCCGCGGTGACGTCGAAGGTCTCCTCGAACTTCTTCACGAACTCCGAGAGCTCGATCAGGGTGAGGTCCTTGAAGGCCTCGAGCAGCTCGTCGGTGGACAGCTTCGCCATGGTGGCGTCCTCTTCTCTCAGGGTGGAACTACGCAGGGGTGGAGCGTCAGCTCTCGGCGTCGGCCGGAGCCTCGGTGGTGTCAGCGGCGGCCTCGGGAGCGGCCGTGTCGACAGCAGCCGGGCCACCCTCCTCCGCACGCTTGTCGGCCAGAGCCTGGGCGAGCCGGGCGACCTGCGACGCCGGAGCGGCGAAGAGACCGGCGGCCTTGGACAGGTTCGCCTTCATCGCGCCGGCCAGCTTGGCCAGCAGGACCTCGCGGGACTCCAGGTCGGCGAGCTGGTTGACCTCGGTGACGGTCAGCGCGCGACCGTCCATGTAGCCGCCCTTGATCACCAGGCCCTGGTTGGCCTTCGCGAAGTCCCGCAGCGCCTTGGCGGCGTCGACGGGCTCGCCGGTGATGAACGCGATCGCCGTGGGTCCGACGAGCAGCTGCTCGAGACCGTTGACGCCGGCGTCGTCCGCCGCACGCTTCACGAGCGTGTTCTTGGCGACGCGGTAGGTGGCGCCGTCACCCAGCGAGACGCGCAGAGCGGTCAACTGGGACATGGTGAGGCCTCGGTACTCGGTGACCACCGAGGCGGACGCGCCCCGGAACTTGTCGGCGATCTCCGCGACTGCCGTGACCTTGTCGGGTCGGGCCATCCTTGCCTCCTCTCGGTTGTCGTGATGATCGATCCACCGCGACGACCTCGGAGACGACGAACGCCCCGGCGCAGGAGCGCACGGGGCGTAGCGGCACGCATATGCGTGCCTCACGAACCTCGTCCTCCTGCGCGGGTCGTCCGCTGCTGCGGAGCCTTCGTGCACCCGGTGAACCGGGCGCAGACCTGCGGTCTTCGGTGGAACCGTGCTCGAGAGTACGTGACAGGGGACGAGGCCCGCGCGTCGGGTCGGTCCCTACTGGGCCTGGGCGCCCGCGATCTTCCAGGTGCCGTCGACCAGCTGGGCTTTGACGGTGAGCCTGCCGGCCGATGCGAGCTGCTGCGGCTGGTTCCCGGGCTGGACGCGGGTGACCTGCTGGTCGAGGAACACGACCACGACGGCACTGTCGCCGTCGATGCTCTGCACCGCCGAGTTCGCCACCGTGGCGGTGACCACCGCCTGCTGCTGCGGAGCGATCTGCCGCACCTGGGTGAAGAGCTGGTCGTACTGGGCCGTGAAGTCCCCGGTGATCACCTTGCGGGCGTCCGCCTCGTTCTGGTCGAGCCGGGCGAAGTCGTAGGAGTAGACGGTCTTCAGTGCGTCGTCGACCTGCTGGTTGACCTGCGTGGTGGCACCGATGTCGACGAGTGCGGTGTTCTGCGCCGACGGCGTGCCGCGCAGCGCGGCGTTCGCGACGCCGAAGAACACGGCCGCGGCCGTCAGCACGACGAGCGCGACGGCGAGGGCCATCGTCGGGATCGGGCGACGGGTGCGGGCCGCCGTGGCACGGGTGCCCCCTCGCCTGCCGAGGAGCCGCTTGCCCGAGGGACGGGCGGCGTCGGCCTCCGGCTCGCGGGTGGCGACAGTGGCGACAGTCTCGGTGGCGACGGTGTCGTCCTCGGCGCTCGCGTCGCGCTTGGTCAGGTCGACAGCGGTGTCGTACCCCTCGGGCGGCCGGTGGGTCGCCGGGCGGGCGTCCTCGTGCAGCGGCGCGAGCGTGTCGACGGACGAGCCGCGGTCGCGGACGTCGTCCTGCGTGGGCTCGGGCGGCTCGGTGCGGGCCGCCGCCGGGCCGCGCCCGGCCACGCGCGGCCTGCGGATGCCCGTGGAGCGGCGACGGGGTGGGATGGAGGGGGTGCTGGGGGTGGACGGCATGGCGGGGACCTCCTGGGGTCGGTCGACCTCGCGGGTGGGACGCGGACGGGTGGGCTAGTTCCCCGTCGTGGGCGACCGGACCGGGTTGAGCTTGCTGACCTTCCACACGTCGCCGACGCGCGTCATCTCCAACTGCAGGCGCTGCCGGGTGACGACAGGGGGCTGCCCGTCCGGCGTGACGGTGACGTCGACGCCGACGAGGACGCGCGCGACACCGGCCCGCTCGTCGAGCTCCCCGACCGCCGCATCGGGAACGGTGGCGACGGTGGAGCGCTTCGAGTCGGTGACCGCCTTGGCGTAGTCGGCGCGGTTCTGCTGGAACTCGCCGAGCACCGAGCCCGTGGAGACCTGCTCCCACTGGTTCAGCCCGGCGTCGGTGTTCTTGTAGTCGAGCGTGTTGAGCGCGATCGCGGCCTGCTTCGCGCTGACCAGCACCGCGTCGCGGTCCCGGGCCAGCGCCAGCGAGCTGCTGTTCAACGCCATCACCCAGAGGACCCCGAGCACCACGGCGACCACGGCCGCGACGGCCACCAGCACCGTCAGCGCCCGCCGCAGCGAGATCCGCGGCCCACGCCGCTGGTTCGGTTCCGCCACGTCGACGGCCGCCCCGTCAGGAGCGCCGTCACCGCGGACGTCGTCGTCGAGCACGGTCATGAGTGACTCCAACCCGCCATCCGGCCCCTGGGGAGGGTCAGGACAGCAGAATCTGCGCGAGTGAACTCAGGGGGGGAGCAGAGTTCATCGGCTGGCTTCCGGTCGGCAACGGGTCCGTGCCCCGGCTCCGAGCACCTGGCGACGGCTTCGGGGTGGCGGCCTCGGGAACATTCTGCGCCCCGCGGACGTCGATCGGGCTTCCGGGGGGCTCGGCGCAGTAGGCGTCGGCGTTCACGGGGGTGTCCGCGACGTCCGCACCGCTGCGCCTGGTCGTGCCCTCGTAGCCCGCAGTACACGGGTACGGGTCGAAGACGTTGAGCACGAGGCCCAGGTGGGCGGTGCCGTCACCGGGCACGACCGTGTAGGCGTTGGCCGCGATACCGGGGTACGCGGTGAGGATCTGGCTGAGGTTGGCCTGCCGCGGCTGCGCGATCTGCGCGACGGTCAGCAGGTTCGCGATCACGTCGCCGAGTCCGGAGCCGCTCTCGTCGAGCAGCCCGCTGATCTGGTTGCCGGCCTCGGGGGCGTTCGCGATCAGCGAGCGCAGGTCCGGGTCGGACGTCTTGAGCTGGGCGGCGAGCTGCGCGAGGCTCCTGCTGAAGTCCTTGAACTGGCCGGACGTCTCGTTCTGCGTGGTGAGCACCGTGCGGCCGTCGCGCAGCAGCGCGGTGGTCTGCGGCAGCGCGTCCTGGGCGGCCTTGGTGAACTCGTTCGACGTGTCAAGCAGCTTCTGCAACGGCTGAGCGGTGTTGGCGAACGCCACGCCGAGCTGGTCGACCACCGTCCTCAGCGAGTCCAGCGGCACCGTTTTGACGAAGTCGTCGAGGCTCACGACGAGATCCTCGACCGACACCGGCACCGTCGTGCGGCTCTGGGGGATGACCGATCCCGCGGCGAGCATCGTGCCGCCGTCGGTGGCCGGCTGGAGGTCGACGTACTGCTCACCGATCGCGGAGAGGTCGCGCACCGCGGCGGCGGTGTCCGCGGGGATCTGCGGCGCGCTCTTGTCGATGTCGAGCTGGACGTCGACGCCGGCCGCCGTGAGTGTCAGTGGCCCGACCCGGCCGACGCTGACGCCCCGGTAGGTGACGTCGGCGCCGGTGAAGATGCCGCCGGAGTCGGTGAGCTGCATCGTCACCGGGTAGGTGGTGGCGCCGAGGAGGTTGCCGAAGCCGGCGTACCGGAACCCGGTGTACCCGACGCCGACCACGGCGATGAGCAGCAGCCCGAACAGCTGCAGCCGAACCCTTCGGGAGATCACGAGCCACCTCCGAGGAGACCGCCGAGGAGGCCACCCGACTTCGGGGCGGTGGTCGGCGTGGGGGTCGGTGTCGGGGTGGGCGGGATCCGCGTCGGCGGCGGGTTGTTCCGGTCGAGGCCGCCGACGGGCGTCTGCGCCGGGCCGAGCAGCGGGAAGGTCGGCTGGTTGCCGTTGCCGCCGAGCAGCGGGGCGAGGAGCTGGGCCGTGGGCGGCAGCTGGTTCAGCAGCGCGGTGTCCGGGCCGGGGAAGGGCTGGTTGGACCGCGCGAGGTTGTCGAGCACGTCCTTGAGGTCCAGGTCCGCCCGGACGTAGAGGTTGGCGTAGTCGCCCGGGATCGCCGCGGCGGCGGCATCGGTGAACGGGAAACTGCCCAGGATCTGCAGCGAGTTGGGCAGGTCCTGCCCGGACTGGGCGAGCTTCTGCAGGGTCGGCTGCAGCGACTTCAGGTCGGCGAGCGTGTCGTCGCGGCTGCGGTCGACCACGTTCGTCGCCACCCCGGAGAGGCGGTCGAGCGACTGCAGCATGTCGACGAGCTGGGCCCGCTGGTTCTCCAGCTCCTTGAGGCCGGGCGCGAGGTCGTCGAGGGCGTTGGTGATCTGGTCGCGCCGGTCGTTCAGCGTGGCGGAGAGCCGGTTGATGCCGTCGAGCGCGCGGGTGATCTCGGACTTCTTGTCGTCCAGCGCGCCGACGAGCGTGTTGAGGTTGGCCAGCAACGAGCGGATCTGCGGCTCGTTGCCGACGAGCGCCTTGTTCAGCTCCGTCGAGATCGTCTTGATCTGCGCGACACCACCGCCGTTGAGGAGCATGGACAGCGCGCCGAGCACCTCCTCGACCTCGGCCGCCCGGCCCGCGCGGTCGACCGGGATGGTCGCACCGTTGGTGAGCGTGCCGGTGGCGCCCTGGGCGGGAGCCGACAGCTCGACGAACTTCTCACCGAGCAGGCTGGTGGTGCGGACCTCCGCGGTGGCGTTGGCCGGAAGCTTGACGTCGTTGTTGACCTTGACCGTGACGATCGCGTTCCACGTCTTCGGGTCGACGGAGATGTCGGAGACCGATCCCACCGGCACGTCGTCGACCTTGACCAGCGACTGCGGTACGAGGTCGACGACGTCCGGGAACTCGATGGAGACGCTGTAGGGGTTGTCGCCGAGCGACGCGCCGCCGGGCAGGTCCACCCCGCGCAGACCGTTGCTGAGCACCGAGCAGCCGCTCGTGGCCATGGTGACGACGGTGGCGGTCGCCACCAGTCGCAGGATGCGGTTGCGGTTCATCAGTTCCCCCCTCCCAGGAGCGAGCCCAGCAGGGGCAGCCCAGCGGCGGGTGCGTTCGCCGAGTCGGCGGCGGGGGCCTTGGCCGGCGCCTGGGCCACGCCCGTCGACGGGGCGGCCGCGGTGCC
>NZ_JAOPWR010000197.1 GCF_025965585.1 Pseudonocardia sp.
GTGCCAGAGGGGGTCGTCGGTGGTCAGCGGGATGCGGCCGACGTCGATCGTGGCGCCACCGAGGGCGTAGCCCCAGCGGGCGGGCATGAGCCAGGCTAGTTGTTCGAGGACGGCGCGTCCCTTCACCGGGAACAGGCCGCCGCAGAGGATGAGCTGGGCCATGATCAGCAGGACCAGGAGTGGCATGCCGCGGTCGGCGTTGGAGATGCTGGCAGAGATCAGCAGTCCGACGGCGGTGGCCGCCCAGGTGACGCCGACGACGGCCAGCATGACCTCGACGGTGCCCGAGGTGGTGAGGACGAGGGGCTTGTCGGGGCCGTGCACGCCGAGCAGGGCCAAGGTGCTGAACAGAACGGCCTGGATGCCGGTGAGGATGCCGAGCACGGCAAGTTTCGATCCGAGGTAGGCGCCCATGGACAGGCCGGTGGCGCGTTCTCGTTGGTAGATGCCGCGTTCCTTGACCAGCTCGCGTACCGCCGCGGCGGATCCCATCAGCGCCCCGCCCATGATCAGGACGAGGAGGAGCTGGGGTGGTTGGCGTCCACCGGCCGCGGTGGAGAGCCCGTCGCTGCCGGGGACGGCGCGGGCGAGCCCGCTGAGCACGATCGGGAGGACGGCCAGGGACAGCAGGTAGGGCCGGTCGGCGGCGATCACGGCGAGGTAGCGCCGACACAGGACGGAGAACTGGACGAGGGGGGACTGCTGGCGTGGCGCGGCGGCGGGTGCGGCGGCACGGGGGGAGACGCGCTGCATCCCGAGCGTGTCCTCGACTTTGCGGTAGTAGGCGGGTGACTGCTGGAAGCGTGCGGCCCAATCGATGCGGGTCTCGCGTTCGAGCAGCAGGAACACGTCGGCGAAGTCGGGCTGCCCGAAGTAGGCGAGGGCTTCCTCAGGTGGCCCGAAGTAGGCGACCCGGCCGCCGGGGGCGAGGATCAGGACCCGGTCGCACAGGTCCAGGTTCGCGACGCTGTGGGTGACCACGACGACGGTGCGTCCGTCGTCGGCCAGGCCGCGCAGGTTGTGCATGACCTGCTTGTCCAGCCCGGGATCGAGCCCGGAGGTGGGTTCGTCGAGGAATAGCAGCGACGGTTTGGTCAGCAGCTCGAGAGCGACGCTGGTGCGTTTGCGCTGGCCACCGGAGAGCTTGGAGATCCGTAGCTCAGCGCGGTCGGCGAGGCCGAGCTCGGTGAGCACCTCGCCGATGCGCTGGTCTCGTTCGTGACCGGACACGTCGGTGGGGAACCGTAGCCGTGCCGCGTAGGACAGGGCGCGTCGGACGGTGAGCTGGGGGTGGAGGATGTCGTCCTGCGGGACGAGCCCGATGCGTTGGCGCAGCTCGTCGAAGTTGGCGTAGAGGTCGCGCCCGTCGTAGCGGACCCGGCCGGCGTCGGCTGGGCTGTAGCCGGTGAGCGCGCGCAGCAGGGTGGATTTCCCGGCGCCGCTGGGCCCGATCACGGCCAGCAGGCTGCGGCCTGGCAGCGCGAAGCTGACGCGGTCGACCAGGGTGCGGCCGTCCCGGATGACGGTGAGGTCGTCGGCCTCGAAGGCGACGTCGCCGGTGTCGACGTACTCGACGAGGGTGCCGTTGGCCAGTTGCAGCAGGCTGTGGCCGATACCGACCAGGTCGCGTTCGGTGATCGTGGCCTCGGTGATCCTTCGGCCGTTGACGAAGGTCCCGTTCGGGCTGGCCAGATCGGCCAGGCGCCACACCCCGTCGAGGTTGGTCAGTTCGGCGTGCCGGCGCGAGACGAGCAGGTCGTCGAGGACGATGTCGTTGTCGGGCAGACGGCCGATCCGGATCCGGGAGGTTCCGATCCGGTGCACCGTGGAGGGCTGCCTGCCCCGGGTCGGGGTCTGACCTGTCGGGACCGGGACATGGCTGCTCGGGGTGATCAACAGCTGGATGCCGCCGCGGCGTCCGAGCTCGACGGTGGTGGGCCCGTCGATGCTGACCCGCGCCACTCGCCGGCCCCCGACGAAGGTGCCGTTGCGGCTGTGGTCGACGAGCACCCATCCCAGCGCGGAGGACTCCAGGACAGCGTGCAGCCGGGACACGTGCCCGTCGTCGACGCGCACCGCCGAGGCCGTGTCACGACCGATCGTCACCGACTCGCCGGGCGCCATCACCCAGCTGTTCGGGCCCACCCGCAGCTGTACCGGGCGGGCACCGAACCCAACCGGAGCGACAGCGCTCACCGCGTGCACCTTGTCAGGTTGGTTCTCATGGCGAGGATGCTCCCAACTTCGTCGAGAACGCGGTAGTGGCGGGCCCTCGACAGCGCCCTCGCCGGCGGCCGGGGCGCCGCGGTGCGACGAGAGCGCCAAGCGGTGGCCCTCGTCGGGTGGCGTCTGGTGGCGTGGTTCGGGTCGTGGTCGGCTGGCACCGAGACGAAGACCTGCCGGACACTGTGTGTAGGCCGGTCCAGACGAGGTCGTGTGCGGCCGTCGTCCTGGTCGTCCGCGCCTGCGGCGGGCGGCTTCCTGGCGATTGGTGTCCTGGTCACCGGACATCGCTTTCTTGTCGTGCATCGGCTCTGGCGGGGGGAGATCGGGATCCGATGCTGCGGGACCTGACGGGTTCAGGGCGACCTGCCATGTGGCGGGGTACCGGCCGGCTCCGGGCTGGGTGAGCTTGGGGAGGTGCCGGCTGTTCGTAACGTCGGCCCGCACTACGCCGAACGTTTCAGCAGATGGACGGCCAGGAGGACGCGACAGTGAGTGATGCCTGCGGGAGGTGCGGGTGGCGACCGATGCCTCCGCAGGCACTGCGGTGCGCGGTCTGCGGTGCGCCGGCGGCCCGGCTGGCGGCCGAGACGAACATCGGGCCGAACGCGGCGTGGCCGTCCCCGTCGGGCCGCAGTGCTCCCTACACCGGTGCGGCGTCGCTCTTTCCCGGCTCCCCGGCATACGGCAGCCCGGATGCGGCACAGGCCCGCGGCAAGTACCCCGCCCAGCCCTCTCCGCAGCCCCACGCTCCGCAGTGGTCCGCGCCCCAATGGTCTGCACCCCAGCCCTACGCCCCGCAGTGGTCCGCGACGCCGCCACGCGTGCAGCAGGCCTCCGCGGGTCGG
>NZ_JAOPWR010000205.1 GCF_025965585.1 Pseudonocardia sp.
CCCGACGCGGCCGTGGCGCTGGCCGCCGTGCGGGGCCGCGAGATGGCCGCCGCCTGCGCGCTCGCCCCCACCGGCATGAGCGCCGTGCTCGGCGGCGACCCCGACGAGGTGCTCGCCCGGCTCAAGGAGCTCGACCTCGATCCCGCCAACCGCAACGGCGCCGGCCAGGTGGTGGCCGCCGGCCTGCTCGACGCGCTGGCCGCGCTCGAGGAGGCCCCGCCGGGACGCGCACGGGTGAAGGCGCTGCCCGTGGCGGGCGCGTTCCACACGCACTTCATGGCCCCCGCCGAGGACGCGCTGCGCACCCACGCCGAGGGCGTCACGCCCGCGGACCCGACGCGGCCGCTGCTGTCCAACGCCGACGGCGAGACCGTCACCGACGGCGACGAGGCCCTGCGCCGGCTCGTCGCCCAGGTCACGCGGCCCGTGCGCTGGGACTCGTGCATGGCCTCGCTGCGCGAGCTCGGCGTCACCGCCGTGATCGAACTGCCCCCGGCGGGCGCGCTCGTGGGGCTCGTCAAGCGCGAGCTCAAGGGCACGGCCACACTGGCGCTCAAGTCCCCCGACGACCTCGACAAGGCCGTGGATCTGGTCCGCGAACACACAGGAGCCCCGTCATGACCACGCTCCGCCTCCCCCCGACCGTCGCAGGTGCCCGGCTGATCGGGCTCGGCAGCTCCCAGCCCGAGAACGTCGTCACCAACGACGACCTCGCGAAGACGATGGACACCAACGACCAGTGGATCCGGGAGCGCGTCGGTATCCAGAGCCGGCCGATCATCAACGACGGCACCACGCTCGTCGAGATGGCGTCCGAGGCCGGCGCGCTGGCCGTCAAGGACTCGGGGCTGGAGCCCGGCGAGATCGACGCCGTGATCTTCGCGAGCTGCACGATGCCCACCCCGATCCCCAACGGCGCGGCGCAGACCGCCGACCGGCTCGGGATCCCCGCGCCCGCGGCGTTCGACCTCAACGCCGCATGCGCCGGGTTCTGCTACGCCACGGGCACCGCGGCCGGGCTCATCCGCGGCGGCAGCGCACGCAACGTGCTGGTGATCGGTGCGGAGAAGCTGTCGGACTGGCTGGACTGGACCGACCGCTCCACCGCCATCATCTTCGCCGACGGCGCGGGCGCCGCGGTGCTGAGCGCCGCCTCCGACGACGCCTCGGTCGGCGTCGGCCCGGTGGCCTGGGGCAGTGCGGGCGACATGTCCCAGACCATCATCATCAAGCCCGAGAACAGCGCCCTGCACCAGGAGGGCCAGGCGGTGTTCCGCTGGGCCACCACGAAGATCGCGCCCGTCGCCCTGCGTGCCATCGAGCTCGCCGGGCTCACGCCCGCCGACATCGACGTGTTCGTGCCGCACCAGGCCAACCTGCGCATCGTCGAGGCCGTCGCCAAGAAGCTGCGGGCCAAGGGCGCCCGCGACGACATGCGCGTTGCCGACGACATCATCCACTCCGGCAACACCTCGTCGGCGTCGATCCCGCTCGCCCTGGACCACATGCGCAGCGACGGCAGGCTGCGATCCGGCGACACCGTCCTGCTCGTAGGCTTCGGCGCAGGCCTCTCCTACGCGGGGCAGGTCGTCGTCTGTCCCTAGAATTGCTGGATCCTCAGTTCCAGCGTCACCCCTGATTCCCCCAAGCAAGAAGGAGAACCACCGTGGCTGACAACGCCGAGATCCTGAGCGGCCTCGCGGAGATCGTCGAGGAGGTCGCCGGCATCGACACCGCCGACGTGTCCGCCGACAAGTCCTTCGTCGACGACCTCGACATCGACTCGCTCTCCATGGTCGAGATCGCCGTGCAGGCCGAGGACAAGTTCGGTGTGAAGATCCCGGACGACCAGCTGGCCGAGCTGAAGACGGTCGGTGACGCCGTGGACTACATCGCGAAGAACCAGTGACGGTCCCTCTCCAGGAAGTCGTCGTCACCGGGCTCGGCGCCACCACCCCGCTCGGCGGGAACGTGGCGTCGACCTGGGAGGCCATGCTCTCCGGGCGTTCGGGCATCAAGCGGATCGACGGCGAAGAGCACGAGTGGGTCACGCGGCACGAACTGCCCGTGAAGATCGCGGCGCCGCTCGCCGTGTCGCCCACCGAGGTGCTGCCGCGCGTCAAGGCCCGCAGGCTGGACCGCTGCGAGCAGGTCGCGCTGGTGGCCGCCAAGGAGGCGTGGGACCACGCCGGTCTGGGTGAGCCGGGCAGCCAGGTGGACCCGGAGCGGCTTGCCGTGGTGATCGGCACGGGCATCGGCGGCGCCGTCACCCTGCTGGACCAGGACGACCTGCTCGAGACCGGCGGCCTGCGCAAGGTCTCGCCGCTCACGGTGCCGATGCTCATGCCGAACGGGCCCGCGGCCTGGGTCGGCATCGAGTACGGCGCCCAGGGTGCGGTGCACGCACCCGTCTCGGCGTGTGCGTCCGGCGCCGAGGCGCTCGCGTGGGCCCTGCGGCTGCTGCGGGCCAACGAGGTGGACGTCGTCATCGCCGGCGGCGCCGAGGCCTGCATCACCGGCATCACCGTGGCCGGTTTCGTGCAGGCCCGAACGCTCTCGCTGCGCAACGACGAGCCGGAGCGGGCCTCGCGCCCGTTCGACGTCGACCGTGACGGGTTCGTGCTCGGCGAGGGTTCCGGGATCATGATCCTGGAGCGCGCCGAGTTCGCGGCGGCCCGCGGTGCCACCGTGCACGGCAGGCTGGCGGGGGCCGGCATCACCGCCGACGCCCACCACATCACCGGACCCGAGCCGGAGGGCCGCGGGCAGTCGCGGGCCATCGCGGCAGCGGTCCGCAGCGCCGGGCTGGACCCGTCCGACATCGGCCACGTCAACTGCCACGCCACCTCCACGGTGGCCGGTGACGTGGGCGAGACCAGGGCGATCCGCAAGGCGCTGGGCGACCACCCGGTGCTGACCGCGCCGAAGTCGCAGCTCGGCCACATGGTCGGGGCGGCCGGTGCCGTCGAGAGCATCATCACGCTGCTCTCGATCAAGGAGGGCATCGTCCCCGCCACGCTCAACCTCGAGAAGCTCGATCCCGGCGTCGAGCTCGACGTGGTGGTGGGCGAGCCGCGCAAGGTCGACCTGCAGGCCGCCGTGTGCGACTCGTTCGGCTTCGGCGGGCACAACGCCGCCGTCGCGTTCACGAAGGTCTAGCCGGCTACGAAGGTCCGAGCTAGCAGACCTCGCTGACGGAGCTGCCGCTCCGGGTCGCACCGACCCGGAGCGGCGAGCCCGCCAACGGCAGGGTGGCGTGCCAGCAGATCCGTTCGGCCTGCGTGTCGGGCGGGGCGTCGGCCACCGCCTGCGTGCTGACGAAGCCCACCCGCACGAGCAGCCCACCCGCGGCGGCGGGCGCCACGGCGTCGTCGATCCGGTCGATCCGGATCGTGCCGTCCTTCGTCGAGCGGTAGGCCTTCCTCCAGGCGTCCTCGGTCTGCGCCGCGGCCCGGTCCGGCGTGACCGTGGCCTGCCAGGAGGCATAGTCCCCCGCATTGATCGCATCGAAGTAGCGCTGCATCTGCGTCAGCACCGTGGCCGCACGCGGATGGACGGCCGCGTCGGCGCTGAGCGTCACGACCGCGGAGCCTGCCCCGGCCTGCGGCACGGCCGGAGCCTCACCCTCGGGCGCGGCCCCCCGGACGGATCCCACCACGGCCGCCGTCACACCGCCGGCCACCAGCACCACCACGAGCCCGGTCACCACGATCCGCCCGCGTGCCATCGTTCCCCCCTCGACCGGGAGGAGTCTGCCAGGCGGCCTCAGCCCACCTGGTGCAGCCAGGTCACCGGAGCACCGTCGCCGGCGAGGCGGAACGGCTCCAGCTCCTCGTCCCACGCGGAGCCCAGCAGCTCCTGGATGCGATCGGGCACCTGCGGGGCCGGTACCTGCACGAGCAGTGTCCGCAGCTGGTCCTCCCCCACCACGATGTCGCCGTTGGCGCTGGTGTTGCCCCGCCACAGCCCGAGCGTGGGCACGTGGCAGAACCGCTCGCCGTCGACGCCCGGGGTCGGCTCCTCGGTGACCTCGAACCGGAGCATCGACCAGGCCCGCAGGGCGCCTGCGAGCGCGCCACCACTGCCCACGGGGCCCGACCAGGTGCACTCGGCACGCAGTTGTCCGGGTACCGCTGACTGAGGCGTCCACTGGAGGGACACCTTCTCACCGAGCACACCGGAGATCGCCCACTCGACGTGCGGACAGACCGCAGTCGGCGACGAGTGGACGAAGACCACGCCGCGTGCATTCACTGCAGACCTCCAACGTCGACGAGGATCGTCTTCCCCTACGTCCTCGCGTCGTGGCTGACTGCTGATGGATCCCGGGCGTCCGGCCCGTTCCGGTTGTGTTGATCAGTGTGCCGGGTCGGAGGGGTTCGGCGCCAGCGGGAGGGCGTCCCCGGGCGTGTCGGGCGTGTCGCGCCCTACCGGGCCGGAGCAGCCGGCCGCCGACGAACGTGTGGTCCGAGAGCATCGCCCCAGGTGACACCCGCAGCGGCCCCTGCACGGCGTCGCCGCGGAAGCGGCCGGTGACCGGGCCTCTACGAAGAGTGATCCGTTATCACGTTGTGTAGTAATCGATCCCGTCCTGCTCGGTGACCCTCACCGCTCCGCGCTCGACGAGCACCTGCAGGTGGGAGGCCGTCTCGAGCGTCGCGAGCATGGCGTTGAACGGGTCGAGGTCGACGAGCCGCGTCTCCCGCCGAGTCCACGGCAGGGCACCGGCCACCTCGTGGGCGGTGCTGCGGCCCTCACGGACCGCGGTCAGGCTCGCGTCCAGGCGGGCGGCGTGGTGGGCGATCAGCTGGTCCACCCGCTCGTGCACGCGCATCCCGACCGGCCCGTGGGCGGGCAGCAGCGCCGCGTCCGGGCGGGTGCGCATCAGCTCCAGCGAGGTGAGGAAGGCCGTCAACGGGCTCGAGGTCGGGTCGGGCTCCAGCGCGAGCGACGGCGTGATCCGCGGCAGCACGTGGTCACCGGCGAACAGCAGGCCGGCGAGCTCGTCGGCGAACACCACGTGCCCGCGCGTGTGGCCGGGGGTGGCCACAGCCAGCAGCCTGCGGGACGTCTCCCCCTCGCCGACGACGATCTCCTCGCCGTCCTCGATCCAGTGGTCGGGGTAGCCCCAGTGGGCGGGGTCGGGCGGGGGCGGCGGCATGGTGGCGAGCGTGCGCAGCAGCTCCTGCGCGCCGGCCCGCGCCAGCCGGGCCTGGTTGGCCGTGCCGTCGGCGCGCTCGGAGTTGATGATCTTCAGACCGGACTCCTCGCCCCGCCCCAGCGCCACCTTCATGCCGAACTCGCGGCGCAGCACCACGGCCTGCGTGTAGTGGTCGCGGTGCACGTGCGTGACCAGGAACTGCCGCACGTCGGGGAACCCGGCATCCAGCGCCGCCAGGGCCTTCGCGAGCAGCTCACGGGCCTCCGCCAGCGCCCACCCGGCGTCGACGAGGGTGAGCCCGTCACCATCGGCCACCGCGTAGACGTTCACCGCCCGCAGTCCGTCGTTGGGCAGCGGCAGGGGGATGCGGTACACGCCGGGAGCGCAGCGGAAGACCCCCGGGGCCGTCCAGTCACCGTCCGGGTCGTCGTCGAGGATCACCGCCCGACCCTACGTCGACGTCAGGCCGGAGCGGTGAACGCGTCCGCCCCCGCGGCCTCGGCCACGAACATGCGCTCGCCGTAGTGCTCGCGGAAGGCGGCGAACATCGCGTCCAGCGGCAGGTCGGCGTACACGCCGCGGTCGCGGGCGTACTCCATGTAGGCGGAGCCGTCGGCGGCGTAGGGGTGCAGGAGCGCGTCGGTGCGGCCGTCGAACGCGATCGGGGACACCCCGAACCGTGCGCACAGCTCGGCGTTGAACGCCGGCGTCGCCTTCACCCAGCGGCCGTCGAGGTGCAGGTCGGCGTAGCCGTGGTAGACGAACAGGTCGGCGCCGCCCATGCGCTCGCGCAGGCGCGGGGTCTGCAGGTGGTTGCGTACGTCCGCGAAGCCCAGCCGGGCCGGGATGCCCACCGCCCGCGCCGCCGCCGCCAGCAGCACGGCCTTGGGCACGCACCAGTTGCTCGGCGACTCCGCGACCGCGCTCGCCCGGTAGTCGGCGGAATCGGTGCTGCAGCAGAAGGGGTCGTACCAGATCTCGTCGCGGACGGCGTCGAACAGCCGCACGGCCTGCTCGACGGGCTCGGTCTCCCCGCCGACGACGCGCCGGGCGAACTCCTGCACCTGCGGCGCGTCGGAGTCGACGAAGCCGCCCGGCTCCCGGAACTCCCGCGCAACCTGCTCCGCCACCGGCATCCCCTCTCGCACCACGCGCCCGGTTCGCCCCGTTGCGTCGCAGTGTCACCCTACGCCGGGGTCGCGGACGGGCCGGGCATGTGCGTTCCGGGTTCCCCCGGTTCGTCTGACCACCCGGACGGGACACGGAGAACACCCCGAAGGGTGACCTCGGCTCCGTTACTGTGCAACGCGATGCGAGCGGAGCCCCGATCGGGGCCATGGGGAGGTCACGGACGATGGGTGCAGAACAGCCGGACGGATCCGAGGTCATCGGGGCGCCCTTCCTGACCGTGGCCGAGGTCGCGGGCCGGATGCGGGTCTCGAAGATGACGGTGTACCGGCTCGTGCACAGCGGCGAGCTGCCCGCCGTGCGGTTCGGGCGGTCGTTCCGCGTGCAGCGGCACGCGGTGGAGGAGCTGATCCGGGACGCGCGGTACCAGGCGAGCTGATGCCCGCTCAGCGGGTGCGCCCCCGCGGCTTGAGCGGGGTCGGCGGCAGCGGCGGGGCGGCCAGCGCCGGTCCGTCGTAGCCGGGAACCGGAGCGAAGGCTGCGTCGGCGCCCCCGGTGGGCGGCCCGGCCTGCCAGTGCGCCCGGGCGTCGGCCACCTCCTGCCCTGTGCGGGCCACGAAGTTCCACCACATCACGATCTCCTCCGCGAACGGCACCCCGCCCAGCAGCAGGAACCGGCCGCCGCGGGGCGCCCGCAGGCGCAGGTCACGACGCCCCGACCCCAGGTAGCACAGCGACCCCGCCTGCAGCTCTCCCCCGTCGATCTCCGGCGCGCCGGACACGGTCAGCACCGCGTGCTCGAAGTCGGGTTCCAGCGGGAGCGGCGTGTCGGCGCCCGGATCGAGCGCGATGTCGACGCCCACGAGCGGCGTGTGCACCAGCCCGGGCGAACGGGCACCGGCGACCTCGCCCAGCAGCACGGTGGCGTGCACCCCCGGCTCCGTGACGACCGGCAGCCTCGCGTGGTGCTCGAAGCGCGGCGCGACGGCACGTTCGGCGTCGGGCAGCGCCACCCACAGCTGGGCGCCGTGCAGCAGCGGGCCGTGCGGCACGGGCGACTGCTCGGAGTGGGCGATGCCCGCGCCCGCCGTCATCAGGCCCAGGTCGCCGGGCCGGATCAGCACGTCGCTGCCCAGGCTGTCGCGGTGGTGGACCTCGCCGTCGAGCAGCCAGCTGACGGTCTGCAGCCCGATGTGCGGGTGCGGCGGGACCTGCATGCCCGGGCGGGCGGCGATCTCGTCGGGGCCGTAGTGGTCCACGAAGCACCAGGCGCCGATCATGCGGCGGCCGAGCGTGGGCAGCAGCCTGCGGACCTCTGTGCCCGGCCCCAGCATCACCGCCTTGGACGGCAGCACCTCGCGAACGGGACCGGCGGTGGCGGAACTGCTGCAGACCTCGACGGATGACCACGTCTCCAGGTTGCTCACACAACCACCGTATCCGGACACACCTGCGTCATCACATCCTGCGACGATCCCCCGATGCGCCGCCAGGTCTCCGCCCAGCTCCAGCTCGACGTCACCGAACCCGCGCTGCTCGCCCTGCAGATCACGGCGGCCACCCGGCCCGAACAGGAACAGCTCACCATCGACTGTGGCGGGGCCCTGATTCCCTACCGCGAGCTCACGGCGCCGCACGGCGGCCGGCTCCAGGTCATCGACGCACCGATCGGCAACATCGTGATCGACTACGCGGCCACGGTCGACGGCGAGGTGCCGACACCCGAGGGCGACGAGCACGACCGGCTCGCCTATCTTCGCCCCAGCCGCTACTGCCCGTCGGACAAGCTGCTCGCCACCGCCGCCGCGGAGTTCGGGCACCTGAAGGACACCGGCGAGATCGTCACCGCCGTCGCGCGGTGGGTGGGCCTGCGCCTGGCCTACATCGTGGGCTCCAGCGGCCCCACCGACGACGCGGTCGACACCCTGCTCCTCGGCGAGGGCGTCTGCCGCGACTACGCCCATCTCGTCGTCGGGCTGCTGCGCGCCCAGGACATCCCGGCCCGCCTCGCCGCCGTCTACGCGCCCGGGCTCGCCCCGATGGACTTCCACGCCGTCGTCGAGGCCTGGGTCGACGGCGCGTGGCGCGTCGTCGACGCCACCGGGCTCGCACCGCGGCGCTCGATGCTGCGGATCGCCACCGGCCGCGACGCCGCCGACACCGCGTTCCTGTCGGTGCACCACGGCACCGCCGACCTCACGACCATTGGCGTGCTGGCGATCGTCGACGCCCTGCCGAACGACGACCCCGCGGAGGTCGTCGCGCTCACCTGATCTCC
>NZ_JAOPWR010000227.1 GCF_025965585.1 Pseudonocardia sp.
GCCCACCGCGCCCGCGACCGTCGCAACCCGGGCCGCGCGCAGCAGCGTGCCGGGCCGCCCCTGCGTGTAGGCCTTCCTCGCGTACCCGACGCGGCGTTCCAGCAGCGCCGTGGCTGCCAGCTCCAGCACCGCACCCGCGACCGCGACGCGCCGGGCCGGGCGCACGTCGCCCGCCGCGAGCAGGCCCATGCCGCCACCGGCGGCCATCGCGCTGCCCGCGAACACGAACGGCAGCTCCTGGTGGCCCTCGTGCCAGGCGGGCACGGCGGTGTCGGCGAGCAGGACGGCGGTGTAGGTGGTCATCGCCGGCCCGACCGCACCGGCCCCGAACCCGGCCAGGCGTCCGATCCCGGGCACGATGCCCGTCAGCTCCGACGCGGCGGCCAGCCCGGACAGCGTCCCGAAGGGGGAGAGGATCCACGAGCCCACCGAGAGGGGTGAGGTCGGCTTGATCACGCGCAGCATGTTGAGGAAGCGCTTCGGGCGGCCGAGGTCGTGGATCAGCGCACCGACGCTGACCAGCGCCCCGCCGAGGGAGGCGAACCGCCCGACCCGGCGCAGCCCGGGCCGTCCCGTGGCGTCGGCCAGCGCGGCCAGCGAGGCCGAGACGCCTGCGGCACCGCCCAGGTACAGGTAGAGCGGGACGTCGGGCACCTTCCACGTCGGACTCTTGATGATCGGGCGACCGTAGTAGGAGGTGAACTCGGCGTCGGGCACCATCAGGTGCTCGCCTCGACCACCCCTGCGGCGCCCGCGGGTCTTCGGTGCCGTCATCGCCGCCCTCCGAGGAACGAAGCCGCCACGGTCGCCGCGACGGTCAGCGCGGCCGCCGCCGCGTGCTTCCACATCGACGGCAGGTCGCGCGTGGTGACCACCGGGTCCGGCGGCAGCCCGTAGACCTCGGGCTCGTCGAGCAGCAGGAAGAACGCGCCGTCGCCGCCGACGCCGTCGTCCGGGTCGTGGCCGTAGAGCCGTGCCTCGGGCACCCCGCGCTCGCGCAGCGTCTCGACGCGGGCCGCGGCGCGCTCGCGCAGCTCGTCGAGCGGGCCGAACTGGATCGACTCGGTCGGGCAGGCCGTGGCGCACGCGGGCTGGAGGCCCGCGCCGAGACGGTCCTGGCACATCGTGCACTTGAACGCGCCGCCGTCCCCCTTGCGCTGGTCGATCACGCCGTACGGGCAGGCGGGGATGCAGTAGCCGCAGCCGTTGCAGACGTCGTCCTGCACCAGGACGGTGCCGTGCTCGGTGCGGATCAGCGCCCCGGTGGGGCAGACGTCGAGGCACGCGGCGTGCGTGCAGTGCTTGCAGACGTCCGACGCCATGAGCCAGCGGACGTCCGTGGCGTCGCCCTCGGAGCCGCTGCCGGGCAGGGCCGGGGCGGGCATCCCGAGGTCGACGGTGGCCGACCGGCGAGCCGGCACCGTCTGCTCGATGAACGCCACGTGCCGGTAGGTGCTCGCGCCGAGGCCACCGGTGTTGTCGTAGGACATGGCGGTGAGGTCGAGCAGGTCCGGCTGGTCGTGGTGGGCGCCGTCGGCGGGCAGTGCGTTCCACTCCTTGCACGCCACCTCGCACGCCTTGCAGCCGATGCAGACACTGGTGTCGGTGAAGAACCCGACGCGCGGCGGGTGGCCGTCGGGGTAGCCCGCGTTGCCGGAGGGATCGTCCAGCGGGCCGTACAGGGAGTTGTCCATCAGCTCTCCAGGCCGGCGCGCCGGCGGTAGTCCGCGAGGAAGGTGACCAGGTCCGATCCGTGCGGGCGGCGGCCCGGCCGGATGTCGCAGGTGGCGGCCTTGGTCTCCATGATGTGGACGTTCGGGTCGAGGGCCACCGACAGCAGCTCGTTGGCGGCGTCGCCGGTGGACAGGCCGTTGGAGCCCCAGTGCCAGGGCACGCCGATCTGGTGCACGGTCGTGCCACCCAGCCGCAGCGGCTTCGCCCGCTCGGTGACCAGGGCCTTGCCCTCGATCGCCGACCGCGCCGTGACCACGTGGCACCACTGCCCGTTCTCCAGCCCGCGCAGCGCGGCCAGTTCGGGGGAGACCTCCAGGAACATCTCCGGCATCAGCTCGTTGAGGTGCGGCGTCCACCGGCTCATGCCGCCCGCGGTGTGGTGCTCGGTGACGCGGAACGTGGTGAACACGAAGGGGAAGACGTCCGCGCCGGGCGCCCCGGGTTCGGGGTGGTACCGGTTCTCCGGCCGGTGGAACTCCTGCCGGGCGGGGTTGGCGCGCTGCCGGGGGTGGAGCGCGTTGGGCACCGGCGACTCCTGCGGCTCGTAGTGCGTGGGCATCGGCCCGTCGACGAGCCCCGCGGGGGCGTGCAGCCAGGCGCGGCCGTCGGCCTGCATGATGAACGGCTCGTTCCCGCCGATGGCCTCGGCTGCGTGGGCGCCCTCGGGCGGTCGGTAGTCCGGAGCGGTGGTGGCGGGGAAGTCCGCGATGTCCGCGCCGGTCCACTTCTCCTTTTCGGCGTCCCACCAGACGAGCTTCTTGCGCTCGCTCCACGGCTTCCCGTCGGGGGCGGCGGAGGCGCGGTTGTAGAGGACGCGCCGGTTCGCGGGCCACGCCCAGCCCCACTCGGCCGCGATCAGATCCTGCTCCGCGCCCGGCTTGCGGCGCATGGACTGGTTGACCTCCTCGGCGTACACGCCGGAGTAGATCCAGCAGCCGCACGAGGTGGATCCGTCGTTCCTGAGCTCGGTGTAGCCGCTCAGCGCCTTCCCGTCGGAGTCGGCGCCGTTGATCTCGTGCAGCACCGCGTCCGCGCTGGGCTCGCCGGTGTCGTCGACGGGGTAGTCCCAGGTCAGGTCCTGCAGCGGCCGGTCCTTGGGGTCTGTCGAGCCGGCGACGCGCGCCTTGATCCGCTTGCCGATCTCGTAGTAGAACCACAGGTCGCTGCGGCAGTCACCCGGCGGCTCGACGGCCTTGTGGTGCCACTGCAGCAGCCGCTGGGTGTTGGTGAACGTGCCGTCCTTCTCGCTGTGGGCGGCGGCGGGCAGGAAGAACACCTCGGTGCCGATGTCCTCGGTGCGCATCTCGCCGGTCTCGATCTCGGGCCCGTCCTTCCAGAACGTGGCCGTCTCGATCATGTTCAGATCGCGGACGACGAGCCACTCCAGCTTCGCCAGCCCCTGGCGCTGCTGGCGGGAGTTGGCGGTGCCGACGGCCGGGTTCTCGCCGATCACGAAGTAGCCGGGCACCTTGCCCTCGGCTTGCGCCATCACCGTCTCGAAGCTGGAGTGGTCGCCGGTGAGGCGCGGCAGGTGGTCGAAGCAGTAGTCGTTCTCCCGCGTGGCCGCGTCGCCGAACCAGGCCTTCAGCAGGCTGACGACGTAGGCGTCCATGTCGCCCCAGAAGCCCTTGTCGCCCGTGTTGGCGGCGATGTAGGTCTCCAGGTCCTGCTCGCGGTGCGCGTGCGGCATGGGAATGTAGCCCGGCAGCATGTCGAACAGCGTCGGGATGTCGGTGGAGCCCTGGATGCTGGCGTGGCCGCGCAGAGCGAGGATGCCCCCGCCGGGACGTCCGATGTTGCCCAGCAGCATCTGCAGGATCGACGCCGCGCGGATGTACTGCGCGCCCACCGTGTGGTGCGTCCACCCGACGGCGTAGCAGAACGCGCTGGTCCGCTCGCGGCCCGAGTTGCGCGTCAGCGCGTCGGCGACCTGGGTGAACGTCTCCGGCTCGATCCCGCAGACCTCGTGCACCATCTCCGGGGTGTAGCGGGAGAAGTGGCGTCTGAGCACCTGGAACACGCAGCGCGGGTCCTGCAGCGTGTCGTCGCGGCGGGGCTCGGCGGCGATCGGGGCGCCGCCGGAACCGGCGATCTGCCCGCGCTCGTGCTCGGCAACCGGTCGGTCGTCGCGCGGGCCCACCGCGGCCCCGATGTCGTCGTCCTCGTACTCCCATGAGCTCACGTCGTAGGTGCCCGTCTCCGGGTCGAAGCCGGAGAACAGGCCGTCCAGGTCCTCGGTGTCGCGGAAGTCCTCATTGAGGATCATCGGCGCGTTGGTGTAGGCGCGCACGTAGTCCTCGAAGTAGGCGCCGGTCTCCAGCACGTGGTGGATCAGCCCGCCGAGGAACGCGATGTCGGTGCCCGCCCGGATCGGCACGTGCAGGTCCGCCACCGCCGAGGTGCGGGTGAACCGCGGGTCGACGTGGATCACCGTGGCACCGCGCTTCTTGGCCTCCATCACCCACTGGAAGCCGACCGGGTGCGCCTCGGCCATGTTCGAGCCCTGGATCACGATGCAGTCGGAGTTGACCAGGTCCTGCTGGTAGTTGGTGGCGCCGCCGCGACCGAACGAGGTTCCCAGACCGGGAACGGTGGAGCTGTGTCAAATACGGGCCTGGTTCTCGATCTGGATCGCGCCCATGGCGGAGTAGAGCTTCTTCATGAGGTAGTTCTCCTCGTTGTCGAGGGTCGCCCCTCCGAGGCTCGCTATCCCCATGGTCCGGCGCAGGTGCCGGCCCCGGTCGTCCACGTCCTGCCAGGTGTTCTCCCGGGTGGCCAGTACCCGGTCGACGATCATGTCGACGGCCGTGTCGAGGTCGAGGTCCTCCCACTCGGTGCCGTGGGGGCGCCGATAGCGCACCTGCGTCTGCCGTGTGGGGGCGGTCAGCAGCGACAGCGTCGAGGAGCCCTTGGGGCACAGCTTCCCGCGGCTGATCGGGGAGTCCGGGTCGCCCTCGACGTGGGTGACCTTCCCGTCCTTCGAGAAGATCTGCTGCCCGCAGCCGACCGCGCAGAACGGGCAGACCGACTTGGTGACGCTGTCGGCGTCCTGCGTCCGGGCCCGCTTGTCGACCATCCCCCCGTCGTGCCGGGACGATGTGCCGCGTCCGAGCGGGTCATTGCCCGTCAGCTGACGGACGACGGGCCAGCTCTCGATCCAGGTGCGCGCTCCCACGGAAGCTTCTTCCCGGTCCGGTCGCCGTTCAACCCCCGATCTACCGATGGTGTCGCGGATGCACCGAAGGGGTAGTTCACGGCCATGCCGGACGACCACATCGACGACGCAGAGCACTGGGGCGACGCAGAGCACCGGGACGACACCGAGCACTGGGACGACACCGAGGCGCGCCGATGAGCACAGCGGACGCGACCCCGTCGGTGGACCGCGCGCACACCCGTCCCGACGGGGCGAGCGACGCGCTCGTGGCCGCCACCGGGACGCTGTCGGAGGCGCTGGAGAAGGTCGAGCGTGCCCGCGGCGCGCTCTACGAGTTCCACCAGCTGACGGGCGGGGCCGACGCGATGCTCGACGACGTCGTCGACGGCCTGCGGAAGACCGGGCACGGCGATCTGGCCGACCGCGTGCGCGACGAGCTGATCGGCCGCAACGTGATCGAGGGGCGCTGGACGTTCCAGGTCGTCGAGGAGTTCGACGACGGCTACTACACGGCCTTCCGCGAGGTGGAGCGCACCGTGCGCGACGCGACGATGGACGGGCGGCGGCACGTGTTCGAAGGCGAGATGAAGGAGCGCAGGCGCTCGCGCGGCCGGGAAGGCCACGCGGCCACGCCGTCACACCCTCGTTGATCGGGATCCGTGACGCCGGTACGTGCCGGGACCCGTTCTGTGACGCTCCGATCCGGCACATCGAGCAACGCCGAGCCGGAGAGCCGACGTCGCTCACCGCGGTCGTGGGGTGTGTGCGCGCGGCGCCCGGTGACTATCTCCGGGCGACGGTGGTCGTCGGGCGGGATCAGCCGGCCGACGTCCGCCGCCCGGATGGTGGAACATGGGGTGTGACCGGGGCGTTGCCCGGGGAGTGCCCGGTACGGGCGCGGCTGTTCGACAGTGTGGAGGTCTCACGATGGCAACGGAGAAGGCGATCCTCGCCGGTGGCTGCTTCTGGGGTGCGCAGGAGCTGCTGAGGAAGCGTCCAGGGGTGATCTCG
>NZ_JAOPWR010000249.1 GCF_025965585.1 Pseudonocardia sp.
CTTCCTGTGACAGGTCCGGGCGATCCGCCCGCCGCCCCTTCCGCCTCCCACGCGGAAGCCGTCCTGCGGCTGCGCCACCGCCGCGCCGCCGATCGCCACTCCCGTCACAGGAGGCGCTCATGCCTGCGATGAACGCCGGCGCCGCCGTCCTCCGCGTCCACGGGGGCCGGCGGCGCGGTGCGCGCCCCGTGTGACGATGAGCGCGTGACGACCCTGTGCCGCGTGTGGTGGGCCGCCCCCGTCGCCCCCGAGGCGGCGCCGCACCTCGTCGCGCTCCTCGACGCGCACGAGCACGACCGGATCGGCCGCTTCCGGCGCCCGGCCGACCGCGCCCGCTACCTGGCGGCTCACGCGTTGACCAGACTGGTGCTCGCCGACGCCGTCGGCCGCGCCCCCGACGCACTCGTCTTCGACCGCACGTGCCGCTGCGGGCAGCAGCACGGCAAGCCCGTGCTCCCCGGCGGTCCGGCCTTCTCGTTCACCCACGCCGGCGACATGATCGGCCTCGCGGTGCACGACGGCGGCCCCGTCGGCCTCGACGTCGAGCAGGCCCGCACCATGTCCGACCTGCCGGGCATGGCCCGCCACATCGCCTCGCCCGCCGAGCTCGGAGCCGCCCCCCTCACCGCCGACGCGTTCTTCCGGACGTGGACGCGGAAGGAGGCGCTGCTCAAGGCCACCGGGGAGGGGCTGTCGGTCCCGATGTCGGCGATCACCCTCGACGACGACGGCGTGCGCGACTGGGCCGAGGGCGCCCCCGACGGCCCGGTGTGGCTGCACGACCTGCACCCGGCGCCCGGCTACCCGGCGGCGGTGGCCGGGCTGGGAGCGTCGGCGCCCGCGGTGGTGGAGGCGGACGGCAACGCCGTGGTCGCCGCCCGCGCAACCTGAGGCAGGTCGACGCCCGGGTGGCGTTGCGCCGGCGGCGATCCTGTCGGGGGTGTCGGCGAGAATGCGGGTGTGGGCGGCGCGGGGAGGTGGGTGCTACACCTCGACATGGACGCGTTCTTCGCCTCCGCCGAGCAGCTCACACGCCCCACCCTGCGCGACCGACCGGTGCTGGTGGGCGGCCTCGGCCCGCGCAGCGTCGTCGCCGGGGCGAGCTACCAGGCCCGGGTCTTCGGGGCGCGGTCCGCGATGCCGATGGGGCAGGCACGGCGCCTGTGCCCGAACGCGACGGTCGTCCCGCCGCGGTTCGTGCTCTACCAGTCGCTCTCCGAGCAGGTCATGGCCGTGCTCGGCGAGGCCGCGCCGGTGCTCGAGCCCGTCTCGCTCGACGAGGCCTTCCTCGAGCCACCCGCCCTGGCCGGCGCCGACGCGGGCGAGGTCGAGCGGTTCGTCGTCGCGCTACGGGCGGCGGTGCGGGAGGCCACCGGCCTGCCTGCGTCGGTCGGTGCCGGGTCGGGCAAGCAGGTGGCGAAGATCGCCTCCGAGCTGGCCAAGCCCGACGGGCTGCGCGTCGTCGGCGCCGACGAGGAACGGGCGGTGCTGGATCCGCTGCCGGTCCGGTCGCTGTGGGGCGTCGGCCCCGTCGCCGAGACGGCGCTGCACCGCGCCGGGGTGCTCACCATCGGCGAGCTGGCCGCGCTGGAGACCCGCGAGGCCACCAGCCTCCTCGGCAGCGCCATGGGCACCGAGCTGCACCGCCTGGCCCGCGGCATCGACGAGCGCCCGGTGGCCCCCCGTGGCGCGGCCAAGCAGGTCAGCTCCGAGACCACGTTCGACACCGACCTCACCGCGATGTCCGCCGTCCACGACAACGTCGCGAAGCTCGCCGAGTCGGCCCACCGCAGGCTGATCGCCTCAGGCCGCGCCGCGCGCACCGTCACGGTGAAGGTGCGCAGCGCCGACTTCTCCACCTTCACCCGCTCGGAGACCGCCGCCATGGCCAGCACCGACCTCGGCACGCTCACCGCCGTGGCGCAGCGGCTCGCGGTCGCCGCCGTGCCCGAGGGCGGCGTGCGGCTGCTCGGGGTGTCGCTGGCGGGGCTGGGCGACGAGCCGCCGCCCGCGCTGTTCGACACCTCGGTTCCGGCGCCCGCCGCCCTGCCGACCGCCGAGACCGGCGAGGGGCACCCGGAGGAGCCCGCGGCACCCGACCTCGCGCGACCCTGGCGCCCGGGCGACGACGTCCGGCACGCGGAGCACGGCCACGGATGGGTGCAGGGGGCCGGTCACGGCCGCGTCACCGTGCGGTTCGAGACGCGCAGCACCGGGCCCGGCCGGGCCCGCACGGTCGCCGCCGACGACCCCGCCCTCACCCGCGCCGAGCCCCTCGCGAGCTTGGAGTGACCCGGCCCCCGCGCGCCGCCTCCGACTGATCGGTACCGGGGAGTAAACCCCGTATAGGGTCATGATCGTGGCGGGCACGCGCATCAGGGTCGCCACGTGGAACCTCCTGCACGGCCTCGACTGCCGCACCGGGCGCATCGACCTCGCCGCCGTCGCCGTCGCCATCCACGCGATGGACGTCGACGTCGTCGCGCTGCAGGAGGTCGACCGCGGGCTGCCGCGCACCGGCCGGGTCGACCAGGTCGCCGACCTGGCCCGCAGGCTCGGCTGGCACGGCGTCTTCGCACCTGCGCTGCTCGGCGATCCGCAGCGCGGCTGGACCCCCGGTCCGGGCGGGGGTCCCGACCCCGGTGGACCCGCGTACGGCATCGGCCTGCTCAGCCGCACCCCCCTGCTCGGCGTCGCGCGCCGCGCGCTCCCCGGCGGCGGGCACGGCGAGCGCAGGCCCGAGCACGTCGGCCGCGTCCTGCCGGGCTGGGACCGGGAGCCCCGCGCGGTGCTCCGGGCGTGCGTCGCGACCGGCGGCGGGACGGTCGCGGTGGCCACCACCCACCTGTCGTTCCAGGTGTGGCGGTCGGTGCGGCAGCTGCGGGTGGCGCTGGACTTCGCCGGGCGCGACACGACGGGCCCGGCGCTGCTGCTGGGCGACCTGAACCTGCCGATGCCGGCGCTGCGGACGGCGCTCGTCCGTTCCGGGTGGGCGGGGTCGTGTGCGGGGCCGACGTTCCCGGCGTGGCGCCCGAACATGCAGCTCGACCACGTCCTGCGGCGTGGGGTGGCGGCCGGGGACGTACAGGTGGGGCCGCGCGGCCCCAGCGACCACCTCCCCGTCAGCGCGACGGTGAGCTGGGGAACAGGAGCGCGCTGAAGAACTCGGGCCTACTGCGCTACGGCCGGAGCTCTTGCGCACCTCCTAGTTCTTGTCGACCACGCCCGCCGCGTCGAACGTGGCGACGTCGTGCAGGGCCCGCGCCGCACCCTGGACGACGGGCAGCGCGAGCAACGCCCCCGTGCCCTCGCCGAGGCGCATGTCGAGATCCAGCAGCGGTTCGACGCCCAGGTGCGCGAGCGCGAGGCGGTGCCCGGGCTCGGCCGACCGGTGGCCCGCGAGACAGGCGCCGACGGCGTCGGGGGCGAAGGCCGCGGCGACGAGCGCTGCCGCCCCCGCGTTGACGCCGTCGAGCAGCACCGGAACGCCGGTGGCGGCCGCACCCAGCACGAACCCGGCCAGCGCCGCGTGCTCCAGGCCGCCGAACGCGGCGAGGACCCCGAGCGGGTCGGCCGGGTCGGGGTGGTGCAGCTCGAGCGCGCGGCGCACCACGTCGGTCTTGCGGACCAGCATCGCGTCGTCGATGCCGGTGCCGCGGCCGGTGGCCAGCGCCGGATCGGCGCCGGTGAAGGTGCAGATCAGCGCGGCCGCGGCGGTGGTGTTGGCGATGCCCATGTCGCCGGTGATCAGGCAGCGGTTCCCGGCGGCCACCAGGTCGCGGGCGGTCTCGATGCCGACCTCCACGGCCTGTTGTGCCTGCTCACGGGTGAGTGCGGGGCCGGCCGCCATGTCGGCGGTGCCGTCCGCCACCCGTCGCGGAAGCAGGCCCGGCGAGGGGTCGAGCGGAGCGGCCACCCCCACGTCGACGACGCAGACCTCGGCCCCGAGCTGACGCGCGAACGCATTCACCACGGCGCCGCCGGACAGGAAGTTCGCCACCATCTGGGCGGTGACCTCCTGCGGCCAGTGCGTCACCCCCTGCGCGTGCACGCCGTGGTCGCCGGCGAACACGGCAACGGCGGCGGGCTCGGGGACCGGCGGCGGGCAGGCGCGGGCGATGCCGGACAGGGTCACGGCCACCTCCTCGACGCGGCCGAGCGCGCCCCGCGGCATGGTCATGCGGTCGAGACGGTCCCGGGCGGCCGCGCGCGCGGCGGCGTCGGGAGGCGCGATCGCGGCGACGGTCTCCGCCAGCAGGTCCGTGGGCTCGGCGCCGGGCAGGCCGCGGCGGCCGAACGTGTCGTGGTGCACCGCCCAGCCCAGCGGGCGGCGGCGCGCCCAGCCCGCCGTCGCGAGCTCCGGCTCGTCGCCGAACTCCGCGACGTGCCCGACGCACAGGTACGCCACGACCTCCAGGTGCGGCGGGATGCCCAGCTCGCGGGCGAACGTGCGCTCGTCGCCGAAGCTGACCCAGCCGACACCCAGCCCCTCGGCCCGGGCGGCGAGCCACAGGTTCTGCACCGCGCCCACGGCCGAGTAGGGCGCCATCAGCGGCTGCGTGTGGCGGCCGAGGGTGTGCCGGCCGCCGCGGGTGGGGTCGCAGGTGACGACGATGTTGAGCGGGGTGTCGAGGATGGCCTCGACCTTCAGCTCCCGGAACGCCGCGGCCCGCGCCGCCGGCAGCGACGCGGCGTACGCGGCTCGTGCGGCCGCGACGTGGGAGTGCACGCGCTCGCGGACGGCGCGGTCGCGCAGGATCAGGAAGTCCCACGGCTGGGAGAAGCCGACGGAAGGCGCGGCGTGAGCGGCGGCCAGGATCCGGTGCAGCGCCTCGTCGGAGACGGGTTGGTCGGGCCGGAACCCGGAGCGCACATCGCGCCGCGAGTTGACGACGTCGTAGAACTCCACGTCACGCCTCTTTCAGGGGTCGTAGGGGCGCGTCAGCGCAGGCCATGGCCGCGGCCCGTCCGCTTCGGGGGGACGATCAGCGTCGACAGGTAGGGGCCCCTGCCCATCGGGTCGAGGTCGCGGGCGGGCCGGATGTCCTCCTCCGGCAGGCCCAGGCCGGCGCCGTACACCGCGCCGTCGAGCCGCTCGGTGTCGCGGAGCGCGGCGAGCGTCTCGGGCAGCATGCGGCCGAACTTGTAGGCCACCACGGCGTCCCCCCGGCGCAGCGCCTCGCGGAACCGCTCGGGGCCGGCCGTCATCGGGAACAGCGAGAGCATCTCCCGGCCCTCCACCAGCGGCGTCCCGCTGCGGGCGGCGAGGTCCTGCATCGCGGTGATGCCCGGGATCAACTGGACGTCGAGCCCGCCGACGAGGCCGCGGACGGTCTCGGCGAGGTAGGTGAACGTCGAGTACACGCACGGGTCGCCGATCGTCGCGAACGCCGCCGTGCCGCCCGGATGCTCGGTGAACCAGCGCGCGACCTGCGCGGCGGCGTCGTCCCAGGCCTGCTCGCGGCGGGCGGTGTGCTGGCGGTCGTGCAGCGCGAACACCACCCGCTGGACGCGCCACGCCTCGGCGTAGAACAGGACGGTCTGCTCGGCGCGTCCGGTCTCGCCCGAGTCGGCGACGGGCACGAACACGACGTCGGCCTTCGCCAGCAGGTTCGCGGCCTTGACGGTGACGAGGTCCGGGTCGCCGGGCCCGACACCCACCCCTACCAGCGTGGTCACTCCTGGCCCTCCAGATCGCCCTCGAGCTCCAGGTAGGTCTGTCGGAGCCGGTCGAGCACGGCGTCGTCGGGCTTGGCCCACATGCCGCGGTCGGCCGCCTCGAGCAGCCGCTCGGTGACCCCGCGCAGCGCCCACGGGTTGCTCTTCTCCATGAACGCGCGGTTGGTCGCGTCGAAGACGTAGCTCTCGGCGAGCTGGGCGTACATCCAGTCGTCGACGACGCCGGCGGTGGCGTCGTACCCGAAGAGGTAGTCGACGGTGGCGGCCAGCTCGAACGCGCCCTTGTACCCGTGGCGCTGCATCGCGGCGATCCACTTCGGATTCACCACGCGCGCCCGGAACACCCGCTTGGTCTCCTCGGCCAGCGTGCGTGTCCGCACCGCGTCGGTGACGGCCGAGTCCCCGACGTACGCGGCGGGGGTGCGGCCGGTGAGCGCGCGGACGGTGGCGACCATCCCCCCGTGGTACTGGAAGTAGTCGTCGGAGTCGACGATGTCGTGCTCGCGGGTGTCCTGGTTCTTGGCCGCGACGGCGATGCGCCGGAACGACTGCTCCATGTCCGCCCGGGCCTCGCGCCCGTCGAGGCCGCGGCCGTACGCGTAGCCGCCCCACACGGCGTAGACCTCGGCGAGATCGGCGTCGCTGCGCCAGTTGCGGGCGTCGATCAGCGGGAGCAGCCCGGCCCCGTAGGCACCCGGCTTGGAGCCGAAGATGCGGGCGGTGGCGCGGCGGCGGTCGCCGTGCATCGCGACGTCCTCCTCGACGTGGGCGCGCAGGTAGTTGTGCGGCTCGTCCAGCTCCGCGACGGCGGCGAACGCGTCGTCCAGCAGCGAGATGACGTGCGGGAACGCGTCGCGGAAGAACCCGGAGATCCGCACGGTGACGTCGATGCGGGGGCGGCCCAGCTCCGCGGCCGGGACGATCGCGAACCCGGTGACGCGGCGCGAGGCCTCGTCCCAGACGGGGCGGCAGCCGATGAGCGCGAGGATCTCGGCGAGGTCGTCGCCCTGGGTGCGCATCGCGGACGTGCCCCACACCGTGAGGCCGACCGACCGCGGGTACTCCCCGGTGTCGGCGACGTGCCGCGCGACGAGCGAGTCGGCGAGCATCGACCCGATCTCCCACGCGCTGCGCGACGGGATCGCCTTGGGGTCGACGGAGTAGAAGTTGCGGCCGGTGGGGAGCACGTTCACCAGGCCGCGCGTCGGCGAGCCGGACGGCCCGGCGGGCACGTACCCGCCGTCGAGGGCGTGCAGGACGCCCGCGATCTCGTCGGTGGTGCGGGCGAGCCGCGGCACGACCTCGGCGCACCCGAAGTCGAGCACGGCGACCACATCGGGGACCTCCTCCCCCATGTGCTCTGCGCACACCTGCGCACCACCCGTCCAGCCGCGGGCCTGCACGCCGAGGACCAGCTGCCGAGCGACGGCCTCGAGCACGTCGACGAGATCGGCCCCGGTGACGGCAGGCCCCCCGGCGACCGCGACGAGCCGGGCCACACGCTCGTCCGGCGCCGGACGAACGGCACTCCGGTCGGACAGGTCCGAACGAACGGCGGCGCGCTCGTCGGCCTCCGCGGAGGGGCCGGGGACGGCGCCACCGATCCGGTGGGTATCGGTGCGCAGAGCGAAGGTGTCGAGCTTTTCCCCCGGCGCCGCCAGGAGAGCCTGCTCGTCGAGGCCTGCCCACGCGGCCAGGGCGCCGCGCAGGCCGGGCAGCGCCTTCCGCCCGCCCCAGACCTGGCTCGCGCGCAGGATCGAGAGCACCAAATTGACCTGCGCCTCCCCCTCCGGCACACCGCCGAGGATGTGCAGGCCGTCGCGGATCTGGACGTCCTTGACCTCGCACAGGTAGCCGTCGATGTGCAGGACGAAGTCGTCGAAGTCGGCCTCGCCGGGCTGGCCGTCGACGTGCAGGTCGTGGTGCAGCTGCGCCGCCTGCACGACCTCCCAGATGCGGGCGCGCAGGGCGGGGAGCTTGGCCGGGTCCATCGCCGCGACGGTGGCGTACTCGTCGAGGAGCTGTTCGAGCTTGGCCATCTCGCCGTAGGTGTCGGCGCGTGCCATCGGCGGGACGAGGTGGTCGACCACCACGGCGTGGCCGCGGCGCTTGGCCTGCGTGCCCTCGCCCGGGTCGTTGACGATGAACGGGTACACCAGCGGCAGCTCGCCGAGCACGGCGTCGGGCGCGCATCCCGCGGAGAGCCCCAGTCCCTTGCCGGGCAACCACTCCAGGGTCCCGTGCTTGCCGAGGTGGACCACCGCGTCGGCGCCGAAGGAGTTCTCGAGCCAGCGGTAGGCGGCGAGGTAGTGGTGCGACGGCGGGAGGTCCGGGTCGTGGTAGATCGCGATCGGGTTCTCGCCGAAGCCGCGGGGCGGCTGGATCATCAGCATGACGTTCCCGAAGGTCAGCGACGCCAGCACGATGGCTGCGTCGTCCCCGGCCCCGTCGACGTAGAGCGAGCCCGGCGCCACCCCCCAGTGCTCGACGATCCCGTCGGTGAGCGTGGACGGCAGGGAGGCGAACCAGCGCCCGTAGTCCTCCAGGTGCACGCGTGCCGGGGCCGCCGAGAGCTGCTCCTCGGTGAGCCACTCGACGTCGTGCCCGCCCGCCGCGATGAGGGTGTGGATCAGCTCGTCGGAGTCCTGCGGGAAGTCGCCGACGGTGTAGCCGGCGTCGCGCAGGGCGTTCAGCAGGACGACCGCGGACGCCGGGGTGTCCAGCCCGACCGCGTTGCCGACGCGCGAGTGCTTGGTCGGGTAGCTCGACAGCACGATCGCGAGCTTCCGGTCGGCCACCGGCGTGCGACGCAGCGAGGCGTGCCGCACCGCGAGCCCGGCCAGGCGGGTGGCCCGCTCGGGGTCGGCCCGGTAGACGGGCAGGTCGTCGCCGGGCTCGGTCTCCTTGAACGAGAACGGCACCGTGATCAGCCGGCCGTCGAACTCGGGAATGGCCACCTGCATGGCGGCGTCCATCGGTGACAGCGCGGCGTCCGAGCCGGACCAGGTCGCGCGCGAGGTGGTCAGGCACAGGCCCTGCAGGACGGGCACGTCGAGGGTGGCGAGTGCGCCGGCGTCCCAGGCGTCCTCCTCGCCCCCCGCGCTCGCGGTCGACGCGACGGTGCCGCCGGCCGCGAGCACGGTGGCGACCAACGCGTCCGCGGAGCCCAGCAGGGACATGAGCGCGGGATCGGCACCGCGCAGCGAGCCGCAGAACACCGGCAGCGCGTTGGCCCCGCGGGCCTCGACCGCGTCACACAGCGTGTCGACGAAGGCGGTGTTGCCGGAGAGCTCGTGGGCCCGGTAGAACACCACCCCGACCGTCGGACGGGACGGGTCCTGGGCGCGCGAGCCGTGCACCCCGAAGTCGGGCGCGGGGACGGGTGCGGCGAAGCCCTCACCGGTGAGCAGCACGGTGTCGGAGAGGAAGCGATGCAGCTCGCGCAGGTTGTCGGTGCCCCCGGCCGCCAGGTAGGCCAGCGCCTCCGACGCGACGCCGGCCGGCACGGTGGACGCGGCCATCAGCTCGGCGTCCGGCGAGGCCTCCCCGCCCAGCAGCACGACGGGCAGCCCCGAGGCGACGAGTGCGTCCACACCCTGCGGCCAGGCCCGCCGCCCGCCCAGCAGCCGCAGCACCACGACGGACACGCCGTCGAGCAGCGCGGGCAGGCCGTCGGGCTCGACGCGGGCGGGGTTGACCGTCCGGTACAGCGCGCCCGAGCCACGGGCGGCCAGCAGCTCGGTGTCCGCCGTGCTCAGCATCAGCACAGGGGAGGGCAGCAGAACGGCGCCGGTCATAATCCGCATCTCCTCCGAGGGTCCGCGCCCTCTGTTCGGGGTACCGCGACGGCAGCGAGTCTCCTGGCTCCCGGATCGGCGCGGACCGCCCGACCTTCCCGCTCACGCGGTGGTCACGAACCTGGGCGGCGCTCCCCGGTGACAGTGGCGGGACCGCGTCGGACTCACACCGACTTCCTCCACTGCCGTCGCCGAGAACTGGACCACACAGCGGGGCGTGGGGTCAACGCGGCGTGAGGTTGCCGACCGCCGGCTGCCACCCGGGAGCCGCGGCCGTCCGCGTGACGCAGGTTTGCCGATCAGCGACCTTCGGGAACCAGGGTGAAACGGTTCACTCGATCGAGTGTGTCGTCCGCCACACAGAGAGGTGTCCGGTGGGAACCACCGTGATCGTCCTGATCGTCGTCATCGTGCTGCTGGTGCTCGCCCTGGCCGCAGCCGGGATCATGCTGTCCCGTCGCAGGCGCTCCGAGCAGCTCCAGGAGCACTACGGCCCCGAGTACGAGCGCACCCTCGCCGAGACCGGTGACCGCCGCGCCGCCGAGGCCCGGCTCACCGAGCGCGAGCAGCGCCACCGCAAGCTGGACGTCCGCGACCTGAGCCCGGAGGAGCGCGACCGTTTCAGCGGGTCCTGGAACACCATCCAGCGGGGTTTCGTCGACGACCCCGTGCAGTCGGTGCGCCACGCCGACGCGCTCGTCGTCGAGATCATGCGCACCCGCGGCTACCCGGTGGACGACTTCGAGCAGCGCGCCGAGGACATCTCCGTGGAGCACCCGCAGGTGGTGCAGCACTACCGCGACGCCCGCGGCATCCACGAGGCCACGCAGAACGGCACCGCCGACACCGAACAGCAACGCCACGCCGTCACCTCCTACCGGGCACTGATCACCACGTTGCTCGGCCAGGGGAACGACGACGCCGCAGCGAGCCCGACCAACGGCCACCGCGCCGCGACCACGACCAGCGAGGAGCAGACCCGATGACGACTTCTCCCGACCAGCACCCCGACGACGAGCGCGGCCGGCCCGCCGGCGGCGTCCGTGGCGCGATCAACGACCTGCTCGGCCGCGGCGACCGCACCGACGACGACCGGCGCACCGAGAACGAACGGCTCGCGCAGGAGCGGTCCGGCGCCGGTCACGACGCCGGAACCAGCGCCCCGGCGGGGACGCGCTTCGAGGCCCGGCCCGTCGACGAGCAGTACGGCGCGGACCCGCGCACCGGGCAGCAGCCTGCCGACGCTCCGGCGGGGGCGCGGGCGGAGGGCCAGCACGCCGACCAGCAGTACGGCGACCAGCAGTACGGCGACCAGCAGTACGGGGACCAGCAGTACGGGGGCGCCGTTCCGGCCGGCGGCACGCGCGGCGGTGGCGTGGTCGGGGCCGCGGCTCCGCAGCAGCAGGACGCCGGCCGTCGCCAGCAGGGCGAGCCGTACGACGACCCGGGCGCCCGCGGCGCGGTCCCCGGCAGCGCCCGCCACAGCGACGTGGGCCCGGACGGGCCCGGGTACGGTGACCAGTCCATGTCCCAGGCCCAGGGCATGCAGTCGCTCGACGAGCGGGAGCGTGCAGGCAGTGGCGCGAGAGGCTCGGCGGGAGCGCGCACCGTCGACGTCGGTGGTCCCGGCGACGGCCCGGCCGCGGCGACCGGCCCGGTGTCCTCCGACCGGGCCTCGGGTGACCCCGACCGGCGCGAAGAGCACGCCGGCAGCAACGGGAACCTCACCGGCGCGGGGGCCGGCACCCAGGCCGGCGCGGGCAGCGTCGCCGACACCTCGCAGGGCGAGGACTCCGAGGGCCGAGAGCGCCTCGTCAGCCCCGAGCGGGCCGAGTCCTACAGCGTGCGGTGGGACGCGGTGAAGGTCGCGTTCGTCGACGAGCCCAGCAAGGCCGTCGCCGACGCCGACGCCCTCGTGGGCGAGCTGCTCGCCGAACTGCAGTCCCTGTTCTCCGACCAGCGCAGCGGCATCGAGCGGAGCCTCGCGGCCGACGAGACCTCCACCGAGGACATGCGCCTCGCGCTGCGTCGCTACCGCAGCTTCTTCGACCGGCTGCTCTCGATCTGATCACCTGATCGCCTGATCGCCACGTCACCGGCGCCGTCCTCGGACGGCGCCGGTGACGTTCGCCCGGACCTGGGCGTCCACGGTCCGGTCCACGCGTCGTGACGCGTCGCCGGCGCCGCCACGCGCCCGCCAGGGGTAGGTTGCGGCGGCCGCCGACGACGGAGGTGCGCCGTGGAACCGGATCTCGTCGCGGCGGTGCTGGGCGATCTCGCGATCATCGTGGCGGCTGCACGGCTCGTCGGCGCCCTGTTCGTCCGGCTGCGCCAGCCACGGGTGGTCGGCGAGATGGTGGCGGGGATCCTGATCGGGCCCAGCGTCCTCGGCGCCGCGGCGACCGAGGTGGTGTTCCCCGCAGGGTCGCCGGCGTTCCTGCAGCTCCTCGGCACGGTCGCGCTGGTGCTGTTCACGTTCCTGGTCGGTCTGGAGGTCCCGCAGCACCTGCTGCGGGGCCGGGTGGTCCGGGTGGGGCTGGTCGGCGTCGCCGTCACCTTCGCGGCGGTCGGGGCGGGCTTCCTGCTCGCGCCACTGCTGGACGCGCCCGGGCTCTGGAGCGTGCCGGGCGTCCCCCACGAGGCGCAGGCCCTCCTGATCGGTGCGGGCGTGTCGGCCACCGCCCTGCCCGTCGTCGCGCGGGTGCTGCAGGAGAAGGGCCTTGTCGCGACGGCTGTCGGCGCGTTCGGGATCGGCGGGGCCGCTGTCGTGACGCCGCTGACGTTCGTGGTGCTGGGCGCCGCGGCGTCAGTGGCGACCGGTGGGGACCCGCCGGTCGCCGCGGGGATCCGGCTGGGGCTGCTGGCGGCACTGGTCGCCGTGCTGGCGCTGGCGGTGCGGCCGCTGCTGGCCCGGCTCCTGGCCCGCCGGTTCCACGGGACCGACCTCGACGGCGGTGTGTGCGCCCTCCTGCTGGCCGGGGCGCTGCTGACGGCGGCGGCCACCGACCGGATCGGTGTCCAGGCCCTGCCGGGCGGGCTGCTGTTCGGCGCGGCGGTGCCTCAGCTCCCCGGGCTGGCGCGGGCGGTGCAGGCCCGCCTGCAGCAGGTGGTCGTGGTCGTCGGGATCCCGGTGTTCCTCGCCGTCTCGGGCCTGCAGACCGACCTGCGGACGGTACGGCCCGAGCACGCGGGCGCGGTCGCGCTCTTCCTCCTGGCGGTGGTCGTGGCCAAGTTCGGCCTCGGTGCCGCGGTCGGCCGGGCCACCGGGCTCCCCGTCCGCGACGCCGGGGCGATCGGCGTGCTGCTGTCGTGCGGCGGCCTCGTCACCCTCGTCGTGGCGCTCGCGGCCCGGCTGCTCGGCCTCATCACACCGTCACTGCAGGTGGTGTTCGTGCTGGGCGCGATCGTGACGACGCTGGCGACGGGCCCGGCGCTGGACCGGTTCGTCCGGCCCGGCTGACCCTGTCGTCGTGGCTGCGCCGCGCGCGACCGCGACGGCGTCGGGATAGACGTCACCCACCAGGCGGGCCTGCCCGGTCACGTGGCCCGCCCCGGTTGCCGCTCACCGGTGGCGCTGTACATGCGGCGCACGGCCTCGCGCGACAGGTCACCGGCCCTGGCGAGCCGCGGGTCGCGCGGCCGGTGGCCCAGGTTCTCCCGCACCAGCGTCGATGCGGCCGTCGTCGACGCGGCAGCGAGCAGCACCGCGGCCACCACGTCCCCGTGCAGATTCGGGTTGCTCCGATGCCGCAGGGTCAGTGCCAGCTCCGACACCGCGGCGCCGACCTCCGCGATCTCGGCCGGGACGGCGGCAGCGCCCTCGGTCGCCGTCTCGACCGCCCCGCGACGACGCGGGTCGTCCCGGGGACGGCGCACGGCCGCCAGGTAGGCGGCGTAGGCGTCGACGTCGGCGTCGACAAGCGCCGCGGCCCGCTCCCGCAAGGAGTCGGCCTGCTCGGCGATCGACCCGAGTGCCTCGGGTGAGAGCCTGCCGGCCCGGATGCTCTCCGCCGAGGGCCCGTCGGGCACCGGGACGCCGGGGACCCCGTACCGGGCGGCCATCCCCGTCAGGCCAGCCGCGAGCGCCGCCGCCAGTGCGGCGACCGCTCCTCCGCCGGGTGCCGACGTCTTCGCCGCGACGGCGTCGAGCAGCTCGCGGACCGTCAGGTCGAGCAGGGACCTCTGCTCCCCGGCCCCCTCGCCCACCACTCCGTCGCCCACGGCTCAGCCCGTCACCCGGTCCGTCACCAGCCCGGCGACCGGCCCCACCACGACCACCGCGGGCGGGCTGATCCCGTGCTCACGGACCGCCTCGGCCACGGTGACCAGCGTCGCGCGGATCGAGCGCTGGATGCGCATCGTGCCGTCCTGCACGACCGCGACGGGGGTGTCGGCGGGGCGGCCGCCGTCGATCAGCGCGGTGGCGAACGCGCCGATCCGCTCCACGGCCATGAGCAGCACGATCGTGCCGCGCAACCGGCCGAGGGCGGGCCAGTCCACCAGCGAGCGCGGGTCGTCGGGGCCCACGTGCCCGGAGACCACGACGATCTCGTGCGCCACGCCCCGGTGCGAGACAGGCACATCGGCGACGGCGGGCGCGGCGAACGCGCTGGTCACGCCCGGTACGACGGTGACGGGTACCCCTGCCTCCGCGCAGGCCAGCACCTCCTCGAAGCCCCGGCCGAACACGTACGGGTCGCCGCCCTTGAGCCGCACCACGAACCGCCCGGCCCGGGCGTGCTCGACGAGCAGCTCGTTGATGCGGGCCTGGTTCATCGCGCGGCCGTACGGGATCTTGGACGCGTCGATCACCTCGACGTGCGGGCCGAGCTGGTCGAGCAGGTCGCGCGGGCCGAGCCGGTCGGTGATGACGACGTCGGCGCGGGCGAGCAGCCTGCGGCCGCGCACGGTGATCAGCTCCGGGTCGCCCGGACCGCCACCGACAAGCGCGACGCCGGGAGTGACGGGCTCGGCGGCGCCGTCCACCAACCCCGCGTGCAGCGCCTCCACCAGCGCGGTGCGCACGGCGGCGGAGCGGCGGGGGTGCCGGCCGGCGAGCACGCCGACCGTCAGGCCGTCGTGGTGCCCGACCGCGGGGGTGACCGCGGTGCCGGCGGGGGCGTCGTCGGCGCGGACGCAGAAGATCCGGTCCCGCTCGGCGGCGGCGCCGACCGCGGCGTTGACCTCCGACGAGTCGGTGCAGGTGACGACGTACCAGGCGCCGTCGAGGTCGCCGTCGGCGTAGCCGCGGGCGGTCCAGCGGAGCTCGCGCGCGGTGGCCATGCCCTCGACCGCCGGGGTCACGTCGGGCGCCACCACCTCGACGTCGGCACCCGCGGCCAGCAGCCCGGTCAGCCGCCGCTGCGCCACCGTGCCGCCGCCGACGACGACCACGCGGCGGCCGGCGAGGTCGAGTCCGGCGAGGTAGGGATCAGGCATGGGCGTGCCCGTGCCCGTGCCCAGAACCGTCAGCAGGGTCGTCGGGATGGTGGTGGGGGGTCTGCGGGGCACCGAGCTTGTCCTCGAAACCGGGCAGCAGCACGCGGTAGGCGCAGGTGTCGCAGTTCATCCGGATGTCGCCATCGAGGGCCTCGCGGTAGCGCTCGACGACGAGACCGGCCAGCTCGTCGCAGTCGCCGAGATGGCCGGCGGTGCGGACGTCGACGTCCGGGTGCTCGGCCCCGAACGCCCGCGCCTGGTCGACGACCCGGCGCGGCAGCACCCCGTCGAACAGGAAGTACGGGGCCACCACCACGCGCGTGGCCCCCAGCGCCCGGCAGCGCGCCAGGCCCGTCGCGACGTCGGGGCGGGCGAGCGAGACGAACGCGGTCTCGACGAACTCGTAGCTCCGGCCCTCCTGCAGCAGCCGCGCGACCTTGCAGACCTCGGCGTTCGCGTCGGGGTCGGTGGAGCCGCGGCCGACGAGCAGCACCGCCGTGCCCTCCGGCTCGGCCACCGCGCCGATCCGCGCCGCGAGGATCTCCTGCAGCACCGGGTGCGGGCCGAGCGGGCGCCCGAAGACGTACGAGGTGCCGGGCTCGCGGCGCACCTCCCGTTCGAGGGCCGCGGGGATGTCGCCCTTCGCGTGACCGGCGGCGACCAGCACCATCGGCACGGCGGCACGGTGCTGGTGGCCGCGGTCGGTCAGCGCGGCCCAGGCCTCGTGGACCGTGGGCGGGGAGAGCTCGATGAACCCGCCGTCGACATCGATCTCCTCGGCGGCGAGCAGGCGGCGCACCCGGTCGGTGAAGGACACGAACTCCGCCACCCCCGAGGCGTCGACGGTGCCGTGGCCGGCAAGCATGAGAGGGGCCGCGGGCCGCGTCAGCGGGCCGCGCATCGGCACAGTCACGAGGGGTCCTCCGAGTACAGCAGGGCGTTGACGGCGGCGGCCGCCGCCGCAGCGCCACCTCGTTCGGAACGGTTGGAGACCGCGGGCAGGCCCGAGCGCCGCAGCGCGGCCTTGGCGGCGACGGACCCGACGAACCCGACCGGCAGCCCGACGATGAGCGGGCTCCGCACCTGCAGGCGCACCAGCTCCGCGAGCGCCGTGGGGGCGTTGCCGATGACCCAGACCGCACCCTCGGGGTGAGCCGCGGCGGCGGCGCGGATGCCGGCCGCGGAGCGCGTCAGCCCCTGGACGGGCTGCGTCGTCTCCGTCTGGGCGAGATCGAGCGCGACCGTGGTCGGCCGGGAGGTGATCCCCACCGCCACCATCCGCACGTCGGTGATCAGCGGCGCCCCGGCCAGCAGCGCGGCGCGGCCGGCGCGCAGGGCGTCCTCGTCGCACACGAGGTCGCCGGCCCAGCTCGGGTCGGCGCTGGTGTGCACGATGCGCTCGACGACGGCACGGGTCAGCGGGGGCAGGTCGGTGGTGTCGAGGCGGGTACGCAGGATCGCGTACGACTCGACCTCGATGGGATGCACGTTGCTGCGCAGGCTCACGGATCTCCTCACCGGGTGTCCTCGCCCGGGGTGACGGTGGGGGTAACGGCGGCGCGAGGTCTGACTCTCACAGTGGCGGGACCGTCCCGGAGTCGCACCGGATTCCCGCGCAGCCGAACCGGGCGAGCATAACCCGCGAGCATCCCCGCCCCGGCCCGCTCGCTCGTGACGATCGGCACGGACCGCACATCACGGCCCGTCGCGGGGCGCTGACATGCTGTCGGAGGCGATCACCGGGCGGAGGCCGCTGATACCGCCTACGACCAGCGATAACCCCGCGGCGTCACCATGCGCCCCGCGACCATCCGCGTCGCGCTGGAGCCGACCACCACCGTCGTGAGCATGTCGACCTCCGTCGGGTCGAACTCCGACAGCGGCCGCGTCCACACCCGCTGGCCCGGTCGCCCGGCCTGCCGCACGGCGCCGA
>NZ_JAOPWR010000271.1 GCF_025965585.1 Pseudonocardia sp.
AACAGTCGCCGGCAGACTCCGATCTGCTGACGGCTCCTCGCGCCTAGTCACCGAACGTCCACCATTTGCGAGACTTCATCAGTACTGGTGATGCTCCGGTTGAGCCGTTCGTTGCATACTGTTGTGACACAGCTCCTAAGAGCTACGGATGCGAGAAGGGAAGGGACCCTGATGGGAGATACGGCGTCGGGGAAGACCGGTGGCGCGCGACGCGGCACGCCGGCTCCGAAGGGCTCGGCGGTCCTGACCCCGCCCTCCGGTGTGCCGGTGACGCCCGATCCCACGGCGTCGGAACTCACAGGGCTTATCCCGGCCCAGCGTTCCCCCGAGGATCTGCGTCCGCCGGCCCCGCCCGCCACCGTCGTCGAGCCCTGCAGCTGCGGACATGCGCGTGCGGCCCACGAGCACTACCGGCCCGGCAAGGACTGCGGTGCGTGCGGCGCGGAGGCGTGCAGCTCCTACCGTCCGGAGGGCGGGCCCGTCCGCAAGGCCCTGCGGAAGATGCACCTGGCCGGCTAACCGGCCGACGGAGCCCGGTCGTGCCCGGTGGGGCGGCCGTGCCTTCGCACGGGCGGGATCCGGTCCAGCAGCAGCGCGAGGCCGAGTACCACGATCACGGCCGTGCAGAAGCCGCCGATGGCGTCGGTGGGGTAGTGGGCGTTCGACGCCACCATGGCGGATCCAACGGCGCCGCCGGCCGCAAGCGCCCCGACGGCGAGGACGGCCAGCCCGCCAGTGCGGCCCGGCCGCACGAGGCTGATCACCAGCAGGGCCAGGATGAGACCGAGCGAGGTGGCGCCGCCGGTGTGCCCGCTGGGAAAGGCGAACCCGCCCTCGATCGTCCGCCCGAGGGCGGGCTTGAGCAGCGTGGTGGCGACACCGGTGACGCCCGGTCCGGCGACCGCGAGCACGGCGAGGCGGCGCCGTCCGAGCCCGAGGCACAGAGCCGCGACGGCGAAGGCGAACAGCACCACGAAGGGCGGCGAGCCGAACACCGTGGCGTGTGTGACGAGCCAGCGATGGGCTGAACCGACGGGATCGATGACCTCGTCGACGTGGATGTCGATGCGGCCCGCGGCGGAGGTGCCCGCATAGCGGATCGCCAGCACGGCGAAGACGACCACCGCCACCCCGGCCACCACCGTGACCGGTCGCCGCAGCGGGGCGGGGACGAGATCCGTGGGGTGAGGCGTTGCCGTGGTCATCCCGGCTGAGGCTACCCGTGGTCGTGCATGGACATCGCCGCCCAGAGCAGTGACGTTCACGCACGACCGGCGTCAGCTGCGGTCGAAATCCCGCGCCGCCAGCGCCCGGACGATCCCGGCCCGGCCCTCGGACACCAGCCGGCGCAGGGCCGGCGGGTGCGACTCGTCGGCCAGCCACGCGTCGGCCGCGTCGACGGTGGACTTCTCCACCGCGTACGACGGGAACAGCCCGACAACCACGGACTGGGCGCGCTCGCTGGTGCGCCGCTGCCAGACCTCGGCCACCTCGGCGAAGTAGCGCTCCACGTACCCGCCGAGCAGCCCGCGCTGGGCCGGGTGGGAGAAGCCGGAGATGATCGACTCCTGCACGGCGTTGGGGATGTCGTCGTCGTGGACGGCGCGCTGCCAGGCGCGTTCCTTGGCCTCGGCCGTGGGGATCAGCGCGCGAGCCAGCTCGGCCTGCCGCTGGCCTGTGGAGGTCGGGTCGCGCTGGAGCTCCTCGTCGATCTCGGTCTCCGAGGCGCCACCGTGCGCGACGAGCGCGTGCAGCAGCCGCCAGCGCAGGTCGGTGTCGACCGTCAGACCCTCGGGCACGTCGACGTCGAGCAGCCAGCCCTTCATCCTCTCCACCACGGTGGCCGGCAGGACGCTGCCAGCCAGCGAGTTCACGACGGCGAGCTGGGCGTCGGACCCGCCGGGGGCGGTGTCGAGGCGGAACCGCAGCTGGTCCACGAGCAGCGGCCAGCCGCGCTCGGCCGCCCACTGCTCATCGGCGTAGGAGGTGATGGCCGTCTGGGCCTGCAGTAGCAACCGCTGCACCACACCGATCTCGGACTCGACGCCGAAGCCGCCGGACACGAGGGTGACGAAGTCGCGGGCCTTGAGCTCGGCCTCGCGGGTCATCTCCCAGGCCGCCGACCAGCACAGCGTGCGCGGCAGCGGTTCGGCGATGTCACCGATGCGGTCGATCAGCGTGGTGAGCGAGCCGGCGTCGAGGCGCAGCGCGCAGTAGGTGAGGTCGTCGTCGTTGACCAGCACGAGCTTGCCGTGGCGCACCCCCACCAGCTCCGGGACGGCCGTGCGCTCGCCCGTGACGTCCACCTCGACGCGGTGGGTGCGGACGATCTTGCCGGTCTCCGGGTCGTCGTCGTACAGGCCCACCGCGATGCGGTGCGTCCGCAGCTCGCCGGCGCCGGGACGCGCCCCGCCCTGCACCACCTCGAAGCGGGTGAGGTTGCCGTCGGCGTCCACCTCGAAGGACGGGCGCAGCAGGTTGAGGCCGGTGGTCTTGAGCCACTGCGCGCCCCAGTCGGACAGGTCGCGGCCCGACGACTCCTCCAACGCGCCGAGCAGGTCGCCGAACGTGGCGTTGCCCCACGCGTGCGCGGTGAAGTAGCTGCGCAGACCGGCGAGGAACGGCTCCAGCCCGACGTAGGCCACGAGCTGCTTGAGCACGCTCGCGCCCTTGGCGTAGGTGATGCCGTCGAAGTTGACCTCGACCGCCTGCAGGTCCGGGATGTCGGAGGCGATCGGGTGTGTGGAGGGCAGCTGGTCCTGCCGGTAGGCCCAGCTCTTCTCGACGTTCGCGAACGTCGTCCAGGCCTCCTTGTACTCGGTGGCCTCGGCCTGGCAGATGACGCTGGCCCAGGTGGCGAACGACTCGTTGAGCCACAGGTCGTCCCACCATGCCATGGTGACGAGGTCGCCGAACCACATGTGCGCCATCTCGTGCAGCACGGTCTCGGCGCGGCGCTCGTAGAGCGAGCGGGTGACGCGGGACCGGAAGACGTAGTCCTCGAGGAACGTCACGGCGCCGACGTTCTCCATGGCACCCGCGTTGAACTCCGGCACGAACAGCTGGTCGTACTTGCCGAACGGGTACCGCACGCCGAAGTTGCGGTGGTAGAACCCGAAGCCCTGCTTGGTCTCGGTGAACAGCCGCTCGTGGTCCATGTGCGGGGCCAGCGACGCGCGGCAGAAGATGCCGAGCGGGATCGTGCCGCCCTCGTCGGTGTACTCGTCCTGCCACGAGGCGTAGGGCCCCGCGACGAGTGCCACGAGGTAGGTGGAGAAGACCTCGCTGGTGGCGAAGTGGTGGGTCTGCGAGCCGCCCGGGCCCTCGACGCTGTTCTCGATCGCCGCGTTCGACACCACGGTCCAGTCGGCCGGAGCCGTCACCGTCAGCCGGTACCGCGCCTTGAGATCGGGCTGGTCGAAGCACGCGAACATGCGCTTGGCGTCGGCCGTCTCGAACTGGGAGTAGAGGTACACGGCACCGTCGACCGGGTCGAGGAAGCGGTGCAGGCCCTCCCCGGTGTTCATGTAGCGGCCCGTGGCCACCACACGCAGCTCGTTCTCCGCGGCCAGATCGGGCAGGGCGATGCCGTCGTCCTCGCGGTAACCCGAGACGTCCAGCTCGACGCCGTTGAGGGTGGCGCTCGCGACATCGGCCCCGACGAAGTCGATCCAACTGTCACTGCCCGGCTCGCGGCAGGTGAAGGAGACGACCGCCGTCGTGGCGAACGTGGTGTCACCCGGCTTGCCTCCGCCGTCGGTGAGGTCCAGGTCGACGACGTAGTCGGAGACCTCCAGCAGCGCGGCCCGGCGCTCGGCGTCGGTGCGGGTCAGATTGGGCGGGGCCATGCGGTGGAAACCCTTCGTCGGTGGGGATCCCGATCCAACCACGCCCCGATCCGGTACGCCCGCGAGATGGGAACACGTCGGCGACCGGCACGGTTGGACGCGATATGACGAGCACCGAGAAGGCCCATGTCGACTTCTGGTTCGACCCGCTGTGCCCCTTCGCCTGGATCACCTCCCGCTGGATGCTGGAGGTCGAGAAGGTCCGCGATGTGGAGGTCGACTGGCACGTGATGAGCCTGGCCGTCCTCAACGAGGGACGCGACCTGTCCGCGGAGTACCTGGAGATGATGAAGAAGGCGTGGGGCCCGGTGCGCGTGGCCATCGCCGCCGCGAAGGAGAAGGGCCCGGACGTGCTGCTGCCGCTCTACACGGCGATGGGCACCCGGATCCACAACCAGGGCAACAAGGACTTCGACGTCGTGATCAAGGAGTCGCTGGCCGAGATCGGGCTCCCCGAGTCCCTGGCCGACGCCGCCACCAGCACCGACTACGACGAGGAGCTGAAGGCCAGCCACCACCGCGGCATGGACCCGGT
>NZ_JAOPWR010000302.1 GCF_025965585.1 Pseudonocardia sp.
CCCGTCCGTCGTCGAGATCGTGGTCGAGGTAGTCGCGCAGCAGCGGGTCGGCCGGGTCGAGGAGCGGCGCGCGCACCCGTCCCGACGGCTACCGTCCTCTTCGTGACCGAGGCCGAGGGACGCGGCGCCGTGCGACGGCCGGGCCCGCTGCGCTGGCTCTGGTACGCGTGGGGCGGTGGGCTGCCGAGCCGCTACCGGACGTGGGTCCTGTACGACGCGACCTGCCGCACCTGGCAGCTGCGGCACTTCGCGCGGGCCTTCGCGCAGATGAGCCTCGTGGTGGTGCCGGTGCTGCTGGTGGTGCCCGGGCCGATCTGGATCCGGCTGGTCGGGATCCTGCTCGGCTGGCTCGTGGCGCTGCAGTACGCCCTCTACAACATGCAGGAGTCGGTGGAGCACCGCGTCCGCAAGGCCGGCTACCCGGCGGGCACGGCGCAGGCGACGCGCGACGAGGGCAACGCGGGCGAGCGTGCCGCGGCGGCGCGGCGGTATGCGGCGAAGTACCGCACCGGCGGCCCCGCGGACGGGGCGCAGGGGTGACCCGCCACGGTCGGGCGCCGTGTTGGGGGATGCGGGCCCGACGCGCTACCTTCCGGCTGTGATCAGCCCTCGGAGCGGCGATGCCGACGGACCTGCCCCCCTCGACGAGCTGATCCGGCTGACCACCACCCCGATCGGGTCCGCCGTGGTGGTCACGGTCGCGGGGGAGGTGGACCTGCGCACCGCGCCCCGGGTCGCCGCCGCGCTGCAGGACGCGCTGGCCTCCGCGGAGCTCCGGCTGCTGGTCGTCGATCTCTCCGAGGTGACGTTCCTCGGGTCGTCCGGGATCGCTGTGCTCGTCGACGTCGGCACGGGGGCCCACTCGGGCGACCGGGCACGGCCGCTCGTGCGGATGGTGGCGCCGCCCGGCCAGCACGTGGTGACCCGCCCGTGGGCGGCGATGAACCTCACGACCGTGCTTCCGCTGCACCCGGATGTCGGGGCGGCGCTGGACGCCTGATCAGGGGCGGGCGTGCACCCAGGCCGGGTCCGCGTCGAGCGTGGCGGGAAGCGCCACCACCGGATCCCGAGCGCGATCGGGCCGAACACTCACGGCGGACGTCGTGGACGTGCTGCGCGCGGCCGCCGCCACGCCCGGCGTTCCGTGGCGGCAGCGCCCGGACCTGCGTGTGGCCGAGTCCGCGCTGGTCCGGTCCACGTCGGGCGCAAGGCGGGCTGCTGCCTGTCCTACCCGAGGCCGCCGGGGTCAGACCACCCGTCGGGCCGGCGTCGAGCGGGTGACGATCTGCGGGTCGCGGACGACGACGTCGCCCAGGGCCTCGTCGATGCGCGTCATCACGTCGGCGGGGATGGTGAGCCCGGCGGCCTTGACGTTCTCCGCGACCTGCTCCGGGCGCGACGCACCGATGATCGCGGAGGAGACGTTCGGGTTCTGCAGCACCCACGCGACGGCCAGCTGCGCCATCGACAGGCCGAGGTCGGCCGCGATCGGCTCCAGTGCCTGCACCCTGGCCAGGGTCTCGTCGTTCAGGAAGCGGCTGATCATGTCCGCGCCGCCCTTCTCGTCGGTGGCGCGAGAGCCCGCGGGCAGCGGCTGTCCCGGCTTGTACTTCCCGGTCAGCACCCCCTGCGCGATCGGCGACCACACGATCTGCCCGATACCGAGCTCCTCGCAGGTCGGCACGACCTCGGCCTCGATGACCCGCCACAGCATCGAGTACTGGGGCTGGTTGGAGACCAGCGAGATCCCCAGGTCGACCGCGAGGGCGTGTGCCGCGCGGATCTGCTCCGCGGTCCACTCGCTCACGCCCACGTAGTGGGCCTTGCCCGAGTGCACGATATCGGCGAAGGCCTGCATCGTCTCCTCGAGCGGGGTGAAGGAGTCGTAGCGGTGGGCCTGGTAGAGGTCGACGTAGTCCGTCTGCAGCCGGCGCAGGCTGCCGTTGATCGACTCCATCATGTGTTTGCGCGACAGGCCGGTGTCGTTCTTCCCCTTGGGCTCGGGCCCGGTCGGCCAGTAGACCTTGGTGAAGATCTCCAGCGACTCGCGGCGCTCGCCCTTGAGCGCGGCGCCGAGCACCTCCTCGGCCTTGCCGTTGGCGTAGGCGTCGGCCGTGTCGAAGCTGGTGATCCCGTTGTCCAGGGCGGCGCGCACGCACTGCGTCGCGACGTCGTTCTCGACCTGTGAGCCGTGGGTCAGCCAGTTGCCGTAGGTGATCTCGGAGATCTGCATACCGGAGCGGCCGAGGTGGCGGAAGTCCATGGATCCCATCGTGCTCCTCCGCATGCCGACTTTCTCGTCGCCGGGAGCCACGTCCGCGGACTCGTGCCGCGGCAGCCGGTGACCCCGCGGGAGGGCGTTCAGGCGCGTCGGGCCCCGACCAGCCACGTCGCCGAGTCGTGGAGCACGCCACGATCGCGAGGAAGGCGCTGATCCACTACTGGCGCTCGAGCGGCTGCCGGGTGAGCAGCACGAGCCGGCCGCGCGGACGCGGGGCCCGGGCGATGCCGGCGAACGCGGCCCTGCCGTCCGACGGCCGGAGCTTCCGCCCACGTCGGCTCCTCGTCACGGACCGGCCACCCGAGGGGCCGGTTGTCGAACACCGCGAGCGCGGGTGGTCGGGGCAGTCGAGCACGTGCTGGTCAGGGTGAGGGCCGGTCGTCAGCTCGTGCGGCCGGGCTGTAGGCCCCCCGTGCGGCGGGTGCCCGTCACACGGCTGGGACACTGGTTGCCAGGTAATGGGTCGGCCCGCCGGGCCGGCCGGGAGAGGGCACTTTCATGTGGGACACAGCACGATGACCGCGACGGACCAGGCGCTGGAGATGGCGCGCGTGGCCGTGGCCGCCGCCGCGGACAAGAAGGCGCAGGACATCGTCGTGCTCGACGTGTCCGAGCAGCTGGTGATCACCGACTGCTTCGTGCTCGCCTCCGCGCCCAACGAGCGGCAGGTGCAGGCGATCGTCGACGAGGTCGAGGAGAAGCTGCGGCAGCAGGGCACCAAGCCGACGCGCCGCGAGGGCACGCGCGAGGGACGCTGGGTGCTGCTCGACTTCGTCGACGTCGTGGTGCACGTCCAGCACACCGAGGAGCGTGGCTTCTACGGCCTCGACCGCCTCTGGAAGGACTGCCCGCGCATCGCCTTCCCCGAGGCGCTGACGCCCGCCGGGCCCGACGAGGACGGCACCGGGTGACTCTGCGCAGGCTGGTCCTGCTGCGCCATGGCCAGACCGACTACAACACAGCGGGCCGGATGCAGGGTCACATCGACTCGATGCTCACCGAGACCGGACGCGCGCAGGCCGCGGTGGTGGCGCCCGAGGTGGCGCAGCTCGGGCCGGACCGGATCATCAGCTCCGACCTGCGACGGGCCGTCGACACGGCCGAGGTCGTCGGGGCGGCGGCGAACCTGCCGGTGAAGCTCGACCCGCGGCTGCGAGAGACCAACCTCGGCGAGTGGCAAGGCCGCACCGTCGCCGAGATCGAGGCCGACTACCCGGGCGCCATCGCCGCGTGGCGGTCGGACCCCGCGTGGACGCCGCCCGGTGGCGAGTCGCGCATCGAGGTGGTGCGCCGGGCGCGTCCCGTCGTCGACGAGCTCGACGAGGAGTACGCCGACAACCCCGAGGGCATCGTCGTCATGGTCGCGCACGGCGGCTTGATCGCCGGGCTGGTGTGCGGACTGCTGGGCCTGCCGACGTCCACCTGGCCGTCGATCGGCGGGATGGGCAACTGCCGCTGGGCCTCGCTCGCGCGCCGCGACGACCACCCGCGCTGGAGGCTCGCCGGCTACAACGTGGGCGCCTGAGCTTGCCGCCCACGCTCCTCGTCCTGGCCGACTCCCTGGCGTTCCACGGCCCCGAGCGGGGCGAACCCGCCGACGACCCGCGGCTGTGGCCCAACATCGCCGCCGCTGCGCTCGGCGGGCGCGCCGAGCTCGTCGCCGGCATCGGTTGGACCGCCCGGCACGCCTGGCACGCGCTGTGCCACGACCCGCGCGTGTGGGCGGTGATGCCCCGCGTCGACGCGCTGGTGCTCGGCGTCGGCGGTATGGACACGCTGCCCTCGCCGCTGCCCACCGCGCTCCGCGAGCTGATCCCCGCCCTGCGGCCCGACGGGCTGCGCCGCGCCGTGCGCACGGGCTACCGGCGGGCCCAGCCCGTGCTCTCGTGGGGGTTCGCCCGGGCGGTCCCCGGCGGCGGTCCGGTCGCGCTGCCGCCGCACCTCACCGTGCGCCACCTGGACCTGTGCCGGGCGGCCGTCGTGGCGATCCGGCCGGGCATCCCCGTCGTCGCGATCCTGCCGCCGCTGCACCGGGCCCCCGAGTACGCGGGCGTCCACGCGGGGCGTCCCGCCGCCGAGCGGGCCACTCGGGAGTGGGCGGGTGCGCACGACGTCGCGCTGCTGGACCTGCCTGCGCTGGTCGGCGAGCACGTCCTGGGCGGTCACGGCAACCCGGACGGCATGCACTGGGGCTGGCCGGGCCACACCGCCGTGGGCGAGGCGTGCGCCGCCGTGCTGCGCCCGCTGCTGCGGAAGTAGGGTCCGCCGTCGTGCCCGTCCGCCGCCCGGTCATCGCCGTCGTCACCGACTCCACCGCCTACCTCCCGCCCGGTGCCGCCGAGGAGCGGGGCATCCACGTCGTGCCGCTCGAGGTACGGCTGGGGGAGCGGGTCGGGCGCGAGGGCGTCGACGTGGACACCGCCGCGTTGCGCGTGGCGCTCGCCGACCGGCGCCTGGACGTGCAGACCTCCCGTCCGACGCCCGCGGAGTTCGCCGCCTGCTACCGCTCCGCCCTCGACGCCGGGGCCGTCGGCGTGGTGTCGGTGCACCTGTCGCGGGAGCTGTCGGGCACCTGGGATGCGGCGCGGGTGGCTGCGGAGGAGGTCGGGGCCGACCGCGTGCGCGTCGTCGACTCCGGCGCGGCCGGCATGGGCCTCGGGTACGCGGTGCTCGCGGCAGCCGACGCCGCCGAGGCGGGGGCCGGCGGCGCGGAGGTCGAGGCCGCCGCGGTCGACGTGGCCGCGCGCTGCCGCATGTTCTTCTCCGTCGACACGCTCGAGCGCCTCCGTCGTGGTGGCCGGATCGGGACCGCCGCTGCCCTGTTCGGCACGGCCCTCGCCGTCAAGCCGCTGCTGCACGTGGCCGGTGGGCGGATCGTGCCGCTGGAGAAGGTGCGCACCACCGCGCGGGCGGCGCAGCGGCTCGTGGAGCTGGCGGTGAAGGCGGCGGGGGAGGGGCCCGTGGACATCGCGGTGCACCATCTCGGCGCCGCCGCGCGCGCCGACGAGCTCGCGGCGCGGCTGCGGGAGCGGCTGGACGTGGCGCGGCTGCTCGTCTCCGAGGTGGGTGCGGTGATCGGTGCGCACGTGGGCACCGGGCTGCTCGCGGTCGTGGTGGTGCCGAAGGGCTGAGGGACCGGGGGTAGGGCGCCGCCCCCGGTGTCCAGTGTGGTGTGGGGGGCCGACGGCTTTCCCGGACGGCGGGGCTGGAGCGGGGAGTTGTCCCCATCGGGATATGGCCGTCCACAGTTCGGCGATCGCCGCTGCGCGGCCCCTCTCCCGTCCTAGCGTCGACACGTGGCCCGATCCGACCCTCCCGCCTCCGCCGAGCGGCTGGCCGCGGTGCTGGGCCCGCCCCCGATCCCGTGGTCGCCCCCGCTGCCCCCGCGGCCGGAGCCGTCCGCGCCGACGGTGTCCGAGCGCGCGGCGTCCCGATCCACGGCGGTGTCGGACATGCCGTTCGCGGCGGGGGAGCCGTGGGCAGCGGGTCGGTGGAGGGAGCCGGAGGGGTCGCCCACCGAGCCGTTCCCGGTGGTGGTTGAGCCGCAGGCCCGTCGAGGCCTGGTCGGTGCGGTGCGGCGGCTCGTCCCCGCGACGTGGTGGGGCGCCCGCGTGGACCCGGGCCGCCCGGGCGCCACCGCGCTGGCCCTGGTCGCGGCCGCGGCCGCGGTCGTGGCGGCCGTGGGCGTGTGGACCGAGCGGCCCCGCGCCGAGCCGGTCAGCGGCCTGCCCGCGGTGGCGGTGTCGGGCCCCTCGGCCGTCCCCGACACCGGTGGCGCGGTCTCCCCGGACGCGCCCGTCGCAGCCTCCGATGGCACGGCCGGGCCGCTCGTCGTGAGCGTCTCGGGGAAGGTGCGCAGGCGCGGGCTGGTGCGGGTGCCGTCCGGGTCGCGGGTCGCCGACGTGCTGGAGGCCGCGGGCGGGGCGTTGCCCGGCACCGACCTCGCCGGGCTCAACCTGGCCCGCAAGGTCGTCGACGGCGAGCAGGTGGCGGTGGGCGTCTCGCCCGCGGCCGATGCACCCGCGGCCGCTCCCGGCTCCGGCTCCGGGGCCGGCGCGGCCACCGCGGGCGGCGCCGCCGCTCCGGTGGGGAAGATCGACCTGAACATGGCCACGGCCGCCCAGCTCGACACCCTGCCCGGGATCGGGCCGGTCACCGTGCAGCGCATCCTCGACTGGCGCACGTCGAACGGACGGTTCGCCCGGGTCGACCAGTTGCGTGAGATCGAGGGCATCGGCGAGCGGCGGTTCGCCCAGCTCCGTGAGCTGGTGACGGTCGGATGAGAGCGCCCACGCTCGACGAACCGGCGCGACCGCCCGACCTGCGGCTCGTCCCCGCCGCCCTCGCGGTCTGGGCGGTCACGCTGGTCGGGCTGGGCCTGGGCACCGTCGCCGATGCCACGGTCACCCTCCTCGCCGGGGGCGCCGCCGTCGTGGCGTGGCGCCGCTCCTGGGCGCCCACCCTGCTCGCGGTGTCGGCGTGCGCGGCCGCGGCAGGGCTCGTGATCGGTGCCCACACGCTGCTCGTCGCCACCCATCCGTTGCACGAGCAGGCGCAGCGGGGTGCGGCGGCCACGCTGCGCGTGGTGCTGCGCGACGACCCGCGGGCACTGCAGGGCTCGGCCTACGGGTCGCGTCCGGGCGGTGCCACGCAGGTCGTCGTGTCCGCCACGCTCGCCGAGGCCACGGCCGGGCCCGGCCGGTGGGTCGCGGGCGGCCGGGTGCTGCTGCTCGCGCCGGTCGAGGGCTGGGAGGGGCTGCTCCCCGGCCAGGCGGTCACCGCCGAGGGGCTGCTTGCCCCGCCCGCCCGCTCGGACCTGACCGTCGCGGTGCTGCGCGTGCGG
>NZ_JAOPWR010000312.1 GCF_025965585.1 Pseudonocardia sp.
TCGTGTCCGGCGTCAGGGATGACGACCGTCCGGAGCCGGGCCGCGGGAGAGAAGAACGGGGCCTCCGCGGCGTGGAGGGTCTCGTCGGAGCTGCAGTCGACGGGCGAGCCGCCTCCGCCCTGCGCGCAGAAGGGCTTGTCGTAGTGGCCGTTGATCTCCAGCACCGGGACGTCGATCCCGAGCGTCGCGGGGATGTAGACCGGGATCGAGGCCGCGACGCCCGCGGGGATCTCGCTCCGCGTGGCCTCGTCCTGCGCGACGACCCTCGGATCGGCGTTCGGGAGGTAGTAGAAGGCGGAGGCGCGCGCCCCGGGGATGCTGAGATAGCCCGGGTCGAGGGGCGGCACCGCGGGGGCGGTGACCGGGTCGAGCTGCGCCGGCCGGGCGAGCACCGCCAGACCCGCGAGGGCGCCTGCGCCGATGACGTGCGAGGCGCCGGTGGTGACGACGCCGTCGACATCGTGATAGGTGCCTGCCTCGAGCCAGGAGGTCAGCGACCCGAAGGAGTGCCCGACGAGAACGACCTGCCGGAAGGCCGGACCGAGGCCGCCCTGCCGTGCGGCCCGGATGACGTCGTGCAGACCGTTCGCCGCCGCGAGCTGGGTGGTCAGGGCGCTCGGCGGGTGCGAGCTGCGACCGACCCCGAGCTGGTCCACGGCGAGCGTCGCGAAGCTCTGCCCGAGCATGTGCTGCACGTAGGAGTAGCGCCCGTCGAAACCTGGGAAGTCCCAGTAGCGGTGGTCGTAGCTCGCGCCGTGGACGAGCACCTGGAGCACGGGGGACGGGCCGCCCTCGGGCAGGCAGAGCCGACCGTGGATCCGCTGGTCGGCGGGCAGGCCGGGCCCGATGGCCACCGGGACGTCCACATCGGAGCAACCGGCCGCGGGGGCTGCCTCTGCCCGTGCCCCCGACACGACGAGCGTCGCCACGAGCACGAGGCCGAGCCCCAGCGCGGTACGCAGGAGCCTCAGAGAGCGTGGGCGCATCGTCGCGACCGTCCCTTCCTTCATTGACGAATACGTCAATTCTGGAGGGAGGCTAGCAGCTGCGCCTAGCCGAACAGGCGCCCGCCCCGCTCGCGACTTCGGCCGTGTGCACTCCGGGCCGGCCCGCGACGGCTCCGTCATGCCGGGGCGGTGCCGCTCCCGGCCCGAGGCTCAGACCGACGACTCCGCCGGCCCCGCGAGCGGGGACAGCCGCGCTACGTAGTCGCCGAACGCCGCGTCGATGTGGCGCTGCAGGGCCTGCGCGGCCGCGGCCTGCAGCGCGTTCTCGACCGTCGGACGCAGGGTCTCGAGGAACCGCGCGATGCGCGGGATGTCCTCCCCCGAGGGCATCCACCCGGGCTCGGCGTCCGCGGGGATGTACGCCATGAGGACCTCGACGAGGCGGCGCGCGGCGTCGTCCAGGGTCGCGAGGAGCCGGCCGCCGAGGCTCAGCAGCGCGTCGAGCGGCACACCGGCGGCGACCAGTTCCCGCGCTGCCTGCATCATCTGCGGACTCGGGATCCGCAGGTGGCCGTCACCGTCCTCCTCGACCAGGCCGATGCGGACCGACTCGGTGACCTGCTCGGGCGACGCCGGGGGGTCGCCGAGGAACGCGGCCACCTCCGCCTGCGTGGCGCGTCCCGGTCGCTCGTCACTCCACAGGCCCGCTACCAGCTCCTCGATGCCGAGGACCTGGGACAGGTCACGGCCCTGCTCCCACGCCGAGAACAGCTCGGCGATGTTGGCGACTGTGTAACCACGCGCCAGCAACCGGCCGATGAGCCGGAGCCGGGCCAGGTGGGAGTCGGTGTAGAGCCCGACCCTGCCCTCACGCCGCGGCGCCCGCAGCAGTCCCTTGTCCTGGTACGCGCGGACGTTGCGCACCGTGGTGTCGGCGGCGCGGGCCAGGTCGTCGATGCGGTAGTCGGCCATGTCACCCAGTCTCGTCGACGGCATGGACGCTGCGGCGGCCGTGGGTCTGCACGTGGGGCGTCCACGCGAACCCGAGCGCACCGCCGACGATCCCCAGCAGCGTGCCGAGGACGAACCCGCCCAGGTTCGTGGCCACCAGCGCCCCGATCGACACGAGCACGACGGCGATGCCGACGAACGACCGGCTGCGCGGCTGGAACCAGAAGAACAGGCCGAGCGCGCAGAGCGCGGCACCGAACAGGAACCCGGAGATCCCGGCGACGCCGGGGAGCAACAGCACGTCCAGGTTCCCCCCGGGCACCACGAGGACCACCACGCCGGCGGCGATCGTGGGCACGCCCGCCCAGAACGGACGGCTGCGGCGCCACCGCCGCCACGCCAGCCGGCCGCGAGCCGGAGTGGGCGCGCTGCGGGCGCGCCGGTGACCGACGGGCGCCGCGGCCATCAGAAGCACTCCTTCTGGTCCTGGCCGACCTTCAGCCCGAGCCCGGAGAGCTTCAGCTGGTTGACCGTCGCCCAGCGGGCGGTGGCGCTCACGTCGAGGCCGAGGCCGCCCACCGTGAGTGGCACCCCGCCGGTGGAGGTGTCGATCGGCGTGCCGTCGGGCGCGGTGAGGTCGTGGTTGATCGACAGCTGCTGCCCGAACGCCCCGAGGCCGTCGATGCTCTCCAGCGCGAACTGCACCGCACCGGCCTGGACCGGGGCCGACCCCGGGGCCGTGGTGATGCGCAGGACGTACTTCCCGACCGGGGTGCTGACCGCCGTGGATGCGCACAGCCCGCCGAGGCTCAGTTCGTTCAGCCCTACGACGATGACCGGCTGGCGCGAGCCGTCCTTGTTCTGGACGAACGACGGGAACGTGCCCGTGGCCTCGGCATGGAGCTGCTGGGCGGTGATCTTCAGCGACTGCTGACCTTCGAGCGCCAACGCCACGGGAACGGCGCCGGACGCCACGCCCGTCGCGAGGAGGATGAGCACCAGCACGGCCGGGACCAGGACCACCAGGAAGCGCCGCCACAGCGTCCGCCCCTCGGGAGACCGGCGATGGCGCACCACGTCGGACCAGTGCGCGATGTCGTGCTCCATCAT
>NZ_JAOPWR010000314.1 GCF_025965585.1 Pseudonocardia sp.
TGATGGCCGGAGCGGGCCCGGGCGCGGGGGTGGCGGCCCTGCCGGCCGCCACGGCCGCCGTCGCCGCGCTCGCGTACACGGCGCACCTGGTGCGCGGATCCGGTCCGACGCTCGGCGTGGCCCATACCGCGGCCCTCGCCGCCGTTCCGCTGGCGGGCGCGGCCGGGTGGACGGCGGTGCCACCGGGATCCGCGCCGCTGGTGGCCGTCGCGGCGACGGGCACCGCGGCTGCGGTGGCGCAGGTCCTGCTGCGGGTGGTCGCCCCCGTGCTGGTGGGCACGGTCGTCGCGGCGGTCCTCGCCGCCGGAGGCGTCGTCGGCGTGCAGCTGGGGCAGGTACCGACGGCGGCGAGTGCGCTGGTCGCGGCGGTGGCGGTGGTCGCCGGGCCGCTGCTGCCCCGCATCGCCCTCCGGCTCGCCGGGCTGCCGCGCCCGGTGGTGCCCGCCGACGGGTCCGAGCTGGGCGACGCGGACGTCGACGTCCTCCCGCCCGACGAGCTGGCCGAGCGGGCCGACCTCGCCCGCGGGTTCCTCGCCGGTCTCGCCGGAGCCTGCTCGGTGGTGGCCGCCGCGGGGGCCGTGCTCGCGGCCACCGCGGGCGGGTGGGCCGGACCGTCGTTCGCCGGGGTCGTGGTCGTGGTGCTCGTCCTGCGCGCCCGCGGCTACGCCGACGTCGCCCCCGCCCTCGTCACCGTGTCGGCCGCGATCGGAGCGGGCGTCGTGCTCGCTGCCCTGGCCGCCCCGGCGAGCTCCGCGGTGCGCGCGGCGGCGGCCGTCGCGCTGCTGGTCGTGGCAGGTGCCGGGCTGGTGGCCGCGGGGCGCGCGACCCCCGGGGCGTCGCCGGTATCGCGGCGCGCGATCGACCTGGTCGAGGGCCTGCTCGTGGCGGCGGCGGTGCCGTTGGCGTTCGCCGCGATGGACCTCTTCGGCCTCGTCCGCGGGCTGTGACGGCCGGTGCTCACCCGGATCGCCGTGCTGGTGGTGGTCCTGCTGACGGCTCCGACCGTGCACCCCGGCCTGCCTCCGCACGCGGCGTCCCGGCCCGTCGAACCGGCCACGACCCACGTGTCGACAGCACCCTCTGTCGGACATGCCGACGGACCGGGCCGCCCGGTGACGGCGGCTGGCCCGGTGCCGTCGCTTCGTCCGCCACCGCTGAGGACGGCGCCGCTGAGGACCCCGCCGCTGAGGACAGCGCCCCTGACGACGGCGCCGCCGGCCGGGCAAGGGCCGCTGCTCGGGACCCGCCTGCCCCGCCAGGCCACGGACGACCCGGTCCCCCCGCCGCTCACGGCCGCCGCGCCACCGGGCGTCCGTCCCGACGCTGTGGAGGGCCTGCGCCGGCCCGAGCGCTGCACCCCACCCGCCGCGACCCCGCCCACGGTCGCCCCGGACGCGGACCGCTCACAGCTCGCCGCGGCCCACCGCTTCGCCACCGGCGCGGGGCAGGTGATCGCCCTGATCGACACCGGGGTGCAGCCCGGTCCGCGCTTCGGCGCGCGGCTGCGCGGCGGCGGCGACTACGTGGCGGGCGGCGACGGGCTCGACGACTGCGACGGCCACGGCACGGCGGTGGCGGGGCTGCTGGCCGCATCGGCCGAGGGCCCGAGATCCGACGGGGTGGTCGGCGTCGCCCCGGACGCACAACTGCTCTCCATCCGGCAGTCCAGCCCGTCGTTCGAGGTACCGGGCCCGGACGGCGCAGCACGCCCGGCCGGTGACGTCAGGACACTGGCCGATGCCGTCGTCCTCGCCGTGCGTGAGGGCGCGGGCGTCGTCAACATCTCGGAGGCGGTGTGCCTGCCCGCCGCCGAGGCGGCCACCCAGGGCGCCGCGATCCAGGCGGCCCTGCGCCTCGCCGCCCAGTCGGACGTGGTGGTGGTCGCGGCCGCCGGCAACACCGGCGCCGGATCGTGCACGGCCGGTGGGGACCAGGTGTCGCTCCCAGGCTGGTACGGCGACGATGTCCTGACCGTCGGCGCCGTGGGCCCGGACGACGCGCCCGCCGCCTTCACGGTGCCGGGACCGTGGGTCGACGTGGCCGCGCCCGGCACGGGGGTGCGCTCGCTCGCTGTCGGCGGGGGCACCACGGAAGTGGCGGGCACGAGCTTCGCCGCGCCGCGGGTGGCCGGCCTGGCCGCCCTGGTGCGCGGGCGGTTCCCCGGACTCACCGCCGCGCAGGTGGTGGACCGGATCCTCGCCACGGCCCGGCGCGCCCCGGGAAGCCGCGCGCTGGGGCACGGCGTCGTCGACCCGGTCGCGGCCCTCACCGCCGTGCCGGACGTGCTGGCCCCGTCGGTCGCCCCCGGGCAGGTGGTGACGGCCGACATCGCCGGAACCACGGGCGGGACGCCGCACGCCCCGGCCCCGGCCCCGGCCGTCGAGGCGCTGCTGGTGGCCGCGCTCGTCGCCGCGTGCCTGCTGCGCCGCAGGCCGGCAGGACGTCAGCCGCGCCGCGGACCGATGTAGCCCCCGACGCGCGGAACCGCGGGGCCGGCTCGGCGTGCTCCCCGAGCGCGAGGGCGATCCCATACCGCGATCCGGGCGACCGCGAACACCGCCTCCTCGCGTCGGGCTCCCGGTGCCGGGCCGCTCCGACAGTGCCCCACGGGGCCGGCGTGAGCTAGCCGGACCGCAGGACGTCCACCACCCGCCCCGCCTGCGCGAGGTCGAGCACCGGGCCGGTCGGGAGCAGCCGCAGCGCGGCCTCCGGGGCGGGGCCGGCAGCGGTGACGCCGAGCGCGACGGCGGTGGCGTCGTCGGCCACGCCCGAGGCGACCCCGCTGCCCGACACCAGCCACAGCGGCCCGGCACCGGGAGCCCGCCCGGGAGCGGTGGCCCGCACGGCCCCGCCCGCACCGACGGTGACGGCGTCCACGCGTTCGCCGGTGCCGTCGGCCTGGGCCAGCGCCACGGTGGCCGCTCCCGGCGCCGACGGGACGGCCGTGCCCGTCCACACTCCGCCGGCAGGCGGGCCGTCGACGCTCCACGTCCAGCACGTCACCGGGGCCTGGTCGGGCTCCTGCAGCCGGGGCGCGGCGGTGGGCCAGCCCGCCACGGGCAGGTCGTCCACGAATCGCGCGGTGCCCAGCACGTCGGCGTCGACCGGCCGCACCTCCCGCGCGCCGGACGCCACGCGCAGCAGCTCCGCCAGCACCGCGGGCACCTCCTGCAGACCGCCGCGCAGCACCACGAGGAACCGCGGGCCGCCGTGCACCGGGCGGTCGACGAGCACGTCACCGACCCGGCCCGGCACTCCCGCGGGCGCGGGATCGCCCCGGCCCGCCACCTCGGGTGTGGCGAGCGCGGGCCCTTCGGGGAGCGACGACACGAGCGCCGCGGTGGCCGCCCGCGGCAGCTCGTCGGTGAGCCGGAACGCCGCACGCAGCCGGCCGTCCCCGGTGTCGACGCGGTGCCGCGCTCCGCCCGTGACCAGCCACGTCGTGTCGTCCGGTCCGGCGAGCAGGACATCGACACCCGGGTGAGGTGCCAGCGCGGCGCCTCCGACCACCGTGGTGGCACGCACGCGACCGTCGGCGTCCACCTCGTCGCACACCGCCCACGAACCCGCCGCCATCGCGCCGGTGCGCACGCCCACCGCACCCGCGACGGCGGCGGTCGGGGTGCGCGGCGCCCCGTCGAGGGAGGCGTCGGGCACCATCTCGGGTGTGGCCCGGCCGGCGTCGGGATCGCCAAGCGCGGCGAGGACGAGCCGGGCCGCGGGCAGGTCCGCCACAGGTACGAGCCGGTCGGGGCCGTGCACCACCGCGTACATCGCCCCGGAGCCGGCCCCGACGACCACACTCTGCGCCCGCCAGTTCGGGCTCGGCACGAACGCCGCGTACACGGCCGTGCCGCAGAGCCCGAGCAGGCCGAGCACCACACCCGCGAGCGACGCCCGGCGCTGCGCGCGGATCTGCTCGTGCAGCGGCACCGGGTCGCCCCGGACCAGCGCGGCCTCCATCCGGCGCAGGCCGAAGCGGTAGGCGTCGGCCTGGTCGCGGGTGGCCGGGGCCCGGGTGGCGCTCCCTGGGAACACCGACCGACGGTAGCCGCGCGACCCCGGTCCTCGTGGGCGTTCGGAGAAGGTCAGCCCACCGAGATCGCGTCGAGCCGCTCCTTCAGGAACGGCGCCGACACCACGGCCGGGAGGTCGTCACGGCGACCGAGGGGCGGCGCCAGCGGCGTCACGAACGCGTCGTGGTCGAGCTCGAAGAAGAACACGAGCGACACGAGCTCCTCGTGCGGAGCGTTCGGCTGCGGGGGCAGGACCCGGTGCCTGCCGGAGCGCCAGCGCAGGCCCGTCCAGTGCGCGAGCAGGTCCCCGATGTTCACGGTGAACGCACCCGCGTCGTAGGGCGCGTCGGCCCAGCCCGCGTTCGCGATGTCGACCTGGAGCCCGCCCGCCCCCGGCTCGCGGTCCAGCACCGTGACGGTGCCGAAGTCGGTGTGCGGCCCGATCCGGAACTGGCCGGGCGCGGGCTCGCCGACCTCCGTCAGCGGCGGGTAGCGGTTGATGTTGAACGTCCAGGTCGGGTGCCCGGCCAGCACCGTCAGGGTGTCCAGCGGCAGGCCGAGCGCGCCCGCGCACAGCTCCAGCAGGTCGCGCGAGGCCGACGTCATCGCCGCGAGGTAGCGCTCGACGGCGGGCCGCAGCTCAGGCACCTCGTCGGGCCAGACGTTGGCCGGGAACCAGATGTCGTCCACCGCGGGGTCGCCGGTGGGCGTGTCGGGCCCGACCGCGAAGGACTCCTTGAGGTCGGGCGGGTTCTCCCCACCCTCCACGTTCCCGTTCGCCTCGACGCCCGGCGCCAGCCAGCCACGGCCGCCGATGCGCGCGGCGTAGCACTGCTTGACCTCCGTGGGCAGGGCGAAGAACCGGCGGGCGGCGGCACGCACCTCCGCGCGCAGCGAGTCGTCGACGCCGTGCCCGGTGACCAGCAGGAACCCGGCCTGCTGCAAAGCGAGATCGACGGCTGGCGCCACCGTGGGGTCACCGGAACGCCAGGCCGCCAGGTCGACCGTCGGGATCGTCACGAGGGCTCCCCGATGTCCTCGTTCCACAGCTCCGGACGGGCGGCGATGAAGTCGGTCATCATCCCGGCGCAGCGCTCGTCGTCCAGCACGGTGACGGCGACGCCGTGCTCGGCCAGCCAGTCGTGCCCGCCGTGGAACGTGCGTGCCTCCCCGACCAGCACCGCGCCGATGGCGAACTGGCGCACCAGGCCCGAGCAGTACCAGCACGGCGACAGCGTGGACACCATGATCGTCTTGCGGTAGTCGCGCTGCCGCCCCGCGTTCCTGAAGGCGGCGGTCTCGGCGTGCATGGACGGGTCGTCGTCCTGGACGCGGCGGTTGTGGCCGCGTCCGAGCAGCGTGCCGTTGACCGAGAACAGGGCGGCGCCGATGGGGATGCCACCCTCGGCGAGACCGGCACGGGCCTCGGCGACGGCGACGTCCAGCATTCCGGCGGGATCGGTGGCCACCGGACCACTCTTCCCCGCCGGCAGCAGCGGGACAACGCCGCGCCCCGAGCCGCAACACCCCCGCAACACCGCCCCCACCCGGCAACACGGCCAGCGGGCGGCCCTGACCGGCCGACGGACGGACCGTCGCGCCGTGATCGTGCGCCGGCGGGTGTCGACTCGCGCACCCGGACGTGTGGGCTCGCGGGGCCGGGCGGTGGGATGCGGGTCAGGTGGCCGTGGTGCGGACGTTGCGGGTGACCGCCGCCCGCGCCTCCAGCTCCTCGTCCGACGGGTAGTCGACGCCCACCAGCGCGAGGCCGTGGGCGGGCGCCACCGGCACCTCGCTCGCCCGCTCACCGCGGCTGAGCAGCGATGCCGGCCAGTCGACCGTGCGGCGGGCCCTGCCGACGTCCAGCAGCGCCCCGACGAGGCTGCGCACCATCGAGTGGCAGAACGCGTCGGCCGACACCTCCGCCGTGACGACCGCGGCGTCATCCACGCTCCAGACGAGGCGCTGCAGCTCCCGGACGGTGGTGGCGCCCTCGCGGCGCTTGCAGAAGGCGGCGAAGTCGTGCTCGCCGAGCAGCCGGACCGAGGCGGCGTTCATCGCTTCCACGTCCACGGGGAAGGGCCAGGAGAGCGTGTCGCGGGCGCGCAGCGGTTCCGCCCCGGACGGCGCGGTGGCCACGCGGTAGCGGTAGTGACGGCGCAGCGCCGAGAACCGGGCGTCGAACGCGTCGGGCACGGCGGTCACCGTGCGCACCCGGACGTCCGGTGGCAGCAGCCGCGCCAGCCGCCGGACGAGCCACGCGGTGTCGAGCGACGCGGGCAGGTCGGCGTGTGCCACCTGCCCGGTGGCGTGCACGCCCGCGTCGGTGCGCCCGGCCACGGTGAGCTGGACCGGCTCGCGCAGCACGGTGCTCAGCGCGTCGGTGAGCACCCCGCACACGGTGCGCAGGCCCGGCTGGATCGCCCACCCCGAGAAGTCGGTGCCGTCGTAGCCGAGGTCGAGACGGAAACGGCCGAGCCCGCCGTCCGGGAGGACGGCGGGCTCGGCCGGGTGATGCGGGTGGATCAGGACTCGTCCTTCTCCTGCTGCGACGCCGGCAGCGCGAACCCGGCGGCCTCGGCGGCCTCCGGGGTCGCGAACCACACCTCGGCCACGGTGCGGTCGTAGAACGACGAACCGGGGACGTGGTACAGCATCGAGTCGGCGTTGCCCTTGATCTCGAAGCCTTCCGGGGCCTCGTTCACGTCGTCCAGCGGGGCGTGGCTGCCCTCGCCGTACGGCGCCTCCGGAGCGGCCTCGGCCGCGCCGTCGGTGGTCTCGGCGGTCTCAGCGGTCTCGGCCGCCTCCTCCGCCGCCGGAGCCGGCGCAGCGGCCGCCTGCTGCGAGGCCGCCGCGCGACGAGCCCGGTTGGCCTCGTCGGTGACGGTCTTCTGCGACACCAGCTCGATCACGGCCATGGGGGCGTTGTCGCCCTTGCGCGGCAGCGTCTTGGTGATGCGCGTGTAGCCACCCTGACGGTCCTCGAAGAACGGGCCGATCTCGTGGACGAGGGCGTGGATGACGTCCTTGTCGCGGATGACCTTTGCGATCTCGCGGATGTTGTGCAGGTCGCCGCGCTTCGCCTTGGTGATCAGCTTCTCGGCGTAGGGCCGCAGGCGGCGGGCCTTGGCCTCCGTCGTGGTGATCTTGCGGTGCTGGAACAGCGACGTCGCCAGGTTGGCCAGGATCAGCCGCTGGTGCGCGGGCGAACCGCCGAGGCGGGGCCCCTTGGTGGGCTGAGGCATGGCTACAACTGCTCCGTTTCTGCGTAGTCCTGGCCGTCGTCGCCGAACGGCTGGTCGGGGTCGAACCCGTCGGCGCCGTACTCGGCGGCCGCGGCCGACGGGTCGAATCCGGGCGGGCTGTCCTTGAGCGCGAGCCCGAGGCCGACGAGCTTCATCTTGACCTCGTCGATCGACTTCGCACCGAAGTTGCGGATGTCGAGCAGGTCGGCCTCGCTGCGGCCCACCAGCTCACCCACGGTGTGGATGCCCTCGCGCTTGAGGCAGTTGTAGGAGCGGACCGTGAGGTCGAGCTCCTCGATCGGCATCGCGAAGGCCGCGATGGTGTCGGCCTCCTGCGGCGACGGCCCGATCTCGATGCCCTCGGCGTCGACGTTGAGCTCACGGGCGAGCCCGAACAGCTCGACGAGGGTCTTGCCGGCCGAGGCCAGCGCGTCCCGCGGGGTGATCGACGGCTTGGTCTCGACGTCGAGCACGAGCTTGTCGAAGTCCGTGCGCTGCTCGACACGGGTGGCCTCGACCTTGTAGGTCACCTTGAGGACCGGCGAGTAGATCGAGTCGACCGGGATGCGGCCGATCTCGGCGCCGGTGGCCTTGTTCTGCATGGCCGGGACGTAGCCACGACCCCGCTCGACGACGAGCTCCACCTCGAGGCGGCCCTTGTCGTTCAGCGTGGCGATGTGCAGGTCCGGGTTGTGCACGGTGACGCCGGCGGGCGGGACGATGTCGCCCGCCGTGACCGGTCCGGGGCCCTGCTTGCGCAGGTACATCGTGACCGGCTCGTCCTCCTCGGAGGACACGACCAGCTCCTTGAGGTTCAGGATGATGTCGGTGACGTCCTCCTTCACCCCCGGGACGGTGGTGAACTCGTGGAGAACGCCGTCGATGCGGATGCTGGTGACCGCCGCCCCCGGGATGGAGGACAGCAGCGTGCGCCGGAGCGAGTTGCCCAGCGTGTAGCCGAAGCCCGGCTCGAGCGGCTCGATGACGAACCGGGAGCGGGTGTCGACGACCGAGTCCTCGGTCAGGGTGGGGCGCTGAGAGATCAGCATGGGAATGTGCCTCCTTCAGGCCTGCGGCAACCGCTATTTGATGCCGCAGCAAGCCCCCGGCCCCTCCCTGCGGAGCCGGGGGTGTCGAGCGACTACTACTTGGAGTAGTACTCGACGATGAGCTGCTCGGTGACCTGCGTGTCGATCTGCGCACGCTCGGGCAACTGGTGGACCAGGATGCGCAGGCTCGACGGAACGACCTGCAGCCACGCGGGAACCGGACGGTCGCCGAGGAGTTCCTTGGCGATGATGAACGGGTCCGTGTTGATCGACTTCGGCTTGACGTCGATGATGTCGTACCGGGAGACCTGGAAGCTGGGGATGTCCACCTTCTGGCCGTTGACCAGGAAGTGGCCGTGGTTCACCAGCTGGCGGGCCATGCGGCGGGTGCGGGCGAGGCCCGCGCGGTACACGACGTTGTCGAGACGGCACTCGAGGATCTGCAGCAGGTTGTCGCCGGTCTTGCCCTCGCGACGGGCCGCTTCCTTGTAGTAGCGGCTGAACTGACGCTCCAGCACGCCGTACGCGAAACGGGCCTTCTGCTTCTCCTGCATCTGCAGGAGGTACTCGGTCTCCTTGATCCGGATCCGGCCGTGCTGGCCGGGCGGGTAGGGACGACGCTCGAACGCCTGGTCGCCGCCGACGAGGTCGACCTTGAGCCGGCGGGACTTGCGGGTCATGGGTCCGGTGTAACGAGCCATGTCTTGTTACTCCCTTTCCCTAGACCCGGCGCCGCTTGGGCGGCCGGCAGCCGTTGTGCGGCTGCGGGGTGACGTCGGAGATGGTGCCGACCTCGAGGCCGGCTGCCTGCAGCGAACGGATCGCGGTCTCACGGCCGGAGCCGGGACCCTTGACGAACACGTCGACCTTCTTCATGCCGTGCTCGGCTGCCTTGCGGGCGGCGCTCTCGGCGGCCATCTGCGCGGCGAAGGGGGTGGACTTGCGCGAGCCCTTGAAACCGACGTGGCCTGCGGAGGCCCACGCGATGACGGCACCGGCCGGGTCGGTGATCGACACGATGGTGTTGTTGAAGGTGCTCTTGATGTGCGCGTGGCCCATCGCGATGTTCTTCTTCTCCTTGCGGCGGACCTTCTTGGGTCCACCGGCGGAGCGGGTACGGGGCGGCATTACTTCTTACCTGCCTTCTTCTTGCCGGCGACCGTCTTCTTCGGTCCCTTGCGGCCGCGGGCGTTGGTCTTGGTGCGCTGGCCGCGCACCGGCAGGCCCCGGCGGTGCCGGATCCCCTGATAGCAGCCGATCTCGATCTTGCGGCGGATGTCGGCCTGGATCTCACGACGAAGGTCACCCTCGACGCGGAGGTTGCCCTCGATGTACTCGCGGAGCGCGGTGAGGTCCTCGTCGGTCAGGTCCTTGGACCGGAGGTCGAAGTTGATCCCGGTGGCCGTGAGGATCTCCTTGGACCGGGTGCGTCCGATCCCGAAGATGTAGGTGAGCGCGATCTCCATCCGCTTGTCGCGGGGGAGGTCGACGCCGGCGAGACGTGCCATGCGGCGGTGTACTCCTGTCGTCCTGCTGAACCAGGTCTGGTCGACGCCCGTCCCGGCTGTTTCGCTGCCCGGGCCCCGGCCTGGATCCGGGGGTGGTTGCGCCCGTATGGCGCGGTAGGTGCGTCGAGTTCTTCGGTGTTGCTTGCGGTCAGGAGACCGCGACGAACCGGGTGATCAGCCCTGACGCTGCTTGTGACGCAGGTTGGAGCTGCAGATCACCATGACCCGGCCGTGACGGCGGATCACCTTGCAGTGGTCGCAGATCTTCTTGACGCTCGGGTTGACCTTCACGTCCGTCGTCCTCTGGTGTTGGTGTCGATCACTTGTAGCGGTAGACGATGCGGCCGCGGGTGAGGTCGTACGGCGACAGCTCCACCACGACCCGGTCCTCAGGGAGGATCCGGATGTAGTGCTGCCGCATCTTGCCGCTGATGTGGGCGAGGACCTTGTGTCCGTTCTCCAGCTCCACGCGGAACATCGCGTTCGGCAGGGGCTCGACGACTCGGCCCTCGACTTCGATCGCCCCGTCCTTCTTGGCCATGTCCTCCGCGATCCGTGACAGGTGTGCGTACTCTGACTGTCGTACTCGGACACGCCGCTGCCCCGGAAACCGGAGGTGCGGGGGG
>NZ_JAOPWR010000345.1 GCF_025965585.1 Pseudonocardia sp.
CGACGCCTCGCGGATCACGATCCAGTCGGGCAGATCCCGGATGGAGCCCTGCGTCATGAACCGCCGCAGCCGGTCGCAGCGGGCCGTGGGGGGCGGAGCGGCACTCCTCGTTCCGCTCGATCGTCAACCACCGCTCCGCCCACAGCGTGGCTGTTCCCTCTGGCGATGTCCCGCACGTCCCTCAGGGTGTCCGGACGGCGTCTCAGGCGGACGCGGATGCGGTAGGGGGAGCAAGGCGTGCAGCGATGTCCCGGTCCGAGTCGTCGTCCATCCGGCGCAGGTAGGGCGCCACGAGGTCACCGTAGACGGCCTTGCGGCGCGCGGGCAGGTCCTTCCATCCGGTCACCGAACGCCGGCATTCGGCCGCGCCGCACAGGCACGCGGCCGGGAAATGGTCCACGGTGAAGTTGCGCATCGCGTAGTCGAACGTCAGCTCCTGCCCGGCGGCGATCGGCCTGCGGGCGACGAAGTCGAACGCTCCCCCGGCATTGAGGCGCACCCCGCAGTTGGGGTCGCACGAGTGGTTGACCTTGGGACCGAGGCCGCCGTGGCGCGCCCAACTCTGCGGACCGACCTGGGTGGCGTGCGAGTCGTTGCCCGACAGCGGGCCCACCAGAAACCCCACCATGACGGTCTCCCCCGCGGCGAAGGCGCGGGCGGCGAGTACCCCGTCCCCGGTGCCGTCAGGAGCGCGGCGCAGGACGACGTCATCGGACGTGGAATCGCCCGCAACAGGGCGGCCGTCCTGCTGGACCTGCGGTGACGCGGTGGATGACGTGGTGGATGACATCGTCGACAACCTCCGGGAGCGGTGGGACGCACGTCGCCGGAGGTCTGGAGCGAACGCATCTGCGCTTCGCACCCTACGCACCCGGCATATGACCGAGGTGGGCCGTACGCCGGCGCAGGTGCCGAAAGCCGTCACCGCGCGATCGCCGGATCGGACCCGTAGACGCTTCCATGTTTGTCAAGCGGCCGCCGGAGCCGTCAAGGTCGGGGCGGCGAGCGCCGTGCTGGTGTCGAGAGCGCGGTAGAGCTTGCGGGCGATGTGGCGCAGCACCCCATGCGGGTCTTGGCGATGGTGTGGATCGCGCAGTTCGACGCGCGGTCGCCGCCGCGGTTGAGCCGGTGCCGCACCGTCTTGCCGCTGCTGGCCTGCAGCGGGCCGGTCTCCGACAGCGCGGCGAACGCGGCGTCGCTTCGGCACCGGCCAACATGAGAGAACGACACGATGGCCTGGGCCGCGGTGCTGCGCCGACGCCGTGGCGCTCGGTCAACCGGCGTCCAGACGCAGCGCGGCGAGCATCGCGAGATGGGCGTCGAGGGGGTCGGACTTGCCCTTCCCGCGGCGAGCCTTGCGGTTGGGCTGCTCGCACTCGACCACCACCAGGCCGGCGGCGGCGACCGCGCGGGCAAGTCCCACGCCGCAGCTTCGCGTGCCCTCGATCGACGCCATCACACGCGGCCCCGCAGCGTGGTCGACGATCCATGCCAGCAGCTCGGCATAGCCTGCGGTGTCGTTGCTGATCTTCCGTGTCCCGATCGGGGTGCCGGTCGGGAGCGCGATCTCGACCTCGTGGTGTCGCGGTGGGTGTCGACATCGGCCCGGGTGGGATCACCGAGTGGCACATCTGTGACGGGTCACGCCCACGGGCGACAGGCTTCTGATCAGGCCAACCGGTGGGCCAGGCCGGTGCCGGCAACCGCGGCGGACAAGTCAACGGCAAGACACGCCGAAGCGGCCGGATCGTTATTCAGGCGGGTCTCGACCCGGGCGAACCGCCCTGCCATCCGTTCGAGGAGCCTGTCGGTCTCCGCCGCCCACCGGACTGACCCTGGGCCGTGGCCCACGGCCACCGCTTGATCATTTGAAGTCGACACAACGGACGAGGATCACGCGGTCGCCGCAACACGTCCGGGACCGCACGCCGCAAGATCACGAGCTATGGCTGGAGTATGAGGCCGACATGGTGATGAGCTCGTCGGTAACCCATCGTGCGACGTTGGCGGGGTAGGGCGCCGGCAGTCCGAGGACGATGTGCTGGAAGCCGGCGTCCATCGCTTTGCCGATCGCGTCCCGGGTGATGCTGGGCTGGTCGTAGGAGGCTGGCAGGTGGATCGAGCGGGTGACCGAGGCGGGGTCGCGACCGATCTCGACGCAGTAGCGGTCCAGCAGTGCGCTGCGGCGGACGGCGTCGTCGATGTCGCCGCCCGGGATGTTCCACAGGTCGGCGTGCTCGGCGACCACGCGCAGCGTCGGGGCCGAGCGTCCGCCGATAAGGATCGGTGGGTGGGGGCGCTGGACGGGTTTTGGGTTGCAGAACGCTCCGGTGAGGTCGAGGTAGGTGCCATGGAAGTCGAACGGTTCGGCCTCGGTCCACAACCGCCGGATAACCGTGCATGCTTCGGCGAGGCTCCCCACGGCGTGGGCGGAGTCGTGGAAGGGCAGGCCGTGTGCTTCATACTCGCGCCGGGCCAGAGGGTGGCTGGGCCGTGAGCCTGCGCCGATACCGAAGTCGAGCCGTCCGTCGGAGACGATGTCGACGGTCGCGGCGATCTTCGCCAGCATCGCGGGCGGTCGGAAGCGGTTGCTGGTCACGAGCAGGCCGAGGCGCAGTCGTTGGGTCTGCGCGGCCAGGGCCGAGAGCAGTGTCCAGCCTTCGTAGGTCGGTCCGCTCGGGTCGCCGCCGATCGGCATGAGGTGATCGAACAACCACGCATGCTCGATCTCCGGGATCGTGTCCGCCTCGCGCCAGACCCGCAGGATGTCGTGGTAGTCGACCTGTGATGGGGCGGTCATGATCCCGAAACAAGGCCGGGCTGTCTGCGACATGGGGCCGTGGTCCTTTCAACATCGGCAGCGCGGTGCGCTACCGTCGCTTAAGTGGAACATCCTTCCGGAAGCATACGGAACATGGTTCCGGTTAGTCAAAGTGGAGGAAGGCGTGGGCGAGGAATCGACCGAGCAACGCGACGAGGCGGGGCCTGACGGGCCGACCGGCCGGCGGGTCCGCGCTGACGCACAACGCAACATCGACGCGTTGCTCAAGGCGACCGCGGCAGTGTTCGCGGTCTCAGGGGTGGACGCCCCCGTGCGGGAGATCGCCGCGAAGGCCGGCGTCGGGGTCGGCACCGTCTACCGACACTTCCCCCAGCGCTCAGATCTGATCGCGGCGGTGTTCCGACACGAAGTCGACGCCTGCGCCGACGCCGCCCCGGCCATGGCGGCTGAGCACGAGCCCGCCGAGGCACTGGCGCGTTGGATGCAGCGCTACGCCACCTTCATCGCCACCAAGCGCGGGCTCGCCGCAGCCCTGCACTCCGGAGACCCGGCTTTCGACGCCCTGCCCGTCTACTTCGAGAAACGACTCCTCCCTGCCCTCAGGTCACTGCTCGCCACCGCCGTGACCGCAGGAGAGGTGCGGACCGACGTCGAGCCCCGCGACCTGCTGCGAGCAGTGGGCAACCTGTGCCTGCCCGCTCACGAAGACGGACCCGGCCACGCGCAACGCATGATCGCCCTGCTCGTCGATGGGCTGCGCTACGGCGCAGCCTCCCCGCGACCAGTTCCCACAGCGACACGAGGATC
>NZ_JAOPWR010000386.1 GCF_025965585.1 Pseudonocardia sp.
AAAAAGAAAATCCCGCTCCGGAGAACCGGAACGGGATTTCTGAGTAGCCCCGACGGGATTTGAACCCGCGCCGCCGCCTTGAGAGGGCGGTGTCCTAGGCCGCTAGACGACGGGGCCCTAGGTGAAACGCTGTGTGGAATTGTAGCTGACGCACTGGCCGGTGCTGCCTTCGGGGGTAACACCGCCGCTGGGGTACCAGGACTCGAACCTAGACTAACTGGACCAGAACCAGTCGTGCTGCCAATTACACCATACCCCAAGGGTTCACGATCGCTCGCGCCCTGCGGAGAGGACTCTAGCGGAGCCCTCCCGCGCGCTCCAAACCGGCCCTCAGTCTCGCGAGCGATCGCTCGCGGCCCAGCAACTCCATGGACTCGTAGAGCGGCGGGGACACCGTGCGACCGCTGACGGCCACGCGCACGGGCGCGAACGCCTTGCGCGGCTTGAGCTCCAGGCCGTCGATCAGGGTGGCCCTGAGCGACTCCTCGATCTGGGCCGCGGACCAGGTGGAGAGCGCATCGAGGCCGGTCAGGGCCGCGCCGAGCACCGGAGCGGCGTCGGGGCCGAGGTTCTTGGCGGCGGCGTCCTCCTCCACCTCGAAGTCCTCCTCGGGCACGAAGAGGAACTTCAGCATCCGCGCGGCGTCAGTCAGCACGACGCTGCGCTCCTGCACCAGCGGGGCCGCCGCGGCGAGCAGGGCGAGCTGGTCGTCGGCCGGAGTGCCGGTGATCACATCCTCGGCTTCCAGGTACGGGACGACGCGCGCGGCGAAGTCCTCGACCGGTAGCGCCCGCAGGTGGGCGGCGTTGATGGCCTCGGCCTTCTTGAGGTCGAATCGGGCCGCATTCGCCGACACCCGGGAGATGTCGAAGGCAGCCGCCATCTCGTCCATCGAGAACACGTCGCGGTCCTCGGCGATCGACCAGCCGAGCAGGGCCAGATAGTTGAGGAGGCCTTCGGGCACGAATCCGCGGTCGCGGTAGAGGAACAGGTTGGATTGGGGGTCGCGCTTGGAGAGTTTGCGATTTCCCTCACCCGTGACGAGCGGCAGGTGCCCGTAACGGAACGGCCCGTTGCCGATGCCCACCCGCTGCAGCGCCTCCAGGAGGGCGATCTGGCGCGGGGTGGAGGAGAGCAGGTCCTCGCCGCGCAGGACATCGGTGATGCCCATAAGCGCGTCGTCGACCGGGTTGGTGAGCGGGTAGAGCGGGGAGCCGTCGCCGCGGGCGAGCACGAAGTCCGCGACGGTGCCCGCGCGGAACGTCACATCGCCGCGGATCAGGTCGGTGAAGGTGATGTCGCGGTCGGGCATGCGCAGCCGGTAGACCGGCGCGCGCCCCTCGGCGCGGAGCGCGTCCTTCTGCTCGTCGGTGAGGTCGCGGTCGGCGTTGTCGTAGCCGAGCTTGGGGTCGCGGCCTGCCGCCTTGTGGCGCGCCTCGATCTCCTCGGCCGTGGAGAACGACTCGTAGACCTCGTCGGCGGCGATCAGCCTCGCCAGCGCGTCGGCGTAGAGGGCACCGCGCTCGCTCTGCCGGTACGGGCCGTGCTCGCCGCCGACCTCGGGGCCCTCGTCCCACTCGAGGCCGAGCCAGCGCAGCGCGTCGAGCAGCGCCTCGTAGGACTCGACGGAGTCCCGGTTGACGTCGGTGTCCTCGATGCGGAACACGAACGTGCCACCGTTGTGACGGGCGTGGGCCCAGTTGAACAGGGCGGTGCGGATCAACCCCACGTGCGGCGTGCCCGTCGGGGACGGGGAGAAGCGGACGCGGACGGCGCTGTCGGTACTCATGGTATTGCCAGGCTAGCGGACCCGCGGTAATTTCAACGCATGGCGAATAACGAGCGCACGACCTGCCTCGTCGTCGGCGGTGGTCCTGCCGGGATGGTGCTCGGGCTGCTGCTGGCCCGCGCCGGGGTCGAGGTCACCGTCCTGGAGAAGCACGCCGACTTCCTGCGCGACTTCCGCGGCGACACCGTCCACGCGTCCACCCTCACGCTGCTCGACGAGCTGGGGCTCGCGGAGCGCTTCGAGAAGGTGCCGCACCGGTTGATGGACCGCATGATGGGCCAGCTCGACGGCGGCACCGTCCAGCTCGCCGACCTGCGCAGGCTCCCGGGCGCGCACCAGCACATCGCGCTGGTGCCGCAGTGGGACTTCCTCGACATGATCGCCGAGGCGGCAGAGGAGGAGCCCTCGTTCCACCTGCGGCGCAACGCCGAGGTCACGGGGCTGATCCGGGACGGCGGGAGGGTCGGAGGCGTGCGGTACGTCGACCGCGTGACGGGCGAGGAGCACGAGCTGCGGGCCTCGCTCACCGTCGCGGCCGACGGGCGGGACTCGGTGGTGCGTGATGCCGCGGGCATGGTGCCGCGGTCGTTCGGCGTGCCGATGGACGTCTGGTGGTTCCGGCTTCCCCGCCACGAGGGCGACCCCACCGGCGGCGTCGGACGGTTCTCCACCGGGCACTTCTGCGTGATGATCGACCGGGGCGAGTACTGGCAGTGCGGCTACCTCATCCGCAAGGGCAGCGACACCGCCCTGCGCGCCGCGGGGATCGAGGAGCTGCAGCGACGCTTCGCCGGGCTGCTGCCGTGGATGGCCGACCGCGTCGGCGAGCTGAAGAGCTGGGACGACGTCAAGCTGCTCGACGTCAAGCTCGAGCGCCTGCGCCGCTGGGACGCCGACGGGCTGCTGCTCATCGGCGACGCCGCGCACGCGATGTCGCCGGTGGGCGGGGTGGGCATCAACCTCGCCGTGGCCGACGCCGTCGCCACCGCGCGGCTGGTGGCCCCGGCCCTGCGCGACGGCGGCGTGGTGCCGCGGCCGGTGCTGCGCCGGGTGCAGCGCAGGCGCTGGTGGCCCACCGCGCTGATCCAGGGCGCGCAGCGGCTGGCCCACAAGGCGATCCTCGGCCCGGCCGTGGCGGCCTCGCCGACGGCATCCACTCCGAACCCGGCCGCGGTACCGATGGCCGGGATGCTCGGCCACCCCGACGGCGACCCACTCACGCCCGCCCCGGCCGCATCCCTGCCGCTGCCGATGCGGCTGCTCCAGCGGTTCCCGGTGCTGCAGGGCGTCCCGGCGCGGCTCGTGGCGATCGGCCCGCTGCCGGAGCACGCGCCGGACTGGGCCCGCCGATCTCCGGAGCAGGCGACCACACCACGCTGAGCCGCCGAGGGAAGTGATCCTGGTCGGCACCGGAAGGAGATCGAGGTGATCATGGCAAGGGCAGGCCGGGGCCGCGACGGCACACTGGTCCAACCTCTGGCCGCAACCACTGCGCAGTGATCACCGGAACGGGCTGCCCGTCGGCGGCCGACACCCCCACGAGACGGCGAGGTCTCACGCTCTCGTGCGGCGGCTCACCGCGACGATCCTGCCCGCCCCTCAGGCCCGCTCGGCGATGCCGCACTCCCCCACACGGCCGAAGCCCACGCGCTGGTAGACGCGGCTCGCGGCGTCGTCGGCAGCTGCGAGGAACACCACACCGGCGCCCGCGTCCCGGGCGGCCCGGGCCAGCGCCTCGGTGACCGCCGCGCCCAGGCCGCGGCCCCGGAAGGCGATGGCGGTACCGATGCCCGTCAGCTCCACGACATCACCCGCCCGTTGCGCCGATCCGGCGGCCACCGGCCCGTCGGGACCCGTCACCAGGGCCCGGGCCGTGGCGCCGGCGGCGAGGTCGGCGCGCAGGTCCGCGAGGTCCGCGTCCGACGGTGCGGCAGGCGGACGCCCGCCGAACGCCGCCGAGGTCACCCGCGAGACGGCGTGCGCAGCGGTGGGCAGGTCGCCGTCCACCGGGCCGAGGAGACGCACGGTGTAGCCCGGGGGCAGCGGGGCCGGCGCCGGATCGCCGTCCAGCGTGAGCAGCGGGCACACCTGCACCGGCAGCCCCGTGGCGGCGACGGCGTCGGCCATCGTCGGTGCGGCGGCCAGCACCCACTCGAACGCCTCCGCCACCTCCAGCTCGCGCTGCCGGGCGCGCACCCGTTCGACGTCGGCCTGCGTGACCGGCCCGCCCCCCGGCACCGGCCGCGCGTAGAACGGCCACCCCGGACCGTTGCGGACGAACAGGCGCAGCGGCCCGTCGTCCGTCGCGGTGCAGCGGCTGCGCGGCACCGCGTCGCAGAAGTCGTCGATCAGCTCGAGAACATCCCCCATGGGACGCGATCCTGCCGCCGCAGGGGGCATCGGAGCCACCGTGTCGCGGCGACGATCGCGGCCGGCCGCACGACACGGCCCACCTCGGGGCGTTCACGTGCGAGGGACGCCGATCACGGGGGCCGGTGCGGACCGTGACCGCTGCGGTCCGCACTCGGTGCCCGCCCCAGGGCGCTCAGGTGCGGCGCTCGCCGCTCACCGGGCCGCGGCGGCCAGAGCGGTGGGACGGCCTCGCAGTGCCGCGTAGGCGAGGGAGTCCACCAGCGCCAGCCACGACGCCTCCACGACGTTGCCGTGCACGCCGACCGTCGTCCACGAGCCGGCGCGGTCCGTGGACTCCACCAGCACGCGCGTGACGGCCGCGGTGCCGCGGGTGAGGATGCGGACCTTGTAGTCCGACAGCTCGACGTCCGCCAGCCACGGGCACGACGGCGCGAGCGCGGAGCGCAGGGCGGCGTCGAGGGCGTTGACCGGTCCGTTGCCCTCCTGCGTGGCGATGAGCCGCTCCCCGTCGACGACGATCTTGACGGTGGCCTCGGCCACCACCTCGCCGTCGGGCCGCCGCTCGGTGATCACGCGGTAGGACTCGAGGACGAACGGCGCTCCCGACGGCTCGCCGAGGGCGGAGCGCATCAGCAGCTCCAGCGACGCGTCCGAGGCCTCGAACGACCACCCCTGCGCCTCGCGCTCCTTGACCGTGGCGACGACGTACGACACCACGTCGGGATGGCCGGCCAGGTCGAGGCCGAGCTCGGTGCCCTTGAGCTCGACGCTGGCCCGGCCGGCCATCTCGGTGACCAGCACCCGCTGCCCGTTGCCGACGACCACAGGGTCCATGTGGTTGTACAGCTCGGGGTCCACCTTGATCGCACTCGCGTGCAGGCCCGCCTTATGGGCGAACGCTGACGTCCCGACATAGGCCTGGTGGGTGTCGGGAGCGATGTTGGCGATGTCCGCCAACGCGTGCGAGGTGCGGGTCAGCTCGCCGAACGCGCCGTCGGGTAGGACGGGCATGTCCAGCTTGGTCACCAGGTTCCCGACCACGGCGAACAGGTCGGCGTTGCCGGCCCGCTCCCCGTAGCCGTTGGCGGTGCACTGCACGTGGGTGGCGCCGGCCTGGACGGCGGCGACGGAGTTGCCCACGGCGCAGCCGGTGTCGTCCTGGCAGTGGATCCCGAGTCGGAAACCGGTGCGTGCGGCCACCTCCGTCACCACCTCGGCGATGCCCAGGGGGAGCATGCCGCCGTTGGTGTCACACAGGACCGCGACGGCGGCGCCCGCGCCCATGGCGGCCTCGAGCACCCGCAGGGCCGTGTCCGGGTCGAACGCGTAGCCGTCGAAGAAGTGCTCGGCGTCGAGGAACACGCGCCGGCCCTCCCCGGTCAGGAACGCGACGGTGTCGGCCACCATCGCGCAGTTCTCCGCGACGTCGGTGCGCAGCGCCCGCTCGACGTGCCTGCGGTCGGACTTCGCCACCAGCGTGACGACCGGTGCCAGCGAGTCGAGCAGCGCCCGGACCTGCGGGTCCTCGGCCGCGGTCAGGCCGGCGCGCCGGGTGGCCCCGAACGCGACGAGCGCCGCGTGCCGCAGCTCCAGCTCCCCCGCCGCGGCCCGGGCGAAGAACTCGGTGTCCTTCGGCATCGCGCCCGGCCAGCCGCCCTCGATGTAGCCCACACCCATCGCGTCCAGGTGGCGGGCGACCGCCAGCTTGTCGGCCACCGAGTACGAGATGCCCTCGCGCTGGGCGCCGTCACGCAGCGTGGTGTCGTAGACGTGGAACGCGTCGCCGAGGGGGGTTCCGGCGGGCTCGGTGCGGGACATCGGGGCTGCTCCTGGCTGGTTCGGGACACAAAAAAGACCCCCCGCGAATGCGAGAGGTCTGCGCGTCGGCTGTGGTGCTGGTTAGCCGACGCGCTCGTCGATAATGGTCATGCTCGTGCTGTACACGCGGCGAGCATGGCACGACGTGTCCCGCGATGTCACACCGCCGTTCCAGATGGTGGGACGCCCGGTGTCGGCCCGGCGACCGATCCACTAGAGATGTGATCCGGAGCCCGTGCGCACCGTGGCACTCGGGCCCGCCTGCCGGAGGTTGCCTTGTACCAGCTCACCGCGCTCTACAACCACCCCGCGGACGCCGAGGCGTTCGACAAGCACTACGAGGAGGTCCACGCGCCGCTGGCCCAGAAGGTGCCCGGGCTCAAGCGCTTCACCATCTCCCATCCCGCTCCTGATGCCGAGGGCAACAAGCCCGCGTTCCACCTGGTCGCAGTCCTGGAGTTCGAGGACGAGGCCGCGTTCGGTGCCGGGATGAGCGGCCCCGAGGGCGCGGCGGCCGTGGCCGACCTCGAGAACTTCGCCGGCGCGGGCGTCACGATGCTGACGGGCTCGTCGAAGCAGGTCTGAGCACTACGTAGAACGCCCCCGGTCGGATCCGACCGGGGGCGTTCTACGTGCGGAGTCCTAGGCGGACGGCGAGGTGGCGTGCGCGCTGACCAGCGCCGCGAGCCGGTCGCCGATGCTGCGCGTGTGGCCGGTAGCGCTGTGGTCGCGCGTGGCCAGGTCGAACGCCACGGCGGCTTCGATGCGGCCCGCCGACGCCCTGTCGCCGAGGTGGTCGAGCAGCAGCGCCACCGACAGCACCGCGGCCGTCGGGTCGGCGATGCCCTGCCCGGCGATGTCCGGCGCGCTGCCGTGCACCGGTTCGAACATGCTCGGGTTGCGCCGGCTGACGTCCAGGTTGCCGCTGGCGGCCAGCCCGATGCCACCGGTCACGGCCGCGGCGATGTCGGTGACGATGTCGCCGAACAGGTTGTCGGTGACGATGACGTCGTAGCGGCCCGGGTCTGTGATGAAGACCATCGACGCGGCGTCGACTTGCTGGTAGGCCACGGTCACCTCGGGGAACTCCGCGGCGAGCTCCTCGACCGTGCGCGACCACAGCGACCCGGCGTGGGCGAGCACGTTGGTCTTGTGGATCAGGGTGAGGTGCCGGCGCGGGCGGGCGACGGCGCGCTCGAAGGCGTAACGGACCACCCGCTCGACGCCGAAGGCGGTGTTCAGGCTGACCTCGGTGGCCACCTCGTGCGGGGTGTCGCGGCGCAGCACCCCGCCGTTGCCCACGTAGGGGCCCTCGGTGCCCTCGCGGATGCACAGCATGTCGATCTCGCCGGGGTCGGCCAGCGGGCTGCGGACGCCGTCGTAGAGCTTGGCCGGCCGCAGGTTGACGTGGTGGTCGAGCTCGAAACGCAGCTTGAGCAACAGCCCCCGCTCCAGGACGCCGGCCGGCACCGTGGGGTCGCCCACCGCACCGAGCAGGATCGCGTCGTGCTGGCGGAGCTCGTCGAGCACGGAGTCCGGGAGCAGCTCCCCCGTGCGCTGCCAACGGGCGGCACCCAGGTCGTAGGGGGTGAACTCGACGTCGGGGGCGACCGCGCCGAGGACCTTGAGGCCCTCGGCCACCACCTCGGGACCGATGCCGTCTCCGGAGACCACTGCCAGGCGCATGAGGCCAGAGATTAGTGGGCGCCCGCCGGCCGGAGCCCGGCGGGTCAGAGCGGGGTCAGGTCGGCGGCCCGCGCCTGGCGGGCACCGATCGCACCGGCGATGTCGGCCAGCAGTTCGCCGCTGACCGGGCTGTCCACGGTCACCGCCATCAGCGCGTCGCCGCCCTGGGTCGTGCGACTGACCTGGGCGCCGGCGATGTTGACCCCGGCCTCGCCCAGCGCCGCGCCGACGGCACCGACGACCCCCGGGCGGTCGGCGTAGACGAAGAACAGCAGGTAGCCGTCGGCGGCCAGGTCCAGGTCGAAGCCCCCGACCTCGGTCAGCTTGGGCACCTGGTTCTTGCCGTAGAGCGTGCCGGAGACGGTCACCTCGTTGCCGTCGGCCATCGCCCCCCGCACGGTGATGAGGTT
>NZ_JAOPWR010000440.1 GCF_025965585.1 Pseudonocardia sp.
GGCGCGGCACCACTCGTTCGCGTCAGGCCCTAGACTGCGGCCGACGGGGTGTGGCGCAGCTTGGTAGCGCACTCGCTTTGGGAGCGAGGGGCCGTGGGTTCAAATCCCGCCACCCCGACTCTGTGCCGCCCGCGACTCCAGGTACCGCCGCTCCGGCACGCTCGACGTCCGGCGCGCCGCCCGGCGGTAGGCCTCCGCAGCTCCGTCGACGTCGCCCGCCCGCTCCAGCAGGTGCGCGCGCACGGCGTCGACGCGGTGGTGGCCGTCCAGCACGGCGCCGGCCTCGGCCAGCTCCGCCAGTCCGGCCTCGGGTCCGTGCACCATCGCGACCGCGACGATCCGGTTGAGTGTGACCATCGGACCGGGGGTGAGGCTGCGCAGCAGGTCGTAGAGCGCGAGGATCTGGCGCCAGTCGGTGTCCTCGGCGCGGACTGCCTCACCGTGGACGGCCGCGATCGCGGCCTGCAGCTGGTACGGACCGATCGGCGCGACGGCGAGTGTCCCGGTGATCAGCGCGGTGCCCTCGGCGAGTGCTCCGGCGTCCCACAGGCTCCGGTCCTGCTCCTCCAACGGGACGAGCGTGCCGTCGGGGAGGGTGCGGGCAGGCCGGCGGGCGTCCGTCAGCAGCATCAGCGCGAGCAGTCCGGCGACCTCGCCGTCGTCGGGGAGGGAGCGGCGCAGCGCGCGCGTCAGGCGGATGGCCTCCGCCGTCAGCTCGACGCGGTGCAGCGCCTCGCCGGAGCTGGCCGTGTAGCCCTCGTTGAAGATCAGGTAGAGCACCTGAAGCACGGGGTCGATCCGCTCCGGAGGCGTCCGGAATTCCGCGCCCGCCGCCGCGATCCTCGCCTTGGCCCGGCTGATCCGCTGGGCGACGGTGGACTCCGGAACGAGGAACGCGCGGGCGATCGCCGCGGTGGTGAGCCCACCGACCGCCCGCAGCGTCAGCGCCACCTGCGACACCTCCGTGAGCGACGGGTGGCAGCACAGCAGCAGGAGGGTCAGCGTGTCGTCGCGGTCCGGGATGTCGTCGGGGGGCGGCGGGGTGAGCAGCGCGTCGGTCTCCTCCCGGCGGCGGCGGGCGGTGTCGCCGCGCCACATCTCCGTCCGCCTGCGGGACGCGACGGTGATCAGCCACGCCCTGGGGTCGTCGGGCATCCCGTCGCGCGGCCACTGCACCGACGCCGCGAGCAGCGCCTCCTGCACGGCGTCCTCGCACGCGTCGAACCCGCCGTGGTGGCGCGCCACCGCCGCGAGGACCTGGGGTGCGAGCTCCCGCAGGAGGCCATCGACCTTCCGGAACGGCGGAGTCATCCCTCGAACGCGCTCAGGTCCATCAGCGGCCGCACCTCGACGATCCCGAACTCGCTCTCCGGCACCTTCGCGGCGATCTGCACGGCCCGCTCCTGCGTGTCGCACTCGAGCAGGTAGAAGCCGGCCAGCTGCTCCTTGACCTCGGCGAACGGGCCGTCCGTGGTCATCGTCCGGCCGCCGGCGACCCGGACCTGGACAGTCCGCTCCGGGTAGGCGAGCGGGCTGGAGACGATCTTCTCCCCCGTCGCGTCCAGCTCCTCGTCCAGCACGCGGTAGGCGGCGAGCGCGGCGCCGCGCTGCTCGGCCGGGAGCGCGAGGAACTGCTCTCGCGAGGCCGGGTTGTCGTAGACCAGCACCAGGAACTTCACGAAACCTCCGCCGGGAATGTCGAGAACGGCCGGCCGGTTCCTACGTCCCCTCTGCCAGCACCCGACCAGGAGGACAGCATCGTGAACCGGACCGCCTTCATCAACCTTCCCGCACGCGACCTCGACCGCTCCACCGAGTTCCTGGCCGCGCTGGGCCTGACCGTCGACCCGGCCGTCGGCGACGACCGCACGCGGTGCGTCCACCTCGGCGACGGTGCCGCCGTCATGCTGCACACCGAGGCGTACTTCGCGGAGTTCACCGGCAGCGCGGTGGCCGACACGACGACGACGCGGGAGGTGGCGGTGGGGCTGTCGGCCGCGAGCCGCGATGAGGTCGACACACTGACCGGCATCGCCGTCGCGGCAGGCGGGGAGGCGGTGGGCGTGCAGGACCTCGGGTTCCTCTACATGCGCGCGTTCCGTGACCTCGACGGCCACCAGTGGTCGCTGATCCACATGGAGGGATGAGCCGATGCTCGAGCACAGCAGGGCGTTCAGCGGGTTCAGCGTGGACGACATCCCGGCGGCCAGGGCCTTCTACGAGGGCACGCTCGGACTGCGCGTCTCGGAGGCGGACGGGTTGCTGACGCTGCACCTCGCGGGCGACCGCGACACGCTCGTCTACCCGAAGCCGAACCACGTGCCGGCGACGTTCACGATCCTCAACTTCCCCGTGGCCGACGTCGACGCGGCGGTGGACGGGCTCCTCGCCCGCGGCGTCACGTTCACCGTGGACGAGTGGACCGATGACCGGGGCGTGCAGCGGACGTACGGGCCGCCGATCGCGTGGTTCACCGACCCGGCGGGCAACATCCTGTCGGTGATCCAGCGGGGCTGAGCGGGTCAGGCGACGGGTCCGCCCCGCATCGGGCGGTCCCCGGCGCTCGATGTCGCGGAACCGCGGCTCGTACCGGGCGAAGAAGGGCGCGCACGACGATCACCGCCACAGCGGGCGCCGTCGTCGACGAGGCATGCGCCGTGCAGCACCACCAGGTGCCGTTGCGGGCGAGGACCCGCGGCACCGCGGTCCCGCTGGGCTCCCGCGGGTCCTCGGCGTTCGCCGTGCGCAGCGCGCCCCGGACCGCTCACACGCCACCGCGACGGCGGTGAGCCGCGCGGGCAGACTGCGGCGGTGATCGAGATCAGAGGAGCCCGGCCCGAGGACGACGCCGCGCTGGTGGCGATCGACGACCTGACGTGGACGTCCGAGACCTCCCCCGGCCTCCCGCCCGAGCCGCCACGGGAGTTCTTCGCGCCCGAACGGCAGCCCGTGGAGGACGTGCTGGTCGCCGAGCTCGACGGCGTGGTCGCCGGCTACGCGATCGTGCGGAACACCATCGCGCTGCCGTCGCACGCGCACGTGCTCGAGCTGGGCGGGCTGGCCGTGCACCCCGACGCGGCAGGCCACGGCGTGGGCACGGCGCTGGTGGAGACGGCCGTCGCGGAGGCCGTCCGGCGAGGCGCGCGGAAGATGTCGCTGCGGGTGCTGGGCGGCAACGCGGTGGCGCGCCGGCTGTACGCGCGCTGCGGGTTCGACGTCGAGGGCGTGCTGAAGGAGGAGTTCCTGCTCGACGGCCGGTACGTCGACGACGTACTCATGGCGCGTCAGCTCGCCGCCGCGGCGGAACGCGACTGAGCCCGGGCCACCCACCGCACGGTCCAGATCCCCAGCCCGGCGAACGCGGCCACCAGCATCGCGGTGGACAGGCCCACCATCACGTCCACGGGCAGCAGGTAGATGAGCGGCACGCGCACGGCCGCCTCCAGGACGAGCACCGCGCCCCACACCGAGGACGCGAGGCGGTGCCCCCGGCGCACCGCGGGGTCGGTGCGGTACTCCTCCGCCAGCACGCCGGCCTCCCCGGGCGACCAACTCTGCCTCGCCGCGAGCGTCAGCGGCCGCTTCCCGATCGCGGCCGTGACGAGGAACGTCAGACCCACCGCGCCGGTCACGAACGACTCCTTGACCAGCAGGAACCGCGGATCGCCGCTCACGAACGCGAGGACGAACCCGAGCCCGAACACCACGAGCATCACGGTGGCGAACAGGTTCAGCGACCGTTGCCGCACCGCCACCCACACGATCCGCAGCCCCGCGAGCACCGTGGACACGAGCAGCGCCACCCAGTCCGAGGCCCCCAGCAGGTGCAGCGCCTAGTACGCCACCACCGGCAGCCCGACGTCCCACGCGAGGCCCCGGACGAGCATCCGGACGTTCATCGGGCCGCCGGCCCGTCGTCCTCGATCCAGGAGCCGTGGAAGCCCGCCGGCACGCCGCGGGGCAGCGTCACGGCCGCCACGGGCCGGCCCGTGAGGTCGGACGCGTCGAGCACGAGCAGCTGTGACGCCGACCCGTCGAGGCGGGTGGTGATGGTGAGCAGCCAGCCGTCGTCCTCGGTCGTGCCGCCTCGCGCGGGCACGAACACTGCCTCGCCCGCAGCGGTGCCGGCGGCGAGCGCGTGGGCGTCGACGGCGCCGTCGGCCTCGTCGTACTTGACGATCGCGCCGTCCGAGACGGCGTAGAGGTACCGGGACACGCGGCCGATCAGCCGGTCGTCGAGGGTCGGGAACTCGACGGGGCGGTCGTCGCGAGCGGACTCGGTGACGGTGCCGGTGGCCGGGTCGAGGACCCAGCGGTGCAGGCAGGCGACGCCGAGCGCGGCGGCCGCGGCGGCCGGGCCGGTGCCGCCGCCGATCCCGCCCCACATCGCGACGGTGTCGGCGGGCGTGTAGCGCGCGCCGTCCACGACGACGCGGCCGTGCTCGTCGGTGTGCGCCCCGCCGACGTGGAAGACGTAGCAGGGGTCGATGTCGAACCAGCGGACCTCGCCGGGGCGGTCGAGCTCCATGACGCCGAAACGCGCCGCGTAGGCGTCGTCCCAGGCATAGGGCATGCCGTGGCCCACGAGGTCCGAACCGGAACGTGATCGGGAGGTCGAGGAACACCGCGTGCCGGTCGGTGATCGCGAAGTCGTGCATCATCGACGGCCCCGCGCCCGGGATCTCGGCACTGCGGATCAGCTCCCCGGACGCCGAGAGCCGGTGGTAGGTCAGGTGCGGCGGCATCGGGCCGTAGCCGAAGAAGTGCAGCTCACCGGTCACCGGGTCACACTTGGGGTGTGCGGTCATGGCCGTGGTGAGGCGGCCGTCGAAGTCGCAGGGGCCGACGGTGGCCAGCTCGGGCGTCAGCTCGTACGGGAAGCCGTTCTCGACGAGCGCGAGCAGCCGGCCGCCGTGCTCGAGCACGTGGGTGTTGGCGACGACCGCGGTGCGGTCGATCGTGCCGTCCGCGGAGAGGAACGGGTGGCCCTCCAGCGCGCGGGTGCGGACCCAGCGGTTGCGGTACCACTCCGCGCGGCCGTCCCGCAGCCGGATGCCGTGGATCATGCCGTGCCCGGTGAACCAGTGTCCGGGGTCCTGCCCGGGCAGCGGGTTCGGGCCGTTGCGGAGGTAGCGCCCGGTGAGCTCGGGAGGCAGGACGCCATCGACGGGCAGGTCGACGGCGTCGATCTCGTCGGGGACCGGTGCCAGGTGTCCGGCCAGGTACGGAGGAGTGACGCTGGAGGTCATGAGAGGAGCGTGCACCCTCCAGAATCAACATGTCAATACCGACATGTCAGTACCTGCCGGTAAGATGATCGCGTGTCCCTCTCCCACGCACTGCTGGGCCTGCTGGCCATCGCCCCCGCGAGCGGGTACGAGCTGACCAAGGAGTTCGAGCGCGACCTCGGCCGCTACGCCTGGCAGGCCGGGCACACGAGCATCTACCCGGAGCTGAACAAGCTGGCCGGGCGCGGGCTCGTGCACGTCGCGCACGAGGGGCCGCGGGGCGCCAAGACCTACGACGTCACGCCGGAAGGCCGCGACGAGCTGCGCACCTGGTTGCTCCGGCCGCCCGGCGAGGGAGCGGTGGTGCGCAACGAGCAGGTGCTGCGCATGTTCCTGATCTCGGCGCTGACGCCCGAGGACCAGCGGCGGATGCTCACGTCGATCGCGGAGAACACGGCGCTGACGGCCGCCGAGATCCGGGCGTCGATGGAATCCGAGGACGAGCCGGAGCGCGGCGAACGCAGCGGGTTCGGCCGCCTCGCCGGGGAGTTCGGCGTCCGACAGCTCGATGCGGTGCACGAATGGGCCGAATGGGCCCTGACCGAGCTCGACATACCGGACCGGGAGCGTTCGTCGGCACAAGCCTGACCGGTCGGCCGCATTTGCTGGGCCGGACGCCGTAACTTCGCTGCGCGGTCGAACCTTCACATCCCGCCAGATCGTAAGGGGGAGGTCGGGGCCGGCTGAAAAGCAGAGGAGACCGGTCATGGGAGCGGAAGACCTGTACACCGGATGCGCCGAACAGTTGGCGGTGTCCCCCGAGCTCGTGGAACGGCTGCTGCACGACCACGTGCCGACCGCCGACGGGTGGTGCCGCGGTCACGACATCCACCTGGAGCCCCACCCGTGCTCGATCCGGCGGCTGGCCGAGATGGCGCGGAACTACGCCGCGGATCGACCCGGAGTACGTCCCCACGTCTGAGCCGGAGCGGCGGTCTCCCACCGGACCCACTCCGTCATCGCCTCGTCGCAGTCCGGGCAGGGCATCTCGAAGCCGGTGAGATCGGCGCCCACCAGCTCCGCATCGACCCCGCAGCCGGTGCAGTTCCACCACCCGGTCGTGCTCGTCGTCCGCATGTCCCCACGGTAAATCACGCCCCTGTCATTTTCGCGCCGAACGCGGTCTCGGCGGTCGAGAAAACACGCTCAGCCCAGGTCGCCGGGGGTGGTGTCTCGCTGATCCGATGGACAGTGCACCCCAACCGGGGCCCGGCACCGCCGACCCGGCGAACAGCCCTGCCCGCCGCCTCGTGGAGGCCCAGCTCGCCGATCCCGACGCCACCGAGGCGCCGTTCTCCTCCCGCGCCGCACGGCTGCAGACCACGGTCGTCCCCGACGCGGGGCACGACCTGAACCTCCAGTCCGACGCGGACGACTTCTTCGACCGCTCGCTGTGCTGGTTCACCGAGCTCGTCCCGCCGGCTGACCGCTGACGACCCCCTCAGGCCTTGATCGCGGCTCCGCCTGCGGCGCCGGCCACGTCCACGAGGTCTGCTGCTCAGCGATCTGCGATCAGGAGCGGCAGGGCAGTCCGATAGCTACCTTCCAGGGCCTTCGCGAGGCGCTCCTCCGCCTCCTCGCTGATGCGGGCTCCCAGGACGTCGACATCCACCCCGAGACGCTCCCTGATGAAGGGGCGGATGGTCGCCGCCGTCGTCATCGGCCGGTACCTGCAACCGGCGCACATCCCGAGCATGCGCAACCGGAGACGTCCCGTCTCGCTGAACCCGGAGTGTTCGACCGCTCCGCCGTGGGAGCGCAGCGCCAGGTTGAGCTCGGCGACCGCGGCGTCGACGTCCACCTCGGCCGGCACCCCCGCGGCGCTCACCCCAGATCCGATGCCGGAGCCTGCGGCGCAGGCAGCTCGACCTTCATCAGACGCGCGAAGTTGCCGCCCAGGATCTTGATCTTGTCCTCGCGGGTGATCTGCGGGTAGCCGTAGTCGTTGCGAAGCGCATCGCGGATCTCGAACTGATGGATGAACGCCTCGAGGTAGGGACGAGGGTTGCCCTGCGCAGCCGCCTCGGAGCCCCACAGCAGCTTGTCGACGCCGACCTCGAACAGCAGACGGCCGACCCACTCCTCGACCAGCCTCGGCATGATGAAGTACGGGTTCAGGTTGCCCGACAACGCGACGTAGACGTTCGGGAACCGGCCGGCGATGCTGACCGTCTCCTCGAAGAACGGGACGCCTGCGTGATGGATGACGAAGTTCATCTCGGGGAAGTCGCGCGCCGCCGCCTGCAGGTCGAGCGGCGACAGGTCCTCGAGGTTCTGCATCCCGAACGGCGATCCCTTGTGGAACTGGACGACGTCGATGCCGTTTTCCAGCATCTTCGCGTACAGCGGGTAGGCGAGTTCCTTGTCGTCGCAGCGCCAGCTGCCCTCGATGTGGCCGTTGTACAGCTTGAAGGAGCGGGCGCCCATGTCTTTGACCTGCACGTCGATCTGCTTGAGCGCGACGTCCAAGCCTTGTCCGACCGGGTCGACGCCCCCGCAGAACAGCACCTCGCCGGGGAACTTCTGCGCCATCTCGTACTGGGCCTTGACGGGGGCGAACCAGTCCTCGTACCAGTCGTAGATCGGCACGGTCTGCGCCATCGCCAGGTCGGTGCCACCTCGCGTGAAGACCATGTCGTACACGTCCTCGGGCGACCAGCGGGTGATGACGGGATAGTCCGCGTTGACCGGGAGCACCCGCGCCAGCGTCTGCAGCGCGGCCATGTGGTCCCGGGCGTGCCGGGCGGTCGGCTGCGAGTTCACGTTCTCGTCGGTCATGTCGTAGACGTGGATGACGCAGTCGAAGATCGGGATGCCGTCGATCATTCTCGGTTCCTCCTCAGGGTTCGGTGTGGCGCACGACGGCACCGGTGGTGCGGCCGGCTCGCCCGGGAGCGGCCTGCGCGGCGTGCCGTCCGGCGCGGCGGCCGGAGTAGACGGCGTCGGCCAGGGAGAGGCCGGAGACGTAGCTCGTGCTGCAGAGGCCCACCGCGGAGCGGCCGGCCGCGTACACGCCCGGGACGACCGAGCCGTCGGAGCGCCGCAGGGCCCCGGTCCGCTCCTCGACGACCAGCCCGCCGAGGGTCATGAACGGGAACGGGACCACGGCGGGCGTGCCGGCCGAGCAGTCGATGGCCCGGAGCGGTCCGGCGCCGAGCAGCGGGGTGCGCAGCTCGTCGTGCTTGCCGTGCGGGTCGGGCTCGCCCTTCTCGATGGCGAGGTCATAGCCGGTCAGGGTGTCGTGCAGCGCGGCGGCGTCGACGCCGATCGCGGCCGCCAGCTCGGCGGGGTCAGCGGCGGTGACGTGCCCGAGCGGGCTGAACCAGTAGAGCAGCTGGGGCAGGTTGAAGAACGCGGCCTGCTCGCGCACCTGGGCGCGCGCCGCGTGCCAGGCGTCGTCGCCGACCACGAGGAAGCCGTGGGCTCCGTGGTCCCGGATCAGGGAGTCCGAGAGGGTGGCCCCGTAGAGCTGCTCGTTGCCGACGCGCGTGCCGTCGCCGCCGACGAGCACTCCCCGGGCGAACCCGGACGGCGGGCTGATGAACCGCCAGCCGGAGGCGCCGGACATGTGGTCGAGCGCGCCGCCGACGGCGGTCCCGAGCCGGATCGCGCTCCCGTCGTCGCCGATGGTGCCCAGCGGGCCCAGACCGAGGAACTGCGGCGCGTGCTGGCGCAGGAAGGCGTCGTCGTGGGCGTAGCCACCGCCGCTGAGCACCACCCCGCCGGCCCGCACCCGCCAGGTGCGCGTGCGGGGGCTGCTCAGTGCCGCCAGCCTGTGCAGCAACCGCCCGACCGGCGGGTACCAGTTGGTCATCTTGTGCGCGGCGCCGGTGAGCGCCGCGTGCCCTCGGCGGACCGATGCCCCCGCTGCGGGCGCGGTGAACTCCACACCGACCACCGCGCCGTCCTCGACCAGCAGCCGGCGCGCCGTGGCGAGCGGCCGGATCTCGACGCCGGCGCGCACCGCCGACTCGTGCAGTGCCGTGAAGAACGCCTTCCCCGAGAAGTTCCGCGCCCGCACCCGGTGGCCGCGCGGCGCGGGGACGGCGACGTCGGAGCGGACCTGCTCGTTGCCGGAGAAGTACAGGTAGTGCCGGTTGGTCGGGTAGGAGGTCTTGTACGGGCAGAGGCTGCCGTCGAACTCCGCGCCGTGGCGCTCCAACCAGTCGATCATCTCCCGGCTGCCGTACGCGAAGTCGCGCAGGGTCTCCTCCGAGACCACGCCCGCGACCTCCGCCCGCAGGTACGCGAGCATGTTCTCCGGCGTGTCCTCGACACCGGCCTCCTTCTGCTGCGCCGTGCCGCCGCCGGCGTAGACGACACCACCGCTCAGGACGGTCGCGCCGCCACCGTAGAAGCGGTCCAGCACCAGGACCGACCGGCCGGCTTCGGCGGCCTCGATGGCCGCGCAGGCGCCCGCACCGCCGAAGCCGATGACCACGACGTCGTAGAACTGCTCGTCCGTCACGCTCATGTGAGGTCCGCCGTCCCGTGCTTGACCCCGGGCTTGCGGAGCACCACGTTCCCGGTCACGCGCAGCTGACAGGCCAGCCGCACGTCGCGGACGTCGCGGCGCCCGCGGCCGTGACGGGAACCCAGTTGGCCGAGCGCGGTCAGCTCGAGCTCGGTCGGCGGTTGGACGTTGCCGCGACCGTCCACGAGCTCGGCCGCACAGGCCGTGCACCGGGCCTGGCCGAAGCAGACCGTCGGCCAGCGCAGGCCGGCACGCAGGGCCGCGGCGAAGACGTTCTCGCCGTGGGCCACCGGGAACGCGACACCGGAAGGCTCCACCGAAACGGTCGGGATCGGGGCCGCCATCTCAGAACCGCCCGAGGTAGCGGTCGATCTCCTGGTGGTTGTTGATGATCATCGGCTCGTACCGCTCGGAGAGCAGGAGCGTGTCCATGCCGTCGGTGCGCAGCCCCTTCTGCTGGCCGGCGATGTTGGAGAAGTCCTCCTTCAGGATCTGCGGCCACTCCCCCATCGGGATCGGCCCCTCCCGGGTCGGGCGGCCCGGCTCGTCGTCGGCCGACGGGATCTGCAGGGCCCAGACGTCGAAGATGCACGACTCGGGGTCGTCCCCGTTGGGCCGCGACCGGTACATCAGGGCGTTGCCGTACTGGCTCAGCACGGTGATGTTGGGGAAGGCGTGCCCGAACCCCACCGTGTCGGTGCTGGGGGGCGGCAGCGGGATACCCGCTCCCTCGGCGTAGTTGTAGAGCTCCTGGAAGAACGCGCCGATGAACTGGTCGTCCGGGATCTTGCGCTCCTGCAGCCCGGTCTGGACGAACATCTCGCGCTCGGTGGGGTACGCACCCGTCCCGTGGTGCATCGCCCAGTTGTAGCGGGTGAAGTGCTCGGCCTGGGTCATCCCGGGAGGCAGGGGCAGGGTCGCGTGCACCATGTGCGCGTTGCCCCCGGGCAGGATCTCGTAGCCCTCGGCGTCCTCGTTGTCGAAGTCGTCGTCCCCGGCGCCCATCGCCAGCGACGGGTGCGCCTGCTGCACGTGGTAGGCCTCCATGAAGGCCTCCTGCGCGATCTTCCAGTTGGCCGGCAGGACGGCGTAGCGCCACCAGCGCACGCGCATCCGATCGAGCCCGATCGGGGCGAGCGCGTTCTCGAAGTGTCCGACGGTGTCCGCGAACTCCGGCCCGTTCGGGTCGAGGTTGACGAAAACGAGACCCATCGAGACGACGGAGCGGCACTCGCGCAGCCGCAGGAAGTCCGGGTCCAGGCACTCCTTGCGGAAGCCCTTCGCGGCGTAGACGTGGGTGCACTCCCCGTCCAGGTTCCACCGCCACCCGTGGTAGGGGCAGACGATCTGGCCGCCGAGGAACTCACCCGTCCCGGCGCCGAGGGCGGTTGCGCGGTGCCGGCAGGCGTTGAAGTAGGCCTTGACCGACCCGTCGTCCTGCCGGACGACCAGGATCGACTGTCCGGTGATCTCGTACTCGGTGAAGTCACCCGCGCGCGGGATCTCCTCGGCGCGGCAGGCCACCTGCCAGCAGTGCCGCCAGAGCTTCTCGCGCTCCCACGCGGCGAACTCCGGCGAGTAGTAGCGCTCGGGCGCCACGCGGAACGGTTCCTCCACGCGGTGAGGCGTGTGGGTCCTGGCCGCGGCGGTGGCGGTCGTGGTGGGGGATCCGTCCGATTCGAGCTGGGTGGTCACGTGCCCTCCTGGCGGTTCGGCGCTGATACCGTGAGGCAGCTAATTAATCTGTCGTCAGATCGATTTATAGGATGGATCACCTTTGACGCTTCTGTCAAGCCGGCTGTCGTCGGGGTGCGGGCGCTGCGGAGCCGCCTGGGACACTGGGGGCAGACGACCAGCTCGAGGAGGGGTGGATGGCGGCACCGCGAGCACGACCCGGCCGTCCGGCGGGATCCGACGGAGAGCAGACGCGCAGAAGGATCATGCTCGCGGCCATGGGCCACGTCGCCGAACACGGCTACTCCCGCGCCACACTGAAGGAGATCGCCGCGGAGGCCGGCCTCACGACGGCCACCATCTACCACTACTTCCCCACGAAGCTCGAGCTCGTCGCGACGACGTTCACCGAACTGGTCGCGCCCGTGCTACCGCAGCTCACCGCAGCCACGGCGAACGCCGAGACGCTCCCCGAGACGATGACGATGCTGCTCGAGTACGCGATCGAACCGGTACGGGAACTGCCCCACCTGACCGCTTTCCACGCGGCCGTCGGCGCGGAACGGACCCGCGAACCGGTCCTCGGCAAGCTCTTCGACGACACCCTCGAGTCGATGCGCACGCTCGTGGAGAACCTCGTCGACGCGGCGAAGCAGCACGGCTCGCTGCGCGACGACGTCGACCACCGCGCGGTGGTGGACATGCTCTTCGCCCTGCTGCGCGGGCTCATCGAACTCTCGGCATCCGTCCCGGCCGATCGCCACCGCGCGGCCCTGCTCTGCACCGAGGCGATGATCCGCGGGGAGCTCTTCGCCCCACGGACGGCCACATCGGGGACCTGACCAGGGCCGAGCGGCGGTGAGGTGGTCCCCTAAACACGTCGGAGGCTCCCGGCCGGGTCAGCTGATCAGCCGGCCCCCGGGGAGGCAGCGAGGCAGCCCGGCTGTGGGGCAGCCGGGGAGGCGCCGCCCCGCGTTCCGTACTTCCGTACGGGCGCGCGCGCGTGGCATCATCGGGGACACGACGCAGACGACCTCCGCACGGGAAGAAGCCGGCAATGAGGGTTGTCGTGAATCTGACGCGTTGTCAGGGGTATGCGCAGTGCGCCTTTCTCGCTCCTGACGTGTTCCGGATGCGTGGCAACGAGGCGCTGATGTACGACCCGCAGCCGGACGACGCGCAGCGTGCCCAGGTGCTGCGGGCCGCCGCGGCGTGCCCGGTACAGGCCATCGGGGTCGATCGGATCGAGGACGGCGACGGGGGCGCACCGAGGGCTGGGATCGGGGCGTCCGCTCTGGTACCTCGGCGGGTGCCGGCGGCGAGGGCGGCCGGCAGCGCGCCGTCGAGCGGGCGCGAGGCCTTGCTCGAAGCTTTCCGGCGGAGCGGTCGGATCCTGATCGTCGGAGCCTCGCTGGCCGGCCTCTCCGCCGCCGAGACCCTGCGCCGGGAGGGGTTCACCGGCTCGCTGACCCTCGTCGGGGACGAGCCGTACCGGCCGTACGACCGGCCGCCCTTGTCCAAGCAGGTCCTCGACGGGTGGGTGCCCGCTGAGGACACCGGGCTGCCCCTGGACGACGACGTCGATGCGCACTGGCTGCTCGGCGTCCCGGCCAGCGGGCTGGACCTCCTCGGCAAGCAGGTGCGCCTGGACGACGGCCGCATGGTCGAGTACGACCGGCTGCTGATCGCCACGGGCACCCGCGCCCGGCCCTGGCCCAGCTCCACCGAGGCCGCTTTCGACGGCGTGTTCGTGCTGCGCACCCGCGACGATGCCGCCGGGCTGCGCCGGCGGCTGGACGACCGGCCCCGCCGGGTGCTGGTCGTCGGCGGTGGGTTCACCGGTTCCGAGGTCGCGTCGGTGTGCCGGGAGCGGGATCTGGCGGTCACTCTCACCGAGCGCGGGCCGGCGCCGCTGGTGGGGGCGCTGGGCGGGGCGGTCGGCGCGGTCGCCGCGGACCTGCAGCGCGAGCACGGCGTCGATCTGCGCTGCGGGGTCACCGTCACCGCCCTGGAGGGCGACGGGAACGGCCGGCTGCGTCGGGCGCTGCTGTCCGACGGCAGCACCCTCGACGTCGAGGTGGCCGTGGTGGCGCTGGGGGCGGTCCGCAACACCGAATGGCTGCGCGGCTCGGGGCTGGCGGCCGGCGCGCGGGGCGTGGCCTGCGACGCGGGCTGCCGGGCGTTCGACGTCAACGGGGTGGTCGGCGACGACGTCTTCGTCGCCGGGGACGTGGCGCGCTTCCCGCACCCGCTGTACGACTACCAGCTGCTGGCGTTGGAGCACTGGGGCAACGCGGTCACGCAGGCCCGGATCGCCGCTCACAACATGATCAGCACCCCGGCCGAGCGGTGGCCGCACCTGGCCACTCCGGTGTTCTGGTCGGCGCAGTTCGGCACCAACATCAAGTCGGTGGGCGTGCCCACCTTCGCCGACCAGGTCGTCATCGCCCAGGGGTCGGTGGCCGAGCGCTGCTTCGTGGCCGCCTACGGCTACCAGGGCCGCATCACCGCCGCGGTCGGGTTCAACCAGGCGAAGTGGCTGGAGTTCTACGAGAAGCTGATCGAGTCGGCCGCGCCGTTCCCGCCCGAGCTGGACGAAGGCGACCGACAGCCGGTGCCGGCCCAGCTGCCCGACCCCACGGTCCGCGACCGCCACGCCACCGTCATGGTGACCGGCCACGACCCGAGCGAACGGCGTGCGCAGCTCATCGAGCGCCGCTGACGCCGTGCGTCGATGCGCCGGGGGCGCCACGACAGGCATTCCACAGGAGGCAGCGCCATGGCAGAGGCCAGCATCTTCCAGCAGATCCTCGATCCGGCCAACCGCGCCGACCCCTACCCCCTCTTCACCGAGCTCCGCCGGACCCCGGTGACGCGGGAGGCCGACGGCACCTACGTGGTCAGCGCCTACGAGGAGGTCGTCGCGCTGCTGCACGACCCCCGGATCAGCTCCGACCAGCGCCGTTGCCCCGGGCTGCGCGGCGACGCATCCGAGGAGGAGGTCCCCGGGGTGCCGCCGCCCTTCATCCGCCGGGACCCCCCCGAGCACGATCGGCTCCGCGAGCTCGCCACCCGGCCGTTCGGTCCCCCGTGCACCCCGGACCGCATCGAGGGCCTGCGCCCCTGGCTGACCGAGCTGGCCGACCGCCTGATCGACGCTCTCGCCGGACGGAGCCGCGTCGACCTCGTCGACGACTTCGCCTACCCGATGCCGGTGACGGCGATCTGCCACCTGCTCGGTGTCCCGCGCGAGGACGAGCCGCGGTTCCACCGCTGGGCCGACGAGCTCATCACGAGCATCGACCCGACCACGGGGACGCTCGAGGAGCGCCGGCGCAGGGGAGACCAGGTCCGGGCCGCGCTCGCCGAGTACTTCGCCGGGCTGGTCGACGCCCGGACCCGGCAGCCGGGCGACGACCTGCTCTCCGGGCTGCTCACCGACGCCGGCCCGCACGGGCCGATGTCCCGCGCCGACCTGCTGAGCACCGCCGGCCTGCTGCTGGTCGCCGGCCACGAGACCACGGTCAACCTCATCGCCAACGGCATGCTGACCCTGCTGCGCCACCCCGACGTGCTCGACCGGCTCCGCCACGACCCCGACCTGGTCGTGCCGCTGGTCGAGGAGCTGCTGCGCTACGAACCGCCGGTGCAATTCCTGCCCAACCGATGTGTGCGGGCCGACGTCGCCATCGCCGGAACCACGATCCCCCAGGGCTCGCAGGTGGTGCTGGTGCTCGCCGCCGGCAGCCGCGACCCAGACCGCTTCCCGGACCCGGACCGCTTCGACCCCGCCCGCCCCGACAACGAGCATCTCGGCTTCGGCAGCGGCATCCACTACTGCTTCGGCGCCCCGCTGGCGCGGGTCGAGGCACAGGTGGCGCTGCCCGCGCTGGCCCGCCGGCTGGGGAACCCCCGGCTCGTCGAGGACCCCCCGCCCTACCG
>NZ_JAOPWR010000477.1 GCF_025965585.1 Pseudonocardia sp.
TGCACCTGGTGCAGCAGTCGCTCAGCGCACAGATCAGACAGCTCGAGGACGAGCTCGGGGTGCAGCTGCTGCGCAGGACCACGCGCACGGTCGAGCTGAGCGAGGCCGGGGAGATCCTGCTCGGGCACGCCCGATCCATCCTGGACGCCGTCGGCAGCGCCCTCGAGCAGACGCGGCGCACGGCCTCGGGCGAGGCCGGCAAGCTGGCCATCTGTTACACCCCGACGCTGGCAGCGGAGACGCTGCCCCGGCTCGTCACCGGCCTGCACGAGCGCCATCCCGGGGTCACCCTGCAGATGTGCGAGATGTGGCAGTCCGAGAGCGTCAACGCGGTGCGCTCCGGCCGCTTCGACGTCGGCCTGGCCCGCTGCCCGGACGTCATCGACGGTGTGGAGTACGTCCGGCTGCGCGAGGAGCCGCTCGGGGTGGTCCTCGGCGACAGCCACCCCCTCGCCCGTCGCGACCACGTCGAGCTGCACGACCTCGCGCGGAGCACGCTGGCGATCTGGCCGCGGTCCCTCTCCCCCGGGTTCTACGACCTCGTCGTCGACTTCTTCCGCGGCCAGGGCTTCGCCGGTGCCATCCAGGAGTTCGAGTACCTCACCTCGGCGGTCTTCCACAGCGACCCCGCGGCCCGCGCCGAGATCCGTAGGGGCGGGGCGTTCTCCGTCACCTTCGCGACGCAGTTCGACCCGGTGCCCGACGGCTTCGCGTGGCGCCCCGTGGTCCCGGCTCCGATGGTGCCGGTGCAGCTGTTCTGGCGCACCGGAGCCGGGCCCGTGACGAGGAACTTCCTGACCCTGGCCCGCGACGTCGGCGAGGACGAGGGATGGCTCGACCCTTCTTCTAGGCCACGCAGTGCAGCGGGTGCCCGTCGTTGAACGCGACCATGTCGGCGACGACGCGGTCGAAGTCCAGCGCCACGCCCAGCGGCTCGCCACGCAGCTCGGAGTAGGCGCGGTGGAGGTTGCCCACCAGCCGTTCGCGGTCGGTCAGCCCCGCGAACTCACCGAGGTCGATCTGCCGGCCCCAGTCCAGGGGCGCGATCCCCGCCGCGAACCCCTCCTTGGCGCGGTCCTGCAGGAACCGCAGGTAGCGCAGCTGGTCGCCGATCGTCTCCGGCCCGCAGACGGCTCCGTGGCCCGGCGCGACGACGGCGGCACCGAGGCGGTCGACCTGCACCAGGGTATCGATCAGGCCCTGCACCGAGCCCATGACGACGAACGGCGTGCCCCCGTTGAACGCGAGGTCCCCGGTGAACAGCAGCCCGCGGTCCTCGATCCAGAGCGTCACGTCGTCGGTCGTGTGCGCCGGACCCCAGTAGCGCAGCTTGCCGGGGACGTCGTCGAACCACACCGTGAGCTCCTCGGTGAACGTCACCTCGGGCGCCCGGATCTCGAGGTCGCCCCAGTCGACGCCGGGGAACCACTCCTTGGTCGCGAACCCGGTGGCGAGGGTGGCGCTGCGGCACAGCTCGTGCCCGATGATCGTGGCCTCGGGGAAGAGGTAGTTGCCGTAGGTGTGGTCGGCGTGGTGGTGGGTGTTGATGACGGTGCGGATCGGCTTGTCGGTCAGCTCCGCCACCGCGCCGCGCAGCGCACGTGCCCGCCGCTCGGTCATCGTCGTGTCGATCAGCGTGACGGCCTCGCGGCCGACGTGGATCCCGACGTTGTTCAGGCCCCAGCTGCCGTCGAGCTGCACGTAGAGGTGGAACCCGTTGCCCAGGTCGTGCAGGTAGGGCTCGGGCATCCCCGACGCGGCGCTCACGAGCCCGCCACCGGAGCGGCTCCGGTGAGCCCGAACTCCGGCATGATCTCGGTGCCGAAGAGCTCGAGCATCGGCAGCGCCTCCTCGCGCGGGATCATGCCCCAGTGGTACAGCCACACGAAGTAGTCGATCGGCATCTTCTCCAGGAAGCCCTCGACCTGGCGCTTGACCTGGTCCACGGTGCCGCCGATGAGCAGCCCGCTGTTGATCAGCCGGTCGGCGAGGTGCTCGCCGGGCTTGGGGACCGGACCCTCCTCACCGTCGTAGCGGGCCGCCTCCATGAAGCCGAAGCGCTCGTACCAGCCGTGCCAGACCGGCTGCTCGTAGAGCTCGACGCTGCGCCGGATCCGGGCCCTGACCTCGTCGTCCGGCGTGCCGTTGGGGTAGACGTAGAACGTGCGGCAGACGCCGATCCCCTCGCCGAACCGCGGGCTGCGGCCGCGGGAGTTCGCACCCTCCATGTAGATCTCCATGAGCTGGCGCAGCATCTGGTGCGAGCCCATCAGGATCGTCGGGGTGACGTCCTCCTCGCCGCACCAGCGCAGCGTGCCGGGGCTGGCCCCGAAGGCCTGGAACAGCTGCGGGTGCGGGCTGGTGTAGGGCCGCGGCACGACGCTGACGCCCCTGATGGTGCCGTTCTCGTCCACCTCGCCCGGCGTGCCGTAGCGGCCGGTGATCGACTCGGCCGGCGGCCAGTTCGGGATGCCCTCGCGCGGGTAGGGCACCTGGTAGGTCGGGCCGTCGTAGGTCAGCAGGTCCTCGGCCCACGCCTTCTTCATGATCGCGAAGTTCTCGCTGAACAGCAGCCGGTTGCGCTTGTCGGCGTCGCTGGCGTCCGACGACGTCGCGGTGACGCCGAAGTGCTGGCACAGGATGTTCTGCCAGCGGGCCTGGTAGCCGCGCGCCATGCCGACGAACAGGCGCCCCTCCAGCATGTGGTCGGCGATCGCGATCTCCTCGGCGAGGCGGATCGGGTCGTGCGACGGCAGGACGAGGCCGAGCTGCCCGTGCTTGAGGCGCTTCGTGTGACGCGCCAGGTAGAGGTTGAGCATCAGCGGGGCCGGGGAGATCTCCATCCCCTCGGAGTGCATGTGGTGCTCGGTGTGGCAGATGCCCCAGTAGCCCAGGTCGTCCGCCGCCTTGCAGAGCTCGACGAGCCCGGCCAGCATCCGCTGGTATGCCCCGTTGTCACGGCCGATCGGCCGGTGGGCGAGCATCTCGTCCTCGGCCCCCAGGGCCGGGTACACCTGCAGGATCACCTCGGTCATCGCGTGCCTCCTCTGTTCAGGTCGATCGCCTGCCGGCCCGGGTCCTTCTTCGCGCCGACGGTGTTGCGCAGTACGCCGATCCCCTCCACCTCGAGCTCGACGACGTCGCCGGACGCGATCCAGCGGTCGAGCTCCAGCCCGCAGCCCCGGCCGACCGTGCCGCCGCCGAGCACGTCACCGGGCTGCAGCGGCTGGTCCTGCGAGAGGAGCGAGATGACTTCGGGGAAGCTGAAGTTCATGGCGCCGAGGTCGCCCTCGGACCAGGTCTCGCCGTTGATCCGTGCCGCCAGCCGCACGGTCCCGATGTCGATCGCGTCGGCGGTGGTCAGACACGGGCCGAGCGACGTCGCGAAGTCCTTGCCGAACGCCGGGCCGATCCCGACCGCCATCTCGCGGAACTGGATGTCGCGGGCGCTCCAGTCGTTGAAGATCGTGTATCCGGCGATGCACGCGGCGGCCTCGGCCACGCCGACCCGGTAGGCGGGCCGGCCGAGCACGGCGGCCACCTCGAGCTCGAAGTCGAGCTTGTCGGTGTAGTGCGGCCAGGGCACCTCGTCCCCGGGGCCGAAGACGGTGTCGGGATTGCCCTTCCAGTGGACCGGGATGTCGTACCACTCCGCGGGGACGGTGCCGAAGCTGTTCTTCACGTGCTCCTCGACGAGCATGAAGTCGCGCATCGAGTTCGGCCGCGGGAGTGGCGCGCGCAGCCGGACGCGGTCCAGCGGCTCCCGTTCACCGGTTCCCTCCATCGCGGCCGCGGCGAGGGCCATGCCCTCGTCGCCGAGCCTCAGCAGTTCGAGCATCGTGGGGGGCCCGTCGATCGCGACGACCTTGCCGTCGTGCTGCACACCGATGCGCTCGCGGGCGTCCCCGGGACGGCAGTAGGTGACCAGTTGCACGCAGACCTCCCTGTCCGGTTGGCCCGACCGTAGGAGCACGGCGAGGGCGGAGGGAAACACCGGCTGATGGTGGATTCACCATCAGCGGTGGTGAATGCGGCGACGAGCGGGGATTGTGCTGGAATCGAGCGGCATCAGACCCGACGAAGGGAGCACCACGTGGCCGACCCGAACCCGCCGGGCTACGCCGGCTCCGTGGTGCGTCGGATCCCGGCACCACTCGAGGAGCTCGGGTTCCGGGGGCACGACGTCGTCACTGCAGACGGGACCAGCACGTTCGTCGTGCGGGGCGGTACCGGCCGGCCGGTCGTGCTGCTGCACGGGTACCCGCAGGACTGGACGGTCTGGTCGGACGTCATGGCGGATCTCGTCGACACCCACGACGTGGTGGTGCCGACGTTGCCGGGCATCGGCGCCTCACAGGTCTGGCCCGGCGGGTCGTCCACCCCCGCACTGGCCGACTGGCTCTCGAGCGTCCTGGCCTGCTCCGGGATCGCCGGGCCGGTCACGGTTGTCGGACACGACGTGGGGGCGTGGATCGCCGCGGCGTTCGCGGCCGGCCACCCCGGGGAACTGACCGAGCTGATGCTGATCGACGCGTTCCTCCCGGGGATCTCGGACCGTGCTGCGCTCGCCCTCCGACCCGACAGTCCTCTCTGGCACATGCACCTCCACGCGCACGCCGACGCGCTGCGGGTCCTGGTCGGCGGACAGCTACGTACGTTCCTCGCCTGGTTCCTGCGATCGAAGAGCGGCACGGCCGGCGTCTTCCCGGACAGTCGCATCGACCATTTCGCCGCGGTCTACGGCGAGCCGGGTGTCCTCGAGGCCGCGTCCGGCTTCTACCGCGCACTGGCCGAGTCGATCGACGCCGTCCGGGCCGTCGCGGCCGGGTCCGGCTTCGACGGGGACGTGTTCGTGGTCAGCGGTGAGACCGGTCGCGGCCGGCAGATGATCGACGAGGTCGCGGCGCTCTGGCCGAACGTCGACGGGCAGGCGCTGGCCGGACGCGGTCACTACATCCCGGAGGAGGCGCCCGCCGAGCTCGCGCGCCTCATCCGGTCGCTGGCTACCCGCGACGGTCCCGACGGCGGCACCTCCACCGCATGAGGTCCGCGTGCGGGTCACGGGCGAGCGCCAGCATCACGGCGCCCGCGGCCAGCAGCGCCGTCAGGCAGAGGACGGCGATGCCCGACTCCAGCACCACCTCTCACCCCACGAGCGCGACGGCCCTGGTCGGGCCGCCGTGGGCACCCTGCAGCTTGAGCGGGAAGCCGACGAACGTGAACCGGGTGTTGACGATCTTGTCGAGGTTGGCCAGGTTCTCGTAGTGGGTGATGTGCTCCCGACGGCACATCATGTGGCACGGGTAGCTGGTGCTCGCCGGGTTGTCGGGCGTCGGGCTGTCGACGCCGAACGTCTTGACCCCCCGCTCGACGATCCACTCGCTGGCCGACTCGCCGAGCCCGGCGAACTCGCTGAGGTAGCGCTTGTCGCCGTTGTACCTGTTCCACGTGGCGGTGTGGAACAGCACGATGTCGCCGCGCTGCACGTCCACCGGGGACGCGTCGACGACCCGGTCGAGGTCCTCGGCGGTGATGTCGGTCTGGGGCTTGAACTCCGTGACGTCGAGGCACACGGCGGTGCCGTAGAACAGCTCCAGCGACATCTTCTCGATCGTCTCGGCGGACGGGTCCGGGTCGAGGTGGGAGAAGGAGTCGACGTGCGTCGGCCCGTTGTCGTTGAGCATGAACCCGGTGGTCTGGAACGAGAACCCGCTGTCGAAACGCGGGGCGGTCTCCTCGTGCGTGGCGTGGTCGAACTGCACGGTCTTGAGGTGCCCCGGGTAGACCTTCATGCCCTCGTAGATGTCCTGCGAGAGATCGATCAGCTGCATGTCCACTCCTAATACATCACGACGCCTGCGGTCACGTTCAGGTCCTCGCCGGTGATCGCCGACGCGGCGTCGGAAGCGAGGTACGCGCACGCCGCGGCCACCTCCCCCGCCTCGACGAGCCGCCCCAGTGGTGCCGCCCCGGTGAACGCGGCGAGCGCCTCGGCCTCGCTGATGCCGCGCGCGGCGGCCTGACGGGCGATCACCTCGTCGATGCGCGGGCCGGCGACCGCGCCGGGGCAGACGGCGTTGACGCGGATCCCGTGCGGCCCCAGCTCCAGCGCGAGCGTCCGCACCAGCCCGATCACGCCCATCTTCGCGGCCGCGTAGGGCGTGCGGCCGTGCAGCGGGCGCTTGCCCGTCATCGACGAGACCGCGATCAGGCTCCCCTCCCCCGCCGCGATCAGCGCCGGGACGAACGCGCGGAAGGTGAGGAACACGCCGTCGAGGTCGGTGGCGACGCAGTCACGCCAGTCGGCGAGCGCGATCTCGTGCAGCGGCGCCGTCGGGCCGGCGATCCCGGCGTTGGCGACGACGGTGTGCACGGGCCCGAGCTCGCGCGCCGCGTCGGCCACGGCCGCCACCGACGCCTCGTCGCGGACGTCGCAGGCCAGCGCGAGCGTCGTGGCCCCGCCGGCCTCGACGTCGTCGACCGTCTCCTTGAGCGTCGCGGGGTCCCGCGCCGTGACGGCCACGGCGAACCCCGCCGCCCCGAGCGCGACGGCGATGGCCCGCCCGATGCCGCGGTTGGCCCCGGTGACGACGGCGACCCGGGCGGTCATCCGTGCCGGCTCGTGCGCCGATCCGTGCCCACTCGCGCACGGGGTCGTGCCGACTCGCGGGGGGTCACCGGTCCGCCGCCCGGATCGCCGCCCGGAGGCGGTCCGGGGTCATCGGCAGCTCCGTCACGCGGACCCCCAGCGGCGCCAGCGCGTCGTTGACCGCCACGTTGATCGCCGCCGGCGCCATCATCCGGCCGCCCTCGCCGCCGCCCTTGATGCCGTGCAGCGTGTACGGCGACGGGGTCTCGTGGTGGCCGATCTTCAGCTCGGGCACCTCCATCGCCGACGGGATGAGGTAGTCGAGGTAGCTGGAGGTGAGCAACTGCCCGTCGTCGTCGTAGACGAACTCCTCGTAGAGCGCCGTCCCGATGCCCTGCGCGGTACCGCCGACGATGTGGCCGGCGAGCGAGCGGGGGTTCACCAGCGTGCCGCAGTCGTGTACGGCGGCGTAGGCGAGGAAGGTGACCGCACCGGTCTCGATGTCGACCTCCACCACCGGCACGTGGCAGGCGTGCCCCATGAACGGGTAGAAGACGCCGAGGTCCTTGCGGTCGGCCGAGGGCATCGTCGTGTACGGGTGGTCGAAGACCTTCGAGTCCTCGAGCCCGGACTCCATGTCCTCGGGGAAGCTGTGCTTGAACAGGTGCAGCATCACCGCGATGTCGGCGAGGGTCTTGCGTTGCTCGGGCACGCCCTTGACCTGGTAGCCGCCGTCCACCCACTCCAGGTCGTCCGGATCGGCCTCCAGCAGGTGCGCCGCCGCCCGCAGCGCCTTCGCCTTGATCTTCGCCGTGGCGCCCTCGACGGCGCCGGCGAGCATCACCGTGGTGCGCGACCCACCCGGGCCCGTGGCGGGCAGCCCGTTCTTGCTGCCCTGGTAGACGATCGCGACGTCGTGCGGGTCGCAGTCGAACTCCTCCGCGACGAGCTGCGCCACCATCGTCTCCGGGGAGTTGCCCCAGAACGCGCAGGAGTACAGCGTGGCGGTGATCCCGCCGGTGGCGTCGACCTTGAGGGTCACACTCTCGGGCATGGACGTCACCGGGGCGCCGGGCTCGTCGAACCAGAACCAGAACTCCGTGGCCGAGAACACCGAGCGCTCCTGCGCGGTGATCAGACCGATGCCGATGTAGCGCCCCTCCTCGCGGGCCTTCGCCTGCTCCGCGCGCCAGTGCTTGTACTCCGAGAGCTCCAGCGCCTTGTCCAGCACCGCGTCGTAGTCGCCGGAGTCGTAGACGTTCCCGGTCGGGATGAAGTGCGGGAACTCGCGGATGAAGTTGCGCCGCCGGATCTCGACGGGATCGAGATCGAGCTCGCGGGCGGCCTTGTCCACCATCTGCTCGAGCATCCAGTTGTTCACCTCCGAGCCGAAGCCGCGGTAGGCGCCCTGCTGGTTCTTGTTGGTCATCGCCGCGCGCACCCGGTACCGCACGCTCGTCATCGCGTACGGCCCGACGACCTGGGCGAGCGCGTTGCCGTGGTGGCCCACGCCGAACTGGATGTAGGCGCCGTAGTCGTCGACGGTGTCGATGTCGATCCCGCGCAGGGTCCCGTCGCGCATCAGGGCCAGCCGCACGTCGTAGACGCGGTCCGAGCCGTGGTGGTCGCAGTTGGAGATGTTGTCGACGCGGTCCTCGAGGTACTGGACGGGCCGGCCCACCTCGCGCGAGCACATCCCGGCGATCACCGAAGGCTTGGTGGCGAACAGCTTCGAGCCGAAGCTGCCGCCGGCCGGTACGGGCCGGACGTCGAGCTTGTTGGCCGGGATCTTCAGCGTGCCGGCCACCATGAACAGGTAGCTGGTGAAGCTCAGCGAGTTGGTGTGCACGGTGAGCTCGCCGGTGGCGTGGTCGAAGTCGGCGACAGCGCCGACGGTCTCCAGCGGCTGGCCGCCCGAGCGGCGCCAGCGCAGCCGGTCGGTGACGATCACGTCGGCCTCGGCGAAGTCGCGCTCGACGTCGCCGAAGTCGAACGTGCGGTCATACGCGCAGTTGGAGCCCAGGTCGTCGTGGACAAGCGCGGCGCCGTCCTCCAGCGCCCGTTCCGGGTCGACGACGGCGGGCAGTGGCTCGTACTCCACCTCGATGAGCGCGAGCGCGTCCTCGGCGAGGTAGCGGCTGTCGGCCACGACCACCGCGACGCCCTCGCCGACGTAGCGCACCTTGTCCAGCGCGAGGCAGCGCCACGTGTGCTTGGCGGGATCGGGCCCGAAGTCGGGAAGCGGGCCGCACAGCTGCGCCGCCTGGGCTCCGGTGATCACCGCGTGGACGCCCGGGGCGGCCAGGGCCTCTGCGGCGTCGATGCCCGCGATCACCGCGTGGGCGTGCGGGCTGCGCAGCACCGCTGCGTGCAGCATGCCGGGCACGGTCATGTCGCCGATGTAGCCGCCGCGCCCGCGCAGGAACTTCGGGTCCTCGACGCGGCGGATCGACTTGCCGACCCACGTGCGGCCTTCCTTGTGCGTGCGGACGGGCGGGGCGTCGGGCCGGTCCATGGTGGTCATGCCTGGGCTCCCGTCGGTGCGTCCGAGTCCGCCTTCATGCGCGCGGCGGCGGCGCAGACGGCCTCGGTGATGAACTGGTAGCCGGTGCAGCGGCAGAGGTTGCTCGCGATGCCCGCACGCACCTGGTCGTGCGTCACGTCGGGGTTCTGCTCGACGATCTCGCAGGCCCGCATGAGCATCCCGGGCGTGCAGTAGCCGCACTGCAGGCCCTGCTTGTCCCAGAACTCGTCCTGCAGGGGATGCAGCTCGGCGCCGTTCGCCAGCCCCTCGACCGTACGGATCTCCGCCCCGTCGACCTGGACGGCGAACGTCGTGCAGGAGCGGATGCTCGCGCCGTCGCGCAGCACGGTGCACGTACCGCAGACGCCGTGCTCGCAGCCGACGTGGGTGCCGGTGAGCCCGAGATCCTCGCGCAGCACGTCGACCAGCAGCTTGCGGGCCTCCACCGACACGGTGCTCGTGCGGCCGTTGACGGTCAGGGTGACGTCGTGCCTGTCCGCTGTGCCTCTGTCCACGGGGCTCACCTCCGGTCCTGGGCGCGGGTCAGCGCCAGCTCGATGCCGCGGCGCAGGTAGCTGCGCGCGATGTCGGTGCGGGTCTCGGTGCTGCCGTGCACGTCCCCGGACGGCGCCAGCTCGGCGGTCGCGGCGTCCGCGGCCGCGCGGACCGACGCCGCGTCCGGCACCGTGCCGGTCAGCGCCCGTTCGGCGGCGTCGGCGCGCACCGGGGCGCCGGCGACACCGCTCAGCGCGATCGACGCGCGGGCCACGGTGTCGCCGTCCAGCTCGATGACGCAGGCGACGCCGACCAGCGCGAAGTTGCCGTGGGTGCGGGCGAACTCGACGAATGCCTCCCCGCGCCTGGCGCCGGCGGAGCGCGCATCGGCGTTGCCCCCGCCCCGCCGGGGGACGCGCACCTCGGTGAGGATCTCGCCGGGCTCGATGGCCGTCGAGAACGGGCCGCGGAAGAAGTCGGCGGCCGGGATCGTGCGCGACCCCTGCGGCCCGGCCACGACGAGGTCGGCCTCCAGCGCGAGCGCGACGGCGGGCAGCTCGGCGGCCGGGTCGGCGTGCGCGATGCTCCCGCCGACCGTGCCGCTGTTGCGGATCGGCGGGTGCGCGACGTACCCGAGCGCCTCGGCCAGCAACGGCGCGGTGAGCGCGACCTCGGGCGAATGCTCGGCGTGCGACTGGCGGACCATCGCACCGATCACCAGGGTGTCGCCCTCGGTCCGGATCCGCGTCAGCTCCTCGACGCGCCGCAGGTCGATCAGGTGCGCCGGCTGGGCCAGCCGGAAGTTCATCAGGGGCACGAGGCTCTGCCCGCCTGCGAGCACCCGCGCCTCGTCGTCGGCGTGGGCGCCCAGCAGCTCGACGGCCTCGGCCACGCTCGTCGGCGCGGCGTAGTGGAACGGGGGCGGTTTCACGGCGACCTCCTTGTCGTCTGCGCGCCCACGGCAGGCAACGCACTGCCACCGGCGCCCGCCGATCCTGTCGAGTCGGCGGACCGGCAGACCATGTGTGGGCCCTCAGAGGAACCGGACATGTGCTGGCCACACTCACAAGGTGCGCACCTGATCGGGCGCTACCGGTCCTCGACGCGGACGATGTCGCGCACCGTCAGCGCGAGCTGGAGATCCAGCCGGGTGTCGCTGCGGCGGAGGCTGCGCCCGGTGAGCTTCTCGATGCTCGCGAGCCGGTAGCCCACCGTGTTGGGGTGGACGACGAGTGTCCGGGCGGTGGCCGAGGTCGAGCAGCCGGCGGCGAGCCACACCCGCAACGTCGGGAGCAGGTCGCCGCCGCGCCGGGCGTCGTGGGCCACGACGGGCCGCAGCAGGTTCCTGGCGAACCGGCGCAACGCGCCCGGTGTGCCCTCCTCCAGGAGGAACGCGGCCAGCCCGAGGTCGCGGACGTCGACGAGGCCCCCCGGTCGGACCGCGCGGCGCAGCCGGACGGCGCCGCGGGCCACCCGGTACGCGGCCTCGTGGTCGGTGGGCCCGTCCGCGACCGGGCCGACCGCCATCGTGGCGGTCCGTTCCGGCAGGGCGTGCTCGACCTGGGTGAGGATGCCGCGCAGCACGTCGTCGAGACCGGGCACGTCCGGGAGCAGGAGGACCTGCACGTCCTCGTGCGGCCCGACGAGCGGTGGCACGGTCCGGCGCGCGGCCGCGTGCACGACCTCGGCCAGCCGGGGAGCCGGCCCGGGCGGATCGAGCGTGAGCACCGCGACGACGTGCGGACGGGAGAGGTCGTGGCCGAGGGCGGCCGCCCGGTCCAGCACGCCCTGCGGGTGCAGCGGCCCGCCCGGGTGGAGCAGGTCGCCGATCAGGTCACCCGACAGCCGCTCCTCGACGTCCACCAGGTACTGCTGCTTGAGCACCTCGAGCGCCACCACCAGCGCGAACCGCTCGATCACCCGCCGTTCCACCGGCGCGGGCGCCGCGCGCGGGTTGGTCACCCACAGCCGCGCGGCCAGCTCGCCGCCGACCACCACCGGCGCCACCCAGACACCGCGCGTTGCGGCGACGGGGTGCCCGACCGCCGACGCACCCGGGCGGCCCGGGCGGCCCGCGGGCACCTCGACCACCTCGTTCTGGCGGGCCAGCGTGTCCAACGCCGCCCGCACCGGCCGGCGACGGCGCGCGGCGCCGTCCGGCGGTGGGTGGTAGCCGCTCTCCGGCGCTCGCGCGAGCACCCTGCCGTGGCGGTCCTCGACCGTGACCGACGCCCCGAGCGTCTCGGCCAGTGCGGTGACCAGTCCGGCCAGCCCGACCTCGTCGAGCACCAGGCGCATGAGCCGGCGGTGCTGCCGCTCGGCCCATTCCATCACGGCGCGGCTGCGCTGCAGCTCGTCGTTCGTCCGCGAGAGCTCGGTGATCACGTTCTGCTGGTCGCTGCGCAGCCGCGCGGTCTCGCACGCCAGCGCGGCCTGGTCGGCGAGCAGTTCGATGAGCTCCACCTCGGCGGCGCCGAACTCCCGGGCGGCCACGGAGTAGGCGACGATCACGCCGAGGAGCCCCGAGTCGGGTGCGTGCAGCGGCGCCGCGATCAGCGCCTGGTACCCCTGCTTGGGGGCCAGGTACCGCAGCCGCCCGTACCGGACGGCGCTGCCGACATCGGAGACAGCGACGGTGTGCCCGACGCGGTAGGCCTCGGCGGCGGGCGAGTCCAGGTTCGGTCCCGCGGGGTGGATGAGCAGCGACCCGGTGTCGCTGACGAGGGCGACGTAGTCACGGGACAGCCCCGACGAGCCCGCCACCCGCAGGTGCTCCTGGTCGGGTTCGGCGAGCATCACGGCGCAGTACTCGAAGCCGATCAGCGCGCAGGCCTGCTCGGCGACCCTGGTGAGCACCCCGTCCAGCGGTTCCGCGGCGTTGACGGCCCGCGCGATCTCGCCCACCACGCTCATCCACGAGCGCAGTGTCGACGGCACCTCCGGCGCACCCACCCGAGCACTGTGACCGCGCAGGGCCGGACCGGCAAGGGGCGGAGCCCCCCGCGGCCACGGTGCCGGCCGTCAGGCGTGGTGCTCGGCCCGGTGCGCGGTGAGCGCGTCGAGCCCGAAGTCGGTCTCGGGATCGCGCCATACGGAATGCGCGTGGTTGGCGCCGCGGGCCGTGTCGTCCCACTCGAGGAGCAGCCGCGGGGCCTGCAGCCGGTAGTAGTGGGGTGCGCCCGGTTCGGTCGAGCCGGCCCAGGCGAAGTGGACGGTGTCCTCCTCGATGGGGGCCGCGAGGCCGGCGGGCACGCGCCCGCGGTACGCGGCGAGCAGGCCGCGCAGGATCTCGCGCTGGCCGGCGTCGAGAGCGGTGGCGGGGATGCCCTTCGGCTCGTCCGTGATCGCCAGTAGCCGGTGGTCGGCGGCGTCCAGGCCCGACGCCTGCTCCGCCTTCCGGCTCATGGCGGTGACCCGGTCGTGCAGCCGCTCCTCGGTGAAGTGCCCGCGCCAGATGTCGGGCAGGAGGATCATCTCGTCGCCGTGGGCGATGCGGGAACGGTTGCCGCCGACGATGTCACTCGGCGCGCGGTCGAGCAGCACCGCGCGCGCGGCCGCGTCGGGCGACAGCGACCGCACCAGGTCCCTGGCGAGGTCCTCCACCCGGCCCAGCGGCCGCAGCAACCCGTCACCCACCAGCGGGGACGACGCGGGGTCGGCCCCGAGGAAGCACGGCGTGGTGGACCGGACGGCCCCGTCGACGACGAGCATGTTGAGGGAGACGTGGTGGCCGCCGAACCGCCATCCCCACACCCCGCTCGGCCCCGGCTCGCCGAAGATCCGCAGGTAGTAGAGCCCGGGGTCGCGACCCCGTTCGCGGCCCCAGTCGACGGCGAACTCCTCGACGTGGTCGAGCACGTTCTCCAGGCCCATGATCGCGGCGACCGTCACGTAGCCCGCGGTGGAGGTCCCCGCGGCGACGAGCTGCATCGCCAGGCTCTGCTGGGCGGGGCGCTGGACGCCGACGGGGAGCCCGCCGTGGTCCGTGGGCGTGTAGTACCAGCGCAGCCGCTCGGCGTCGGACTCCTCGGCTGTCCCCGGGGCCGCCCAGTGGGCGAGCGCCCGCTGGGCGGGGTCGAGCGTGGCCAGCCAGGCCTGCGCCGCGGCCGCCATGCGTTCCGCGACGGTGACCGACACCGGAACAGTGAGCTGGTCCGTCATGGGATGGTCCTCTCTGCCGAGGCGAGCGCCTGCCGGATGGCGGCGCGGAGCAGGGGCGGCTCGTGCGCAGGGTCCATCGAGGCGATCAGCGCCAGCCCCGCCCGCGAGAGATGGCGGGCCAGGAGCGTCGTGGCCGCGGCGGTGTCGCGCTCCCGGCACAGCCGGGCGAGCTCGGCGTGCTCGCGGGCACCGAGCGTCCAGCCGCTGCCGTCCCTGCTCACGTAGATCTTGCGGTAGCGCCCGGTGTGCTCGGCCCACTGGGTCATCGAGCTCAGCATGCGCTCGCCGGCGTGCGCCACCAGCCTCATGTGGAAGCGGTGGTGCTGGTCCTCCCACACGTCGAAGCCCTGCGACTCGGCCGCGGCCACCGCGTCGACCAGGCGGTCGAGCTCGTCGAGGTCGGCGGCGGTGAAGCGGGGGACGCTCAGCCCGAGGGCCAGGGTCTCGTTCGACACCCGCATCGCGTAGAGGTGCTCGACCTCGTCCACCGACAGATCGGTGACCCGGGCCCGCTGGTTGATCTCCACCTCGATCAGGCCCTCGCGCTGCAGCAGGCGGAAGGCCTCACGCACGGGCCCTCTGCTGACCTGGTGGTCCTTCGCGATCCGCGCCTGCGACAGCCAGGCTCCCGCCGGGACGTCGCCGGACAGGATGCGGCCGCGCAGGTCGGCGTGGATCACCTCGGTGGCGTCGCGGCCACCCGGGACGATCAGCCGGCCGGTGACCGCGTTCTCCTGCACCGGGCGGATTCTCCCGGACGCGACCGCCGGCGTCATTGCCCCGGACCGTGCAGCCCGAAGATCAGGCGCGGATCACCCGGCCGGAACGTCCCGTCGAACTGGGAGCTGTCGCCGATCTCGCGGTTGCGTTCGAGGAGCCGGGAACCGAGCGCGAGCTGCGATTCCTCCCAGGCGGTGAGCGCCTTGATCACGTCGCCGCCGGCGGCCTCGAGCTCCGCGGCGAGGACCCAGCCGTCCTCCGCCGCCTTCGCGGTGCCGGCCGCGGCGTGCGGCCGGACGGCGAAGGCGGCGTCGCCGAGCAGGCAGACCCGGCCGAACACCATGCGCGGCACCTCGATGTCGAAGACGGCCTGGACGAACGGCTCACGGATGCGGGCGGCGACCTCCGCGATCGGCGGTGCCAGGAGCGCATCGGCGGAGCTCCGCAGCTCGTCGACGAGCTCGTCGCGCACCGAACCCGGCGGCAGCGACACCGATCGGCGTTGGCCGTCGCGGTCGGTGAGGAACTCGGCCAGGTCGGGCTCCGCCACGTTGCGGTACCAGACCATGTTGATCAGCCGCTCGCCCACGTCGATCGCGCCGTCGGGCCCGGGGATCGGGTAGGCGAGGATGTGGCTGCCGGGCAGGACCTGGTAGGTCAGCGCGTCGTGCAGGGCGTCGAACGTGCCCGCGTCGAGCTCGCGCTCGGGCACGGTGCCGCGCCACGCGACGTAGCCCGCGTAGCGCGGCACGACGTCCGGGAGCAGCGTCGAACGTGCGAGCGAGCCGATGCCGTCGGCGCACACGAGCAGATCGGCGCGCACCTCGTCGCCGTCGGCGAAGCGCACGCTCACACCGTCCTCGACGTCGGCGAACGACGCCATGTCGCTGCTCAGGCGGTAGCGCTCGGCACCGAAGGCGTCGAGGAGGGCGCCGTAGATCGTGTTCCACGAGGAGAAGCGGTAGCGGTACTGCTGGGTGTGCCCCACCGAGCCGTCCCGGTCGAGGAAGCGGATCCACTCGGTGCTCGAGGTGATCCGCCCGACGGGGACCCCCAGCCGCTCGACCGGGTAGCGCAGGGTCTCGGGCAGGACGGCGATACCCGCCCCCCGGGCCTGCAGCGTCGCCCGGGACCGCTCGAAGACCGTGACGTCGCAGCCGATGTCCCGCAGCAACAACGCGGCGGTGAGGCCTCCCAGCGACCCGCCGACGACCGCGACCGACGGCATGCCGCTGACCGGGCCGCTCAAGGGCGACCGAAGGTCGCGATCGAGTCGACCTCGAGCTCGAACAGGACGCGGCGCTCGTCACGGCCGGGGTCGCGCAGCGCGTAGGGACCGGGGTTGCCCGTGTACTTGGTCCAGATCCGGTCGAGCTGGGCCGTGACACGCGGGCCCTCCTCCGGGTCGTCCTCGGAGATCTCGCGGGCGACCGTGGCCTTGATGCTGACCCAGTGGTAGGCGTTGGCCGGGTTCATCAGCAGGAACGTGGCCTGGGGCGCCTTGCGCAGCCAGTCCACCTTCCTGCGGTGCGTCGCGAGGTTGAGCAGCACCGTGTCGCCCTCGTAGTCGAACCACACCGGAGTCAGGTTCGACCGTCCCGTGCCACCGGTGACCGACACGACGGCCGTGACCGGCTCGTCGATCAGCTGCTTGTAGATCGGGTCCAGGTCGCCCAGGCTCGCGACCGAGGCGTGATCGCCGACCTCGAACTGGCCGGGCTGAGTACCGTCCGCGACGTCCCGGAACTTCGCGACCGTGATCGCCATCCTTGGCTCCCTCACATCGATGTGCGGCTACTGCAGACAGTTCGAGAGGAACGTAGCGAGCGACCCACGTCATGTCCAGCGCGTGAACAGTGCCGATGTCATCGCTAGTGTGTCCTCCATTGTCGAAGTGTCAACACATCAGGGGTGACGAGTGCAGGGTCCGACCACAAGCCGGGCGCTGGCCGACGCGCTGGCCGAGGGCTTGCGCGACGCGGGCGTCGAGCGGATCTTCGGTGTTCCGGGCGGCGGCCCCAACCTCGACATGATCGGCGCCGCCGCCGAGCGCGGAATCGACTTCGTCCTCACCCACGGCGAGACCGCGGCGTGCATCGCCGCCTCGACCTACGGCCGGTTGACCGGCACACCCGGCACGGCCGTCGTGACCCGCGGGCCCGGCCTGACCAGCGCGGCCAACGGCCTCGCGCAGGCGACGCTGGACCGGGCACCGCTGCTCCTGATCAGCGACACCGTCACGGCGACCTCGGCGGACCGCACCGCACACCAGCGGCTGGACCAGGTCGCAACGGCCGCGCCGCTCACGAAGTGGAGCGGCACCCTCGGCCACGCGAACCCGAAGGACGTCGTCACCGCGGCGGCACGGCTGGCGCTCGACGCCCCGGCGGGCGCGGTCCACCTGGCCTTCGACCCGACGGCCCCGGGAGATGCGCCACCCGGCCCGCCGGCCCGGACCGCCGCCGATCCGCAGAACACCGCGACCGCGCGCAAGCTGGTGGCCGCCGCGCGGCACCCGGTCGTCGTCGTGGGGGTCGACGCGGGCTCCGACGCGGCCGCCGTCCGCCAGGCCCTCGCCGGCCTCGACTGCCCGATCCTGGTCACCTACGAGGCGAAGGGAGTGGTGCCGGAGTCCTGGCCGAGCTTCGCGGGGCTCTTCACGGGTGCGGCGCTCGAACGGCCCCTGCTCGAGCGAGCGGACCTCGTCCTCGGCGTCGGGGTGGACCCGGTCGAACCGATGCCCGGCCCCTGGCCGGGTGACGCCCCGGTCGTCCTCGTGCACTCGCACCCGGTCGAGACCGCGTACTTCGGCGCCCCGCTGCTGCTCGTCGGCCCCTACGCGACGCTGCTGCCGGAACTGGTGGGAGTGGCCGCACCGGAGTGGCCGTCCGGCACCGGGAGCGCCGGGAACACGGTCAACCTCGACCGCCTCGGCGAGTACCCCTCGCCCCCGGACGGGGCCCTCACCCCGCTCGACGTGGTCCGGACGGCCCGCCGGTCGCTCGGCGACATCCTGCTCACGGTCGACGCCGGCGCACACATGCTCGTGACGATGCCGGTGTGGGCGACGGACGGCCCCGACCCGGTGCTGATCTCCAACGGTCTGGCCACCATGGGTTTCGCCCTCCCCGCGGCGATCGGGGCCGCGCTGGCCCGCCCCGGACGCCGGGTCGCCTGCCTGGTCGGCGACGGCGGGCTCGGCATGGCCATGGCCGAGATCGAGACCCTCGCCCGGCTGGCGCTCGACGTCACCGTCGTGGTCTTCAACGACACGGCGCTCACCCTCATCGCCCTCAAGCAGCGTGACGCGCAGGGCGGCCGCTCCGCCGTCACCTACCAGGCGACGGACTTCGCAGCGGTCGCCGTCGCCATGGGGGTGCCGGGAGTGGTCGCCGACAGCGTCGACGGGCTGCGCCGTGCCCTGGAGTCGCCGGCGCGGGGCCCGCTCGTCGTGGACGCCCGGATCGACCCCGGCTCCTACCGGCACGTGATCCGCACCATCCGCGGGTAGTTCGTCCGACGGGCGGCGACGGGATCCTCACGGCGATCCAGGACGCCGTGGTCGACGCGGTCGCCGAGCCGGGGCAGGTGCTCCGAACCCGCCGCGGCTCGACCCGGCCGTCCCGGCGGTGCACGCCTAACGTGGGAGGCATGGAGTACCGCAGCCTCGGACGCACCGGAATGCAGGTCAGCCCCCTCTGCCTGGGAGCGATGATGTTCGGCGCGTGGGGGGAGCCCGACCACGACGTCTCGATCGGGATCATCCACCACGCCCTCGACTCGGGCATCAACTTCATCGACACCGCCGACGTCTACAGCCAGGGCGAGTCGGAGGTGATCGTCGGCAAGGCACTCGCCGGCGGCCGCCGCGACGACGTGATCCTCGCCACCAAGTTCCACGGCCAGATGGGCGCGGACGTCAACGCCTCGCCCACCGAGCGCACCGGCGACCCGAACCACCGCGGCAACTCTCGTCGCTGGATCGTCCAGGAGGTGGACAACAGCCTCCGCCGCCTGCAGACCGACTGGATCGACCTCTACCAGGTGCACCGCCCCGATCCGGACACCGACGTCGAGGAGACGCTGTCGGCGCTCACCGACCTGCAGCGCCAGGGCAAGATCCGCGCGTTCGGGTCGTCGACGTTCCCGGCGCACGACGTGGTCGAGGCGCAGTGGACCGCCGAGCGACGGTCGCTGGGCCGGTTCGTCACCGAGCAGCCGCCGTACTCGATGCTCGCGCGCGGCATCGAGAAGGACCTGCTGCCCGTCACCGAGAGGTACGGGATGGGGGTGCTGCCCTGGAGCCCGCTGGCCGGGGGCTGGCTGTCCGGGCGCTACCGCAAGGACCAGGACGTGCCGACGTCGACGCGCGGCGAGCGGATGCCCTCCCGCTACGACCTGTCGATCCCGGCCAACCGCGCCAAGCTGGACGCCGCCGACGCCCTCGCAGTGGTGGCGGAGAAGGCCGGGCTGTCGCTGATCCACATGGCGCTGGCGTTCACCCTCGCCCATCCGGCGGTCACGGCCCCGATCATCGGGCCGCGCACCCGCGAGCACCTGGACTCACAGCTCGGTGCCGCCGACGTGACCCTGAGCAGCGACGTGCTGGACGCGATCGACGAGGTCGTGCCGCCCGGCGTCACGCTCTCGCAGTTCGACGAGGGCTACGTGCCGCCGTCGCTGCAGGACCCGTTCCTGCGCCGCCGCCGCACGGCCTGAGGCTCACGCCTGCGCCGATCCCGGGCAGCCCAGCGGGTCGGGATCGGGCGGCGAGCCCGGCCGGTCGGAGGTGAGGCGGCGCAGCATCGACTCGCAGACCGCCCGGAAGCCGTCGACCTGCTCGGCGGTGAGCCCGTCGAAGAGGTTCTCCCGCACGCAGCGGACGTGCCCGGGCGCGGCCGCGCGCAGCACGGCGCGGCCCTCCTCGGTCAGCACGACGTGCGTCACGCGGCGGTCGGTGGGGTCGAACTCGCGGCGCACCCATCCGTTGCCCTCGAGCCGGGCGACGGCGTGGCTCATGCGGCTCTGCGAGTGGTCCATGATCGCGGCGAGCTGGGTGATCCGGGCGGAGCCGCCGGGCCGCTCGGAGAGCTGCACGAGCACGCCGTAGTGCGTGTGGGCGATGCCGGAGTCGCGTTGCAGCTGCCTGTCCAGTGCGCGCATCAGGAGCATGTTCGACGAGAGGTACGCCCGCCACGTCGCCGCCTCGTCCGGTGTCAGCCATCGTTCGTCGCCCACGTCGCCACAGTGCCACCCCGCCTGGCCACCCCGCCTGCCGTCCCGGCCCGCGCTCGGGCAGGATCAGCACGTGGAAGGCGGGCTCCTCACCACCGGAGACGCGCTCCCGGCCGCACCGACGGTGGAAGCGCCGGTGCGTCGACGGGCGCTGACGGCGCTGGCCCCTGCGCTGGTGGACCTCGCCGTGCGGGCCGTCGGCGTCGCCGTGCTGGCCGTCATGGCCGGTCGTCACGACTCCGGGCCGGTTCGCGAGCTCTCCACCTGGGACGGCGCGTGGCTGCTCGCGATCGCCCAGCACGGCTACGCGGGCGTGCCCTCCGACATGCTCGACGCCTACGGCCACCACACCGCCGTCACCGCACTCGGCTTCTTCCCCGGCTACCCCGCCGCCGTCGCCGCCGTCGGGGTGCTGACCGGCGGGAACCTCGTCGCTGCCGGACTGCTGGTGTCGTTCGTGTCCGGGATCATCGGGGCGTACGCGCTGACCCGCCTCGGCGAGCTGGTGCCCGGCGGCTCGCGCCGTGCGGGCCTCATCCTCGTGGCGCTCTTCGCCGCCGCGCCCATGGGCGTGGTGCTCTCGATGACCTACTCCGAGTCGCTGTTCTGCGCGCTCGCCGCGTGGTCGCTCGTCGGCGTGCTGCGCCGGCAGTGGCTGCTCGCCGGGCTCTGCGCGGCCGCGGCCGGGCTGGTCCGGCCCACCGCGAGCGCGCTCGTCGGGGCCGTCGGGCTGGCGGCACTGGCCGCCGTCGTCGCCCGGCGCGACGGGCTGCGGCCCTGGATCGGCGGCCTGCTCGCCGCCACGGGCCTGCTCGGCTACCTCGGCTGGGTCGCGACCCGCACCGGCGAGCTCGACGGCTGGTTCCGCATCCAGCGCGAGGGCTGGGGCTGGTACCTCGACGGCGGCGGCGCCACGGCGAAGTACGTGGCCGAGGTGCTCGGCGGCGGGCAGCAGCTGTTCGACATCGCGATCCTGCTCGCGCTCGTGGGCAGCGCCGTGCTGCTGGTTATCGGCGTCCACCTGCAGCTGCCGTGGCCGCTGCTCGTGTACGGGGCGTTGAACCTCGTCACGGTCTGGGGCACCGAGGGGCTCATGAACAGCAAGCTGCGGCTGCTGCTGCCGGCGTTCGTGCTGTTGATCCCGATCGCGCTGGGTCTGGCCGGTCGGCGCCGCAGCACCATCGTCGCCGTGGTGGTGGCGGTGACGCTGGCGTCGGCATGGTTCGGCGGGTACGCCCTGACCATCTGGCCCTACGGCATCTGACGCTACGGTCGTGCGATGACCGACGACGTATTTCCTCCCGCGGAGGCGGCATCGTGACCGAGGGCAGCAGACGCGTCGGCCGGTACGTCCGGATGGTGGCGCACGAGGGACAGGGCGCGCGGCTCGCCGACACGCTGTTGAGAGTGGCAGACGGCATGCGCGGCGCACCGGGCTGCGAGCTGTACGTCATCAACGTCTCGAACGACGAGGCAGACACGGTGTGGGTCACCGAGGTCTGGGCCGACGAGGAGGCCTCCGACCGGGCCCTGAACGGCGAGCTGGGCGAGGTCGGCATCGGCGACGTGCTCGAGCTGCTGGCCGGGCCGCCGGAGCTGGTGGACATCACCCCGATCGGCGGCGCCGGCCTGCCGGGCTAGCCCTCGCGCTCCGCAGGCTCGGTCCGGTGGGCCTTGAGTGAGCCGGCGTGCGCCTTCGCCGCGGGGTCGCCCTTCGTCTTGGCCAGGCTGGCCACGGTGGTGATCACGAGCACCACCACGATCACGCCGAGGCTGACGGGCGTGGAGATCTCCGGCACCGACGTGCTGATGTCGACGTGCGCCCAGTGCAGCATCAGCTTGACGCCGATGAACGCGAGGATCAGCGCCAGGCCGGCCGACAGGTAGACGAGCCGGTCGAGCAGACCCTGCACCAGGAAGAACAGGGCGCGCAGGCCCAGCAGCGCGAACGCGTTGGCGGCGAAGACGATGTACGCCTCCTCCGTCACGCCGAAGACGGCGGGGATGGAGTCGAGCGCGAAGAGCAGGTCGATGCTGCCGATCGCGATGAGCACGACGAGCAGCGGCGTCACCATCCGGCGGCCGTCGACCTTCGTGAAGATCCGGCCCCCGTGGTAGTCGTCGGTGACGGGGAGGAACCGGCGCGCGGCCTTGACCACGGCGTTGTCCTCGACGTCGGGGTCCTCGTCGCGGTGGCGGAACAGCTGCACCGCCGTGAAGACGAGCAGCAGCCCGAAGATCAGGAACATGAACGAGAACAGCGACAGCAGCGTGGCACCGAGCGCGATGAAGACGGCCCGCATGATCAGCGCCAGGATGATGCCGAACGTGAGCACCTTGTGCTGGTGGCGCTCGGGCACCGCGAACGTGGTCATGATGATCACGAAGACGAAGAGGTTGTCGACCGACAGGCTCTTCTCGACGAGGTAGCCGGCGAAGTACTGGGTGCCGAGGTCACCCCCGTAGGCCGCGGCGAACCAGACGCCGAACGCGATCGCCACGCCGATGTAGAACAGCGACCAGGCCGTGGCCTCCTTGAACCCCACCTTGTGCGGCTTGATCGCCGCCACGACGAGGTCCATGGCCAGGAGCCCGACGATGACGGCGATCGTCACCGCCCACGTGAGCCCGCTGATCTCCAGCACGACGCCTCCAGCTTCGCTCGCCCATTACCAACGCTTTACCCAACGGAGGCTGTCGTCCCCGGGTTCCCCGGGTGATGCAGCACTCGACGCGCCGCCGCGAACACCCCGTCCGGGGAGCATCCCCCAGCGAGCAGCGCACGAACGAGAGAGCCGCCGATCTCCCCCAACCGGGCGGCGCCGTCGGCGCCGAGGTGCGCCCACGGTGCGTGGCCGAGCGGTTGGTGTCGTCCTCGGTGCCCTTCCGCAGGGCCTCACCCGCGGGCGTCAGGGCACCACCGGCATCGAGGACGCCTCGGCCAGTCGCACAACGGCCGCGTTCCACTGCTCCTGGCTCCAGCCACGGCTGCCTGTCGCGAACGGCACCACGAACCCGCGCCCGGTGGCGGTGTAGCTGACGAGCGCGTCCAGCCCGGCCCCGACGAGGCCCACCGCGCCCATCGGCGCCGACCGCACGGCCAAGTAGCTCATCCGGCCCGGCTCGAGACCGGCCGCCACCAGGTGCTGCCCCGGCTCGGGGGCGAAGTAGGTCATGGCGTGCAGAGGTTCGAGGCCGCGCGCGAGCCGGCCCGGGTCAGGGGTTCCCCGGCGCGGCCGCCACCGCCGAAAGATCCACCAGCCGGGGACATGGTTCGGCCGCGAACGGGGTAGACGGCGGAGGTCACCGCTCCTGGTGACCCGACACGAGGAGGACGACCCATGGCGCTCGACGACGACGACATGACCACGACCGCAGGCGGTGGCGCCGAGGGTCCCGCCGACTCCGGCGCGGGCAGCGGCGCCCCAGGCGTCCACGACGGCGGCGCGGACGGAGGCGCCGACTCCGGCGCCGAAGGACCGGCCGACTCCGGCGCAGGCACCCGGGGCGTCCACGACGGCGGGGCCGACGGAGGCGCGGACAGCGGTGCCAGCTGACGTCACCGGTCCCGTGACGGGCGCCGGGCAGTCCTCCGCGGACCGCCCGGCCCCGGCCCTCACCCGGGCCACCGGCCTCGACGCCGAGGTGTTCGGTGCGAAGCACTGGGGTCGCGAGCCGCTGCTGGTGCGCCGTGCGGACACCCACGGCTTCCGCGACCTGCTCGACCTCGACGGCGTCGACGAGCTGCTCTCCCGCCGCGGGCTGCGCACCCCGTTCCTGCGCCTGGCCCGCAACGGCGCGGTGGTGGACTCGAGCTCGTTCACCGGCCCCGGCGGGGTCGGCGCGGAGATCGGCGACCAGGTGCGCGACGACAAGGTCGCCGGGCTGTTCGCCGAGGGCACCACGGTGGTGCTGCAGGCGCTGCACCGCCTCTGGCCACCGGTGATCGACTTCGCCACCCGGCTCGGCGCGGAGCTCGGCCATCCCGTGCAGGCCAACGCGTACGTGACGCCGCGGGCGTCGCGCGGGTTCTCGGCCCACTACGACGTGCACGACGTCTTCGTGCTGCAGCTCGCCGGGCGCAAGCACTGGACCGTGCACGCGCCCGTGCACACCGACCCCCTGCGCGACCAGCCCTGGAACGACCACGCCCGCGCCGTCGCCGCCCGGGCCCGCGACGACGCGCCCGCGATCGACACGGTGCTGGAGCCCGGCGACGTGCTCTACCTCCCACGCGGCTGGCTGCACGCGGCCACCGCGCTGGGCGAGACGTCCGCGCACCTGACCGTGGGCGTGCACGTCGTCACCCGGTTCGCGCTGGTCGAGGCGCTCACCGCGCTCGTGGGCGACGACCCGGAGCTGCGTGCGTCGCTGCCGCTGGGGCTCGACCTCGCCGACCCCGACATGCTCGACCCACACCTCGACGACGTGCGCGCGGCCCTGCACGCCGCGATCGACCGGGTGCCCGCCGAGGCGGTCGCGCGCCGGGTGCGCCGTCACGTCTGGACCGGCGGCCGCCCGGAGCCGGTGCGCCCGGTGGCCGCCGCCGCGTTCGCCGAGGGGCTGGCCGAGGGCGACACCGTCCGGCTCCGCGTCGGTCTGCACCACCGGCTGACCAGGAACGGCACCACCGTCGTGCTGGAGCTGCCCGACCGGCGGATCGAGCTGCCGGCCGCCACCGCCGACGCCGTCCGCGCGCTCCTCGGTGGGGACGCCCTGGTCGTGGGTGGCCTCCCGGGCATGGACGGGCCTGACCAGATCGTGCTGGTCCGCCGCCTGCTGCGGGAGGCCGTGCTGGTGCCGGCCGACCCGGCATGACCACCGCGACGCGCTGCGCGGACGTCGCCGACGCCGCGGACGATCCGCGCGAGGGCACGGCACCCCCGGCCGAGCGCTGGTTCCTCGTCGAGCACCCGGGGCCCTGGGGCCGGGTCGCGCTCGCCCAGTCGGGCATCGTTCCGGGTGCGGTCGCCGCGCTCTCGGCCTGGGCACTCGCGGAGAACGGGCGGGTGCTGCTGGTCCGCAGGCACAGCCGCCGCACCGGTGCGGCGAAGCGGCGCTGGTTCCGCGTCGACTCCCGCCCGGGCCACGAGGAGATCCGCACCGGCACGTTCACCGACGAGGCCGACCTCGTGGCCGCCGTCCGTGCCGCGGGCGACCCGTTCGACGGGCCGCTGTACCTCGTCTGCACCCACGGGCGCCACGACACGTGTTGCGCGGTGCGCGGCCGGCCGGCGGCCGCCGCGGTGGCCGCCGCCGCGCCGGAGCGCACGTGGGAGTGCAGCCACATCGGCGGGTGCCGGTTCGCGCCCGCGCTCGTGCTGCTGCCGCACGGGTTCACGCTCGGCGGGGTCCCGCCGGAGTGCGTCCCGGCCGTCGTGCGCGACTACGCCGAGGGACGCCTCGAACCGCGCTGGGCCCGGGGCCGCTCGGTGCACTCTCCTGCGGTCCAGGCCGCGCAGCAGTACGCCCGCGTCGTCACGGGTGCCACGGCCGTCGACGCGCTCGAGCCGGTGTCCGTGGAGCCCGACGGCGCCGCGTGGGTGGTCCGGTTCCGCGACCCGGACGTCACCGTGCGGTTGCGGGAACGCCGCGTCGAGGCCGGCCGGCCGCTGACCTGCACCGCCACCGCGCCCGGCTGGTTGCGCGTCTTCGACCTCGTCGACGTCGAGCCGTCCCCTACCGGTCGGCCCTGATCTGCGCCGGGGCCGCCGGGTCGAGCAGCCCCAGGCCCGCCGCGTGCACGGCGATCTCCACGCTGTCGTCCACCGCCAGCATCGGTACGCCCGCGGCGGTGACGTCGGCGGCCAGTGCGTCCACCTCCGCGACGCGCCGCAGCGTGGCCGTCGGGGTGCGCCGGATATAGATCGCCACGATCCGGTCCGGGTGCTCGCGCGCGAGCGTCGCGTAGATCTCGGGATCGGCCTGCCCGCTGTCGCCGACGAGCACCAGCCCCAGCAGCGGGTGCTCGGCCAGCAGCCTGCGCACCACGCCGAGCTTGTGCTCCTGCGCGCCGATGCGGAACAGGCCGCTGCGCGACGGCCCCCAGTCGGTGAGCAGCATCGGCCCGAGCGGGAACCGGCGCAGCACGATGAACTCCAGCAGCATCTCGTGCAGGTTCCACGGGCTGGTGGAGAGGTAGAAGACCGGACGGCCGGGCGTGACGAGCGCACGGTAGAGCGCCGCGGCCCCCGGGAGCGGGGTGCGGTCGCCGACCTCGGTCATCAGCGCCGCCCGCAGGAACGCCCACCCGCGGCTCAGGCCGGTCTCGATGATGGTGTCGTCGACGTCGCTGACCAGACCGATGCGCGCCTCGGGGTCCACGACGAGCACCTGGGCCCGCGCCGTCGTGCCGTCGGCCAGGGCGAGCCCGACGTCGTGCCAGCCGGGGACGAGGTCGGGCACGTCGAGCACGGCATCGAGGTAGCCGTCGTGGTCGGTGGTGTCGCTCTCCGCGCCGCCGGGGGCGTCGATCGTGACGGCGACGCGGGGCACCTCCACGGTGAGGAAGCGCGCCAGTGTGGAACGCAGCACGGCCTGCCGCGAGCGCCGGGTGGGCGGTTCGGCCACCGGCACGCCCACCGCGGGCACCTCCACCGCCGGGCGCCCGCGCACGACCCGGCCCCCGACCCGGATCCGGCGCGTGGTGCCGTGGCCGACGAACGGGACGATCATGGGCAGGTGCCGGCCCCGTACCCGCAGCACGAGCAGCACCACCATCTGAACGGCGTCCTCGACGGTCATCGCGACACGGATCAGCACCGGACGCCATCGCAGGTCCACCCCGCAGGAGTACCGCACGGCGGACACCACCGCCAGCCCACGTAAAATGTGCTCAGTGCGCACCGTGCTCCTCGACCTCGACGGCACCCTCGTCGACTCCGCGGCCCTGATCACCGAACACCTCGCCGCCGCCATCGCCGCGGCCGGTGCCCCGGCCCCCCATCCCGCGCAGCTGCGCGGGCTCGTCGGGCCGCCGTTCGAGACGGCGCTGCCGGAGCTCGGGCTCACCGCGGAGCAGACCACCGCCACGATCGCCGCCTACCGCGGGACCTACGACGCCGTCGCAGCCACGCACACGCCCCTCTACCCGGGCGTGCCCGCGCTGCTCGACGACCTGCGCGACGCCGGGCTGCGGCTGGCCGTCGCCACGTCGAAGCCCGAGCACCTGGCCCGCCGCATCGTCGACGGCGTGGGCCTCGGCGGCGCGTTCGCGCTGGTCGGCGGCGCCGATCACCCGGCGGGACGGATGGGCAAGGCCCGTGTCGTCGAGTCTGTGCTGGCCCGTCTCGCGCTCGACCCCGCGCGCGACGCCGTGGTCATGGTCGGCGACCGCCACCACGACGTCGACGGCGCGGCTGCGCACGGCGTGCCGACCATCGGCGTGGCCTGGGGCTACGCGGAGCCGGGCGAGCTCGCCCGCGCCGTCGTCGTCGTGCCGGACATCGACGCGCTGCGCACGGTGCTCACCGGCGACGACATCTGGTCGGCGGCCTCGCCCGCAGCCTGAGGTCAGGACCCCGGCAGGCCCCGCGGCGCGCCCCCGCCGTCCACCTCGACGCGAGATCGGGCACGCGGGCTTCTCGGCGTCGGGACGGTCCTGATCACTGTGCCCACCCCCTCGGCCCCGGATCAGTCCCCGGCCGGCGCCTGCACCCAGCCGTAGCTGCGGTTCACCGCGCGCCCCCAGTTCGCCCGCTCACGACGGCGCACGTCGGGGTCCATCGCCGGCTCCCACGCTGCGGCGCGATGCCAGTTGGCGCGCAGCACCTCCAGGTCCGACCAGTGCCCGACGGCCAGGCCCGCAGCGTACGCGGCACCGAGCGACACCGCCTCCGAACCGAGCGGGCGCTCCACCGGCACGTCGAGGACGTCGGCCACGAACTGCATGAGCAGGTGGTTGGCCGTCATGCCGCCGTCCACCTTGAGGCGCGTGACGGGCACCCCGGAGTCGGCGTTCATCGCGTCGACGACCTCGCGGGTCTGCCACCCGGTGGCCTCCAGCACCGCCCGGGCGAGGTGGCCGCGGTTGATGAACGACGTCAGCCCGACCATGACGCCGCGCGCGTCGGGGTGCCAGCGCGGGGAGTACAGCCCGGAGAACGCCGGCACGATGTAGCAGCCACCGTTGTCGGGCACGGTGGCGGCGAGCGTCTCGATCTGGGCGGCGGTCTGGATCATGCCCAGCGCGTCGCGGAACCACTGGACGAGCGACCCGGCCACCGCGATCGCCCCTTCCAGGGCGTAGACGGGCTCGTCGCCGAAGAGGTAGCCGACGGTCGGGATCAGGCCGTGCGTGGAGCGGGCGAGGCGATCGCCGGTGTTCATCAGCAGGAACGCGCCCGTGCCGTAGGTGCACTTCGCCTCGCCGAGCGAGAAGCACGCCTGCCCCACCAGCGCGGCCTGCTGGTCGCCGAGCGCGCCCGACACCGGGACGCCGGGCAGCAGCGTGGTGCAGATGCCGTAGACCTCCGCGCTGGGCCGGATCTCCGGCAGCATCCGCCGCGGCACGTCGAGCGCCTCCAGCAGCGGGTCGGACCACTCCAGCTTGCGGATGTCCATGAGCATGGTGCGGCTGGCGTTCGTCACGTCGGTGACGTGCCTGCCCCCCTCGACACCGCCGGTCAGCTGCCAGATCAGCCACGTCTCCATGGTCCCGAACAGGACGTCACCCGCTTCGGCGCCGGCCCGTGCGCCCGGCACGTGGTCGAGCAGCCAGCGCAGCCGCGGCCCGGCGTAGTACGTGGCCGGCACGAGCCCGGAGATCGCCTCGACGAGCGGGGAGTGCCCGTCCTCGGCGAGGCGGGCGACGATGCCGTCGGTACGCGTGTCCTGCCAGGTGATCGCACGCGCGAGCGGCTCTCCGGTGTGCCGGTTCCAGATGACGGTGGTCTCGCGCTGGTTGGCGATGCCCAGGGCGACGAGGTTCTCCGGGGCCAGGCCGGCGCCGCGCAGGGCCGCGGGCACCACGCGCTTCACGTTGCGCCAGATCTCCGCGGCGTCGTGCTCGACCCTCCCGGGCTGCGGGTAGTGCTGGCGGTGCTCCAGCTGGGCGACGGCGAGCATCCGGCCCGAGCGGTTGAACAGCAGGCAGCGCGTGGACGTGGTGCCCTGGTCGATGGCGGCGACGACGTGCTCGGTCACGGGCGAACATCCGACCTGCGCGCGACTTTGCGTCCTCGCACGGTCCACGGACGGTGCGAGGACGCGAAACGGCGCGCGGATCGGAGTCGGCGGCCTCTCACAGAACACCCACCAGCGACGACGAGATCTCCCGCGACGCCGCGAGCAGCTGCTCGGCCAGCCGTGGCCGCAGCTCGCCGCCGACGCCGAAGAGCTCCTCGACCGGCCCGACCACGCCGATGGCCCCCGCGACCATGCCGCCGCTGCCCCGCAACGGAGCGGCGGCGCCGCCGACGCCGGACTCGAACTCCCCCGCCTCGCTCGCCCACCCTCGCCGGCGGGCGGTGGTGAGGTGCGCTTCCAACGCCGCGACGGAGGTGCAGGTGCGGCCCGTCCACGGCTGCAGGTCCAGCTCGCGGGTCGGCGGGATGGCGATGGGTGCGAACGCGAGCAGGCACTTGCCCAGAGCCGTGGCGTGCAGCGGCTGCTCCTCGCCGGTGCGGATGTGCTGCGGCGAGCCGTCGGGCCGGAATACGTGGTGCACCAGCCGCACGGACCGGGACCCGGCCACGCCCAGCTGCACGGCCAGACCGGTGCTGCCCGCGAGGGAGTCGGCCCAGTTCATCGCGGCGGCACGGAGATCGTGGCGGTCCCGCGGATGGCCGAGATCGCTCAGGCCCGCGCCGAGGAAGTAGCGGGCCGACCCGGCGTCCTGGTCGACGAACCCCACGTCGCAGAGGGTGCGGACGATGCCGTGCACGGTCGGACGGGGCAGGTTCAGCGCGGCGGCGAGCTCGGCCAGCCCCAAGGGCCGGTCGGTGCCGCCGAGCAGGCGCAGCACCGCGGCGGCTCGTTCGATCGACTGGATGGATCCCGGCACTCGCCCGACCCTACGGGCGCGGTGTGATCTCCGCCCGCACCTGCGTTCGACAATGCCGAACGCCACCCGTTGCCGCTGCTCGCGGGGCTTCCTAGCGTCAGCGGAACCCGCTATGGGAGCGGGCAGAAACCGGAGGACTTCGATGAAGAACTCATTGCTCGGGGAGTTGAGTGCCGAGTTCCTCGGTACCATGATTCTCCTGCTCTTCGGTGCCGGAGTGGTCGCGCAGGTCATCACCAATCCTCAGGGCAGCCTGGGCAACCACAACTCGATCGCCTGGGCGTGGGGCTTCGGTGTCACGCTCGGCGTCTACGTCGCGGCCCGGCTGTCGGGGGCCCACCTCAACCCGGCCGTGACGATCGCCCTCGCGGCGTTCAAGGGCTTCTCGTGGCGGAAGGTGTTGCCCTACTCGCTCGCACAGACGGCGGGCGCGTTCGTGGCCGCACTGATCGTCCGGTTCGTCTACGCGGACCTGATCAACTCGGTCGATCCCGGACACACCTTCAAGACCCAGATCATCTTCTCGACCCTACCCGGCAACGGGTCAGGACCCGTCTCGGTCACGACGGCGTTCTTCGACCAGATCGTCGGCACCGCCATCCTGGTCTTCGTGATCTTCGCGATCACGACGGCCGCGAACAACGCCCCGCTCGCGAACCTCGGACCGGTCGTGGTCGGCCTGCTCGTCGTCGCGATCGGGATGGCGTGGGGCGCGAACGCGGGATACGCGATCAACCCGGCCCGTGACTTCGGCCCGCGGCTGGCCTCACTGGTCACCGGGTACGGGACCGCGATGTTCGACCAGTACGGCGGGTTGTACTTCTGGCTACCGATCGTGGCGCCGATCATCGGCGGCCTGATCGGTGGCGCACTTTTCAAGTACGCGATCGAGGGCTTCCTGCCCGCCCCCGGCGAGGACATCACGGTGTCCGAGCCCATCGGGCGCATCCCGCCGTCAGCCCAGAACCCCTAGAAGGAGAGTTCAATGGCCGAGTTCGTCGGTGCCGTCGACCAGGGCACCACCAGCACCCGATTCATGATCTTCGACCACGCCGGCAACGAGGTGGGCCGCCACCAGCTCGAGCACCTGCAGATCCTCCCGCAGGCGGGCTGGGTGGAGCACAACCCCGTCGAGATCTGGGAGCGCACCTCCGCCGTCATCCAGACCGGGCTGAACAGGACCGGCCTCACGTCGAAGGACCTCGTGGCGCTCGGCATCACCAACCAGCGCGAGACCACGGTGGTGTGGGACAAGCGCACCGGACGCCCGATCTACAACGCGATCGTCTGGCAGGACACCCGCACCGACCGCATCGCCTCGGCGCTGGACCGGGACGGGCGCGGGGACGTCATCCGGCGCAAGGCCGGCCTGCCGCCCGCCACCTACTTCTCCGGCGGCAAGATCCAGTGGATCCTGGAGAACGTCGAGGGCGCCCGCGAGGCCGCCGAGAGCGGCAACGCGATCTTCGGCAACACCGACGCCTGGCTGCTGTGGAACCTCACCGGTGGCCGGGACGGGGGCGCGCACGTCACCGACCCCACCAACGCCAGCCGCACGATGTTGATGAACCTCGAGACCCTCGACTGGGACGACGAGCTGCTCGGCTTCTTCAACATCCCCCGGTCGATGCTGCCGGAGATCAAGCCCAGCTCCTGCCCGGAGTGCTACGGCCACACCCTGCCGACCGGTCCGCTCGGCGGCGAGGTCCCGCTCACCGGCGACCTCGGCGACCAGCAGGCCGCGATGGTCGGGCAGGTCTGCCTCGCCCCCGGCGAGGCCAAGAACACCTACGGCACCGGCAACTTCATGCTGCTCAACACCGGTACCGAGCTCGTCCGGTCGAAGGCGGGCCTGCTCACCACGGTCTGCTACAAGTTCGGCGACGAGCCGACGGTCTACGCCCTGGAGGGCTCGATCGCTGTCACCGGATCGGCGGTGCAGTGGCTGCGCGACCAGCTCGGCATCATCAGCGGCGCGGCGCAGAGCGAGTCGCTGGCCCGGCAGGTCGAGGACAACGGCGGCGTGTACTTCGTGCCCGCGTTCTCCGGCCTGTTCGCGCCGTACTGGCGTTCCGACGCCCGCGGCGCGATCGTCGGCCTCTCGCGCTACAACACCAACGCCCACCTGGCCCGGGCCACGCTGGAAGCCATCTGCTACCAGAGTCGCGACGTGTCCGAGGCCATGGAGAAGGACTCCGGGGTACACCTGGACGTGCTCAAGGTCGACGGCGGCGTCACCGCCAACGAGCTGTGCATGCAGATCCAGGCCGACGTCCTCGGCGTCGATGTCAGCAGGCCCGTCGTCGCGGAGACCACGGCGCTCGGTGCGGCCTACGCTGCCGGGCTGGCCGTCGGGTTCTGGAAGGACACGGACGAGCTGCGCACCAACTGGAACGAGTCCAAGCGCTGGTCCCCGCAGTGGTCCGAGGAACAGCGTGACTCCGGTTACGCACGGTGGAAGAAGGCCGTGGAGCGGACGTTGGACTGGGTGGATGTCGACTGAGGCAAGGTCCCGAGCCGGCGCAGGAGCAACGAGAGGAACACTGACATGAGATCGGTCGCGCTCTCCCCGCAGGCCCGTGAGGCCGCATTGGAGGCGATGGCGTCGACCGAACTCGACGTGCTGGTCGTCGGGGGCGGGGTCGTGGGCGCGGGAAGCGCCCTCGACGCCGCCACCCGCGGCCTGACCGTCGGGCTCGTCGAGGCCCGCGACTTCGCCTCCGGAACGTCGAGCCGCTCCAGCAAGCTCATCCACGGTGGCCTGCGCTACCTGGAGATGCTGGACTTCCGGCTCGTCGCCGAGGCACTGTCCGAGCGGGGGCTGCTGATCGAGAAGCTCGCCCCCCACCTGGTGCGTCCCGTGCCGTTCATCTACCCGCTCAAGCACCACGTGTGGGAGCGGCTCTACGCGGGCAGCGGCGTGGCGCTCTACGACACGCTCGCCCGGCTCAGCGGCCACCGCGCAGGGCTGCCGCTGCACCGCCACCTCACACGCACCGGCGCCCGCCGGATCGTCCCGTCGCTGCGCAAGGACTCCCTCGTCGGCGCTCTGCAGTACTACGACGCGCAGGTCGACGACGCCCGGCACACGATGTTCCTCGCCCGCACCGCCGCGGCGTACGGCGCGCACGTGGCCAACCGGGCCCGTGTCACCGCGCTGCTGCGCGAGGGCGAGCGCGTCACGGGCGCGGAGGTGCACGACCAGGAGTCGGGGCGCACCTTCCGGGTGCGCGCCAAGCAGGTCATCAACGCCACCGGCGTGTGGACCGACGAGACGCAGAGCCTGGTCGGCGAGCGCGGCCAGTTCAAGGTCCGGGCCAGCAAGGGCATCCACCTCGTCGTGCCGCGCGACCGGATCCAGGGGGACTCGGGGCTGATCCTGCGCACCGAGAAGTCCGTGCTCTTCGTCATCCCGTGGGGCCGGCACTGGATCATCGGCACCACCGACACCGACTGGAGCCTCGACAAGGCCCACCCGGCCGCGTCCGCCGCCGACATCGACTACCTGCTCGACCACGTCAACGCCGTGCTGGAGCAGCCGCTCACGCACGCCGACGTGGAGGGCGTGTACGCCGGGCTGCGGCCGCTGCTCTCGGGCGAGTCGGACTCCACGTCCAAGCTCTCGCGCGAGCACGCCGTCGCCCACACCGTGCCGGGGCTCGTGGTCGTCGCGGGCGGGAAGTACACCACCTACCGGATCATGGCCAAGGACGCCGTGGACGCGGCGGTGCACGGCCTGGACGCGAAGGTGCCGGTGTCGGTGACGGAGAACGTGCCGCTGCTGGGCGCCGAGGGCTACGACGCCATGAAGAACAACCGCTACCAGCTGGCCCAGCACTACGGGCTGCACGTGGCGCGGATCGAGCACCTGCTCGGCCGGTACGGGTCGCTGGTCGACGAGGTGCTCGACCTCGTCGCGGACGACCCGTCGCTCGGTGAGCCGCTGGCCGGCGCACCGGACTACCTGCGCGCCGAGATCGTCTACGCCGCGAAGGCCGAGGGTGCCCGGCACCTGGACGACCTCCTGGCCCGACGCACCCGCATCTCGATCGAGACGTTCGACCGCGGCGTGGGCGTGATGGAGGAGGCCGCGAAGCTGGCCGCCCCCGTCCTGGGCTGGAGCGACGAGCAGGTGGCGCGCGAGGTGGAGCACTACGGCAAGCGGGTCGACGCCGAGCGCGAGAGCCAGAAGATGCCCGACGACGAGACGGCCGACTCGGCCCGCCTCGGGGCACCCGAGGTGGTCCCGCTGCGGTAGCCGCTCCGCCGCCCCTGCGCGGATATCGCGACCCCTGGCCGCGATATCCGCGCCCGCCACCTACTTGAACGACCGGATCGCCGGGATCGAGGGGGCGAAGAAGTACTCGCCGCCCTCCATGTGCACGAACCGGTTGAGGTTCACGTTCGGCTTGCGGCCGAGATTCTTGGAGAACGGCGCCGCGCCCCGGAACGGGAGCACGTCGTTCGCCCCCTGGCCGATCAGCGGGTCCACACCGGATTCGGGCTGGACGAAGTCGGCGTCGTTGATCCAGAACCGCTGGACGAACTCGAACTGGTCGAAGAGATCGGTCACGTAGCAGGCGAACAGCAGCCCCCGCTCCTCCGTCGTCGTCCCGGTCAGCGCTTCCTCCTGCTTCAGCTCCGGCCCGAAGGCGATGCCACGGCGCATCATGCGGTGGGTCTGGGTGAAGGCCTCCGCCCGGGGGACGTCGCCCGGCGCCGGGTCCACGTCGTGCCGGACGTCGTCGCGCGGATAGGCCTTGCGGATGTGGGCCCCCCACGGGCAGACCAGGCCCTCGCGGTCCCCGTCGAATTCGAAGGCGTTGACGTCGGGCGTCCCGTCGGCGGTCGACGGGTCGTCCGCGCGCGGAGCGTTGATCAGCGCCGCACCGCTCTTCCACCGGCCGACCATCTGCGCCCCGAGCAGGTCGGCCGACGCCGGGTCCGACGCCGCGGGGTCGATCTGCGACGCGGCCGCCTCCTTCACCGACAGATCGAACTCGGGCACCCTCTGCGCGAGCCGGCGGAACACCAGGAACGCGCCGTTGGCCATCAGCGGGATCGGCGGCTCCTGCACGGGCCCCTTGATCGTCAAGTCGGCGGCGGCAGGATCCTGCGCCGGATAGCCGAACAGGAACTCACCGGGCCAGAGCAGATCGCGGCCCGGTTCGGCCTGGTCGGGATCGGGGCCGACCGTGGGATCGAGGGCAGCCCCGGGGGCGATGCGACCACGCACGGCCGGCTGCGAGACACCGTCGGCGTAGCCGAAGTGCTCGTGCCCCGCCACCGGCTCCGGCCGCACGGTGCCGACCTCGGTGGCCACGTGGTCCCAGCCGTTGGCCCCGGCCGGGGCGAGTCGCAACGCGATCGTGTTGTCGACCTCGGCCTCGGTCGCGCCGGCGACGAGGAACACTCCGTGCACAGGATCGCCCCCCGGTCGCAGGACCTTCCACGTCGCGGGATCGGGGTCGGCGAGGTCGGTGGCACTCGCAGCCATGCCCTTGCCGAACGTCGAGTCGGAATCGAGACCGCCGACGCCGAGCGCTGCCAGGCCGGCCTGGGTGAACGCCACGTTCAGGCCGGGGGTCGAGAGCAGGGCGGTGCTGCCGGTCGCCTTCGACGCCGCCACCGCCGCCCGCTGGTCGAGGCAGTCCTGCATGCTGGTGATCTGCAGGTCGTGCAGGAACGCTGCGAATGCGGCGGAGTCGACGATGCGGAAGAACACCAGCTTCTCGGACTTCTTCAGCAGGCCGACGAGGATGTCGCCCTGGATCTCGTCGGTCGGGAACAGGGGCTCCGCGGTGAGGTCGCGCGCCATGGCCGTCCTTCTTCCTGTGCGAGGGATGCTCGTCAGGAGGAGCGGGGCCGGGCGCCCGAGATACGACGAGATGCCCGACTACCGTGGCCGTGTGGGCTCTCTGATCGACATCGAGGACATCCGCGCGGCGGCCGCCGCCATCGCCGGGCACGTGGTGCGCACCCCGGCCGTGGTCTCCCCCGGGCTGACGGCGCACCTCGGCATCCCGGTCACGGTCAAGCTGGAACTGTTGCAGCGCACCGGTTCCTTCAAGGCGCGCGGCGCGTTCCACAAGCTGCTCGGGCTGTCGGCGGCCGAGCGCGCGGCCGGGGTCGTGGCGGTCAGCGGCGGCAACCACGCCACTGCGCTCGCCGACGCCGCCGGTGCGCTGGGCATCACCGCCACCGTCGTCATGCCGGAGTCCGCGCCGGCACGGGCGGCCGCGGCGGCGCGCGCCTCGGGCGCCGACGTCCGGCTGACCCCGGACATGCCCGGCGCGTTCGCGCTGATGGACGAGCTGGTGGCCGCCGGGAGCACGCTCGTGCACCCGTTCGACGACGCGGTGGTGATCGCCGGGCAGGGCACGGTCGGGCTGGAGTTCGCCGCTGACGCGCCCGAGGTCACCGACGTGCTCGTCAGCATCGGGGGCGGCGGGCTCATCGCGGGCGTCGCGTCGGCGTTCCACGCCCTCGCGCCGCACGTGCGGGTGTGGGGTGCGGAGACCGAGGGTGCCGACGCGATGACCCGTGCTCTGGCCGCGGGCGCGCCGGTGCCGATGACGCCCACGTCGATCGTGAGCACGCTCAGCGCCCCGTACGTCTCGACGCTGACGCTCGAGCACGTCCGCGCGCTGGTGGAGGACGTGCTAGTCGTCCCCGACGCCGACGCCGTGCGCGGCAGCCTCACCCTCGCCGAGGAGGCCAAGGTGTGGGCCGAGCCCGCGGCCGGGTGCCTGGTGCCGGCCGCGATGCAGGTGCTGGACCACGTGGGCCCGGACGCCCACCTGGGTCTGGTGGTCTGTGGCGGCAACGTCACCGCCGCGGACGTCGCGGCATGGACCGAGCGCTTCGCCGCCACACCCCTCCCGGCCCGCACACCCGCATCCCACTGACCCGAGGCCTCCCAGCCCGGGTGATCAACGCCGCGGAAGGGGGGCGGGGCGCCCGCGTTGAGCCCGGTGTGCGCGCGGACGTGGTGGTGATCGGGGCCGGGCAGGCCGGGCTCTCGGCCGCGTACGGCCTGCGCCGGGCGGGGTTCGAGCCCGGCTCCGGGTTGGTGGTGCTCGACGGCGAGGACGGTCCCGGCGGGGCGTGGCGTCACCGCTGGCCGACGCTGCGGGTGGACACCACCCACCGCATCCACGGCCTCCCGGGCCTGCCGTTCGACCCGGACGACCCGACGCGGCCCGCCGCCGAGGTGGTACCCGCCTACTTCGCCGACTACGAGCGCACGTTCGACCTCCGGGTCCTGCGCCCCGTGCACGTCTCCGCCGTCCGCGACGCCGCCCCCGACCTGCTCGTCGAGACCGACCGTGGCACCTGGCGCGCCCGCGCCCTCATCAACGCGACCGGCACGTGGACCCGACCCTTCCGGCCGAGCTACCCGGGCCAGGAGACCTTCCGCGGCCGCCAGCTGCACCCGGCGCAGTACGGGGAGCCGACGAGTTCGCCGGACAGCGCGTGGTGGTGGTCGGCGGCGGGACGTCGGCGGTCCAGCTGCTGCTGGAGATCGCGCCCGTGGCCGCGGCCACGACGTGGGTGACCCGGCGGCCCCCGGTGTTCCGCGACGGGCCGTTCGACGCCGAGGCCGGGCGCGCCGCCGTCGCGCGGGTGGACGAGCGGGTGCGCGCGGGCCTGCCGCCGCAGAGCGTGGTGGGGGCGACGGGGCTGGCGCTGACACCGGCCGTGCGGGCCGCGCAGGAGGCCGGGGTGCTCGACCGGCGGCCGATGTTCGACCGCATCGAGCCCGACCGCGTGGTCTGGGCCGACGGCACGTCCGAGCCCGCCGACGTGATCCTCTGGGCCACCGGCTGGCGGGCGGCCCTGGGCCACCTCGCCCCGCTGGGCCTGCGGGGACCGGGTGGAGGCATCGCGATGGACGGCACCCGCGTGCCGGCCGACCCGCGCATCCACCTCGTGGGCTACGGCCCCAGCGCGAGCACGATCGGCGCCGACCGGGCAGGCCGCGCCGCCGCCCACGAGGTGGCCGCGCTGCTGGCCGCCCCAGCGGCCTGAGCGGCTCCCCCCTGGGTTCGCGCGATGACCGCCCGCCGGCTCGTGGTGGCCCGGGCCGTCAGCGTCCTGGGCCGGCCTGGGTGGCCGGCAGGTTCCGGTACTCACGGATGATCAGCACGATGATCGCCACGTCGAGTGCGGCGAGGAACGGCAGCAGTACCGACCCGGTCTGCGTGGCGCGGTATATCTCATAGACCACGAACGCGCCGAGCACCACCACGGCCACCGGGTAGGCCGGCCGGATCCGGCGCAGCATCGCGGCCACCAGGACGAGCTTCACGATGCCGTGCAGGCCGAGGTAGAGCACAGCGAACGTCCTGTTGCCCGACACGAAATCGGCCGTGCCGGACACGAAGTGCGTGGCCAGCGAGCCGTCCGGCGGCCCGAGCAGATCGCGGGAGATCACGTCGTTGATCAGCGCCTGCACCGTGGCCGTCGGGATGAGCAGCAGCACGATCGCGCCGATCAGCTCGATCGCGCCGTCGAGCCCCTTGACCGCGAGCGCGATCTTGAACAGCAGCTCGCCCCCGCGGCCCTCGGTCATCGCGTGATCCCGGTGTGTCCCAGCGAGTAGCGGCCCGGCTGAGGCCACACGCAGAGGCCGTGCGGGCCCTTACCCACGGGGATCTCCTTGATCAGATGGCCGTCGACGGTCGAGAGCACGTAGACGACGTTGTTGTAGCGGCCCGAGAGCCACAGCTGGCTTCCGTCGGCGGTCACGTTACCCATGTCGGGGCTGCCACCGCCGGGGATCTTCCACTTCGTCAGGACCGCGCCCGTGTAGGCGTCGAGCACGCTGACGGCACCCTCCTTGCGGTCGGTGACGAACAGCCGCTTCGCGTCGCGCGACATGTAGAGCCCGTGCGCCCCGAGCCCGGTCGGGATCTCGCGCAGGACCTTGGTCGCGGCGCCGTCGAGCACCCACACACCGCCCTCCTGGCTGTCGGCGATGTAGAACACCGACCCGTCCGGGGCGAGCTTGATGTCCTGCGGGCCCATGACGAAGTGGCGAACGGGCATGTCGATCGTGCGCAGGAGCTTGCGGTTCACGGTGTCGATCACGGCGACCCGGCCGGCGAACTCGCAGGTGAACACGGCCGTGCGCCCATCGGGCATGAAGTCGGCGTGGTCTATGCCCGCGCAGTCGGGCACCAGCAGGGTGCTCTGCACCTTCCATGTGTGCGGGTCGTAGAACACGAGGCGCTTGCGCTCCTCGGCCACCGAGATCGCCGACTTCCCGTCGGGCGTGAAGTACATGTTGTAGGGGTCGACCACGGGGATGTTCGCGCCCGGCTTGCCCGTCTTCGGGTCGAACGGCGTGAGCTTGTTCGTGGTGTCGTCGCTCGCGTACAGCGTGGTCATGTCGTAGGACGGGATGACGTGCTGCAGCTCGCCGCCGAGCCGGTACCTGCCCACCACCGCGAACGTCGCCGGGTCGATCACCCACACGTCGCCCGACTTGGTGTGCGGCACGTAGACAAGCGGCTTGGCCGCCTTGGCTGCGTCCGAGAGCATGTTCGCCCCGGCGTCGGCGTAGATGTCGTGCGGGTCGGTCACCGGAGGCATGCCGGGCAGCGGGACGCCGGGGGCTGGGGCGGGGGCGGGCGCGGCCCCGGTGATGACCGGCACCGGGGTCGTGACGCCGGAGGCGCCGCTGTCGGGGGCTCCCGAGCAGCCCGCGAGCAGCACGAGGGCGATGCCGAGCAGCGCTGCGCGACGGAAGGGCAGTGGCACGGCGGTCCCTCTCAGGCGAACAGTCGGCCGGCGGTGACCGGCTTGAGGCCGCGGGCGGCCAGGTCGTCGAGCAGGCCGGGGAGCGCCTCGAGCGTGCCGGGGTGGCCCAGGTGCATGCTCACGACGTCGCCCGCGACGGCCGCGCGGAGGTTGCGGCGGATCGCGGCGGCGCCGGGGTCGGTGAAGTCGCGGGAGTCGACGTCGTAGGACAGCACGTGCCGGTAGCCGGCCGCACCTGCGAGCTCCAGCACCTCCTTCGTCGCGTGCTGCGCCGCCGACGGCCGGAAGAAGTCGCCCGGCGACCCCGTCAGCGCGGCGAGCCGGTCGCGGCAGCGCTCGATCTCGGCCCGGACCCCCGACACGCTCAGCGTGGTCAGGTCGGGGTGTGACCACGTGTGGTTGCCCAGCTCGTGGCCGTGGTCCGTGACGACCTTGACGGCGTCCGGGTACTGCTGCAGCCACGTGCCGATCGCCAGCACGGTGACGGCGGCGCCCCGGTCGGAGAAGCCGGTGAGGACCTTCGTGGCGAGGTCGAGGTCACCGGCTCCGTGGAACGTCAGCGCCACCTCGGGACGACCCGACGTGGCGTGCACGAACTCCGTGGCGATGCCGGTGAACGGCGCCGTGGTCGTGGGAGCAGCGGCGGCCGCGGCCGTCGTGGCCTCCGGAACGGGGGTGGTAGTCACCGGGGAGGCCGCGGGGGCCGGTGCCGCGCAGGCCCCCACCGCGGCCACCGGGACGGCGGCGAGGAAGGCACGCCGGGACAGCTCCGCGCGTCGATGGGTGCTCACGGGCGCGGACCCTACTGTGCGCCCCGACGTGGGAATTCCTTTACCCGGAAACCCCCCGGTCAGGGGTGTGCTCGTCGCGCAGCACCCGCTTGAGCAGCTTGCCCGAGTCGGTGCGCGGCAGCGCGTCGCGCACCTGCCAGCTCCGCGGGTGCTTGTAGCGCGCGAGGTGCTCGGCGACGTGCGCCTCGAGCACGGCGACGTCGATCTCCCGGCCGCGGCGTGGCACCACCACGGCGTGCACGGTCTGGCCCCACTCGTCGGACGGCAGGCCGAACACCGCGGCGTCCATGACGTCGGGGTGGGCGTGCAGCACGGCCTCCACCTCGGCCGGGTAGACGTTCATGCCGCCGGTGATCACCAGGTCGCTGCCGCGGTCGCGGATGTAGAGGTAGCCCTCGGCGTCGAGGTGGGCGACGTCGCCGACCGACTTCCACCCGTCCCCGAGCGGCTCCCTGCCGTGATAGCCCGCGAACGTGATCGGCGACCGCACCTGCAGCTCCCCGGGCTCGCCCGCCGGCAGCGGCTCGCCGTCGGGCCCGACGACCCGCAGCTCGACGCCCGGCAGCGCCCGTCCGCACGAGCCCGGCCTGCCCAGCTGCTCCTCGGGCGGCATCACCGCGTCCACGCCCAGCTCGGTGGAGCCGTAGATCTCGAAGAGGAACCCCTCCCCCAGCTTCTCCGCGATCTCCACCTTGAGCGCGTACGGCACGGGCGCGGCGTTGACCACCAGCGATCGCATCGAGGAGACATCGGCGCGGGCCAACGCCTCGGGCGGCAGCGCCACGATCCGCTTGAGCGGCGTGGGCGCGGTGAAGGTGTTGGTGACGCGGTACTCGCGCACGAGGTCGAGCCAGCGCCCGGCCTCGAAGCTGCGCATGATCACGATCGTGCCGCCGAGGGCGTGGGTGAGCGTGGCCCACGACAGCGGGCCCGAGTGGTAGACCGGCCCGGTGGTCAGGTGCACCTCCTCGCCGGCGCGCAGCCGCAGGGTCGCCACCAGCGCCGCGGTGATCGCGGGGTCCACCCGGGTGCGCAGCGCTCCCTTCGGCTTGCCTGTCGTGCCCGAGGTGTAGATCATCTGGCCGCCGCCCTCCCCCGGCGGGAGCGGCGGGTCCTCCGAACCACCCGCGAGGACGTCGTCCCAGGCGAGGGCCCCGTCGAAGGGGTCGCCGCGGAACACCACCACCTCGCGGACGTCCGGCAGATCGGCGCGCACCGCCGCCACCCGTCCGGCCTGCTCGGCATCGACGAGCACGACGACCGCGCCGCTGTCGGCGATGACGTAGCGCATCTCGTCGGAGGTGAAGCGGTAGGCCAGCGGCACCGCCACCAGCCCGATCTTGCGCGCCGCGTGCAGCACGACGAGCACCTCGAGGCTGTTGGGCCCGCACCAGACGATCCGGTCGCCCGCGCCCAGGCCCAGCTTCAGCAACCCGTGGGCCAGGCGGTTGGCCCGCGCCTCCAGCTCGGCGAAGGTGACCGTGGGCCCGTCCGGGTCGATCACCGCGGGCTTGTCCGGGGTGGTGGCGGCGTGGGCGGTGAGGTGGTCGGGCGCGGCGGTCTGCACGTCATCGGGCATCTGTCCACCTTCACCGATCACACGGCCGGACGCGAGAGGCTGCCCGATACGTCCCCGACCACCCGCCACTGCGTCGTTCAGCATCCGCACCCCGTTGGCGCCGACAGGATGGCCCGCGCCGAACAGGGCCCCGAGGTGAGCCGGTGGACGGCCTCGACCGGCTCGTGCAGGCCCTCACAAGCGACCGTTTGCACCATCACCGACTGGTCCGATCGGCCCAGCTCGCCCTAAGGTCACGCTGTGACCAGCGCGGGGAACATCGTCATCGTCGGCGCCGGGTTCGGCGGGATCGCCGCGGCCATCGAGCTCCAGTCCCACGGCTTCACCGACATCACGATCCTCGACGCGGCGCCCGAGCTGGGCGGCACGTGGTTCCACAACACCTATCCCGGCGCGGCGTGCGACGTGCCCAGCCACAAGTACTCGTTCTCGTTCGCGCAGCGCCGCGACTGGTCACGGCTGTGCTCCCCGCAGGCCGAGATCCTCGACTACCTGCGCGACGTCGCCCACTCCTACGGCGTCGACCGGCGGATCGTGCCGAACACCACGGTGACGTCCTGCGCCTGGGACGACGCCGCGCGCCGCTGGACGGTCACGGCCGCCGACGGCCGCACCTTCGACGCCTACGCCGTGGTGATCGCCACCGGCCAGCTCAACCGGCCGGTGACGCCCAGCATCGAGGGCGCCGGCACGTTCACCGGCCACACGTTCCACTCCGCCCGCTGGGACCACGACCACGACCTGCGCGGCAAGCGGGTGGCGGTGATCGGCACGGGGGCGAGCGCCGTGCAGTTCGTGCCCGCCATCGCGCCCGACGTCGCGCGCATGACGGTCTTCCAGCGCACCGGCAACTGGTTCATGCCGCGGCGCAACCGCCCCTACCCCGCAGCCGTCCGCGCCGCGATCAAGCACGTCCCCGGCCTCCAGGCCTACCGGCGCCGCTACCTCACCCAGTACCTCGAGCTGCTCACGGCGATGATCCGCAACCCCGACCGGCTCGGGAGGCTCGGCCGCGCGCTGTCCTCGGCGTTCATGCGCTCCCAGCTCAAGGACCCCGAGCTGCGCCGGAAGATCTGGCCCGACTACACGTTCGGCTGCAAGCGCGTGCTGTTCAGCTCCACGTACCTGCCCGCGCTGCAGCGGCCGAACGTCGACGTCGTCACCGCACCGATCACGCGGATCACCCCCACCGGCGTGCAGGACGCCGAGGGCGGGCACCACGAGGTCGACACGATCATCTGGGCCACCGGCTTCGCGACCCGCGACTTCATGTTCCCGATGGCGATCACGGGCACCGGAGGGCGGTCGCTCGCCGACGTGTGGGCGAAGGGCCCGCACGCCCACCTGGGCATGACGGTGCCGGGCTTCCCGTCGCTGTTCGTGATGTACGGCCCGAACACCAACACCTCGGGCGGGTCGATCATCTTCTTCCTCGAGGCCCAGGCGCGCTACCTGCGCCTGGCGCTCACGCAGGTGCGCGAGCGTGGCGCGTCGGCGATCGACGTGCGCCAGGAGACCGAGGCCGCGAGCGACGCCGCCGTCCAGGCCGGCTTCACCGGCACGGCCTGGACGCGCTGCGACTCCTGGTACCGCGACGAGGAGGGCCGGATCATCACCAACTGGCCCCGCTACATGCGCGACTACGAGAAGGCCACGGCGACGCTGGACCCGGCGGACCACGTGTTCCTCCCGTGAGCGGGTCGCGCCGCCCGTAGGAACCGGACCGGGTGTGACCCGGCCTGGCGGACCGACCGGACGGGCTGTGGTTGGCCGTCCCGTGCCGATGTGCCCGGGCTCCGGGCGCTCCGAGGATGGCGGGCGTGGAACGCAACGCGGCACCCGGTGTGCAGGAGGACGTCGCGGACCTCGGACGTCCGATCGCCTACCTCGCGCTCGCCGAGGGCACCCCCGTCCTCGACCGCGAACGCCGGCGGATCGGGGTGGTCGACCAGGTGATCGCCGACCTCGACCTCGACCTCTTCCACGGCGTCGTCGTGCACACCCACCCGCTGCCCGGACGGGACCTCTACGCCGATCGCGACCAGATAGCCGAGCTCCACGAGTGCGCGGTGCTGCTGGGGGTCACCGTCGACGACCTGCACGAGCCCGGCGACCCCGGCCCTCCGCGTCGGGACGACCATCCACGCGGTCCCGAGACCAGGCTCGAGGCCGGGCTGCGCCGGGCCTGGGACCGGATCGCCGGCCGGCGCTGACGCACGAGGAGCCCCATGACCTACGAGCAGTTCCTGACCATGGTCGCCCGGATCGCGGACACCGACCAGGACGCCGCCGAGCGCGCGTCCGAGGCCGTCCTCACGGTGCTGGGCCAGCACGTGAGCCGCGGCGAGGCCGCTGACGTGCTGCAGAGCCTTCCGCCGGAGCTGCAGGCGTACGTCTGGTCACCGGGCAGCCCCGAGCGCTTCCCTCCGGAGGAGTTCCTGCGCCGCGTCGCCGAGCGGGAGGGCACCGACACGCTCACCGCGGAGCGGCACGCCCGGGCCGTGTTCACCGCGCTGCGCCAGGCGGTCGGGCCCGACGAGTACGAGGATGTCCGCGCCCAGCTCGGGAAGCACTACGCCGCTCTGCTCGACGCTGACGCCTTCGTGCCGTCTCTCGAACCCGTCGTCGGCGCGGTCGCCGCGAAGGCCGGGATCGACCACGACGCCGCACGCACGCTCATCGCGGCGGTGCTCGAGACGCTCGCCGAGCGCATCGCCCCGGGCGACTCCGACGACCTCGCGGCACGCCTGCCCGTGGCCCTGCACGCCCCGCTGCACCGTGGCCGCGACGCCGACGAGCAGTCCCGCCGGATGGGGCCCGAGGAGTTCGTCATCCGGGTCGCGCGGCGGACCGGCCTGCCGCTGGACGAGGCCGCACGACGCATCCCCGCGGTGTTCGCCACGCTGCGCCCGATCGTCGGCGACGAGTTCTTCGACATCATCGTTCAGCTGCCGGACGGGTACCGCCCCCTGCTGGGCGCCGCCCGGACCGGCTGACCGAGAAGGAGGCACCGTGCTCCCGCGCATCGACCGAGTGGTCACCTCCGCGACCGTGACGACCGACGACGGGCCGCGGACCGTCGAGACCAGCACCTGGCTGCTCGGCGACGACGAGCAGGTCCTCGTCGTCGACGCCGCGCACGACCCCGCGCCGATCCGGGCCGCGGTCGGAGACCGGCGGGTGGTCGGGGTCGCGTGCACGCACGCGCACCGCCATCACGCGGACCAGGCCGTCGCGCTCGCGGACGCGGTCGGGGCGCCGATCATGCTGAACGAGGCCGACCATCCCCTCTGGAACGAGGTCCACGCCGGCCACGGGCCCGACGAGGACCTCCCGAACGACGAGGAGATCGCCGTCGCACACGTCAAGGTCCGGGTGCTGCACACCCCGGGCCACACGCCCGGCTCGGTGTGTCTGTACGTGCCCGCGCTCGACGTCGTGTTCACCGGCGACATGCTGCTCAAGGGCGGCCCGCTGCGCACGGACCGGACGCTGAGCAGATACCCGCAGATCACCCGGTCACTGCGCGAGCGGGTGCTGGGGCTCCCGCCGGAGACGCGCGTCCTGCCCGGGCACGGCGACGAGACGACGGTCGGTGACGAGCGCGACCTCCCGGACCTCGTGGCGCCCGAGCCCTGACCGCACTGTTCCCCGAGGGCGAACGGCGGAGCCGCACCTCGCCTCGGCGGACCGAAGACGGGTGGAGCCGCCCCGAGCAGCATCGTCGTCATGACTGCGAACCCAGCCGCCCCACCGGTCCCGCGCGGTGCCACCCCCGCGGGGGACGGCATCGTCGTCGGCGCCGGACCGGTGGAGGTCGAGGCCTACATCGACTTCGCCTGCCCCTTCTGCAAGCAGTTCGAGCTGATGGCCGGGCCGACCCTGGACCGGCTGCTCGAGGAACGGCTCATCGGCTTCGTCCGGCACCCGATGGACTTCCTCGACGCCGTCTCCACCACGGGGTACTCGACGCGCGCCGCAGCGGCCTCCGGGGCGGCGTCGGACGCCGGCATGTTCCACGAGTACGCCCGGACCCTGTTCGCGAACCAGCCGCCCGAGGGCGGCCCCGGCCTCACCGACGGTCAGCTCGTCGAGCTCGGACAGGAGATCGGCATCACCGACAAGCAGTTCGCCGAGACGATCCGCAAGGGCACCTACCTGCCGTGGCCGCCGTACGTCACCCAGCGGGCCACCGAGCGCGGGATCGCGGGGACGCCCAGCGTCTTCGTGAGCGGCGTCGCGGTACCGGCCCGGCCGGGCCCGATCCTGGCCGCGGTCCAGGCCGCGATCGAGGGTCCCGTCTAGCCGTCGGTGCGGACCTCCGTGCCGTCCTGGCTCCAGCGGGTGTGGAACGCGCCCTCGGCGTCGGTGCGGCGGTAGGTGTGGGCGCCGAAGAAGTCGCGCAGGCCCTGGATGAGGTTGGCCGGGCCGCGCTCGCGGCGGTAGCCGTCGTAGTAGGAGAGCGAGCTGGAGAACGCCGGGATCGCCACGCCCTGCTCGGTGGCCGTCACGACGACGCGTCGCCACGCGTCCTGCGCGTCGGCGACGGCCTCGGTGAAGTACGGCACCATCAGCAGGTTCTCGATGTCGCCGTGCTCGGCGTAGGCGTCGCGGATCCGGTTGAGGAACTGTGCGCGGATGATGCAGCCGCCACGCCAGATGGTGGCCATGGCACCGAGGTCGAGGTCCCAGTCGTTCGCCTCGGACGCCGCGCGCATCTGCGCGAAGCCCTGCGCGTACGCCACGACCTTGCTGGCGTAGAGCGCCTGGCGGATGTCCTCGACGAGGCTCTCGGGGTTCTCACCGGCGCCGGGCGTCGGGCCGCCGAGCGTGGTGGACGCGGCCTTGCGCTCGTCGCGCAGCGCGGACAGACCGCGGGCGAACACCGCCTCCGTGATGCCGGTGAGCGGGATGCCCAGCTCGAGGGCGTCGATCGCGGTCCAGGTGCCTGTGCCCTTCTGCTCGGCCTGGTCGACGATCACGTCCACCAACGGGCCACCGGTCTTCGCGTCGGTCTTCGCGAGCACCTTCGCCGTGATCTCGATGAGGAACGACTCGAGGTCGCCGGTGTTCCACTCCTCGAAGATCGCCGCGATGGCCGGTGCGTCCAGGCCCGCGACGTGGGTGAGCAGGTCGTAGGCCTCGGCGATGAGCTGGATGTCGGCGTACTCGATGCCGTTGTGCACCATCTTCACGTAGTGCCCGGCCCCGCCCGGCCCGACGTGGACGCAGCACGGGGTGCCGTCGACGACGGCCGCGATGCTCGTGAGGATCTCCTCGACCTCCGCGTAGGCGGACGGGTCGCCGCCGGGCATGATGCTCGGCCCGAGCAGCGCGCCCTCCTCGCCGCCGGACACGCCGATGCCCATGAAGCGCAGGCCGTGGGCGGCGCACTCCTCGGTGCGGCGCACGGTGTCGGGGAAATGCGAGTTGCCGGCGTCGATGATGACGTCGCCCTCGTCGAGCAGCGGCGTGAGGTCGGCGATCACGCCGTCCACCGGCTTGCCTGCCTTGACCATCACGATGATCCGGCGCGGCTTCTCCAGCGCGGCGACGAACTCCTCGAGCGTCTCCGCGCCCGTGAACGCGCCCTCGTGGCCGTGCTCCTCCATGAACTCCTTGGTGCGCGCCGTCGTGCGGTTGTGCACGGCGATCGGCACGCCGCGCGAGGCGATGTTGCGGGCCAGGTTGGCCCCCATCACCGCCAGCCCGGTGACCCCGATGCGACTCTGTCCGGCTTCACGCTGCGCCGATGATTCGCTCGCAGGCTTGCTCATGGTTCTCCCTCGTCGTCACGGGTGGCGCGGGCGACGCTACCGACATCTCCGCGCCCTGCGCATCCGATCGTGCGGTTGCCCATCTCCAGCCACCCGAACCGGTCAGCGACACGCCTACCGGACAACAGGCCCGATCCGCGGAAATCCGCCGGTGAGAGGCCCGGGGTGGGCCTCGGGATAGCGTCGCGCCGTGCGTCATCGCTGTGCCTCGCGGAGGCTGTTCCTGGGTCTGCTCGGTGTCGGCGCGGCCGCCGTCCTGAGCGGGTGCGCGTCCCACGCCTCCGCGCCCGGCTCCCCTACCCCGGCCCCCGTGGCGCCCGTGCCGCCCCTGCCGCCGGTGCCCGCCGCGACGCCGGGGGCGTCGAAGGTGCTCTTCAGCGGCCCCACCGAGGGCGGGCGCATCGTCCTCACCGTCGACGACGGCACGTGCGCCCACTGCGTCGCGGGCTACGCCGACTTCGCCGTGCGCACCGGCACGCACCTCACGTTCAGCCCGAACGGCACCTACGCCCACGAGTGGCAGCCGCACGCCGAGGCGCTGCGCCCGCTCGTGGCGGCGGGCCAGGTCCAGGTCATGAACCACACGTTCTCCCACAAGGACCTGCGCAAGCTGCCGGCCGCGAAGGTCCGAGAGGAGCTGGAGCGCAACGACGAGTGGGTGCAGCAGAAATTCGGCATCACGACGCGCCCCTACTACCGGCCGCCGTTCGGCTTCCACAACGCGACGGTGGACGGGATCGCCGGCGAGCTCGGCTATACCCGCGCCGTGATGTGGAACGGCTCCTACTCCGACTCCGAGACCGTCACGCCGGAGTTCCTCATGAGCGAGGCCCGGAAGTACATGAAGCCGGGCGTGATCATGCTCGGCCACGCCAACCACCCGACGGTGCTCGGCCTGTTCGACCAGCTCCTGGCCCTGATCCACGACCGGCAGCTGACGCCGGTGACGCTCGACGAGATGTTCGACACCAGCCGCGCGGTCGGAACCGTCTGACCTCTACATCTCGGCCGCGGCGGGCACGATCTCCTTGCCGATCAGGGCGAGCCGCTCGGTCTCCCAGACCTTCGGCACGATGCCGTGCGCCTCCTGCACGCCCAGCGCCGCGAAGCCCTGCAGCATCGACTGGAGCTCGCCGATCTTCTCACCGTTCTCGCCGGGGTCGAGGGTGACCATCACGGTCTTCTCGATCTCGTCGTAGTCACGGCCGACGGCCTCGCAGTGCCCGCGAAGGACGTCGAGCTTGTGCTCCACGTCCGGCCCGCCGAACAGGTTGCAGGCCTGCGCGTACTGGGCGACGAGCCGCAGTGTCTTCTTCTCGCCGCCGCCGCCGATGAGGATCGGCGGGGTGCGCAGCGGCTGCGGCACGTTGAGCGTGCGGCCGAGCCGGTAGTGCTTGCCCTCGTAGGGCGCATCGGAGTCGCTCCACATCTGCCGACAGATCTGCAGCGTCTCCTCCAGCCGCTCGAAGCGCTCGGCGGTGGGCGGGAAGAACAGGCCGAGCCCCTCGGCCTCCTCGCGGTTCCAGGCCGCGCCGATGCCGAGCCACGCCCGGCCCTTCGAGAGCACGTCCAGGGTGGACACGATCTTCGCGAGCATGCCGGGTTCGCGGTAGGTGACGGCCGTGACCCAGGCCAGCAGCTCGACCTTCGACGTGCGGGCGGCGATGTAGCCCAGGGTGGTGTAGGCCTCGAGCATGTCGCTGTCGACCGGGCCGACGGGCCTGATCTGCCACAGGTGGTCCATGACGCTGACCCGCCCGAAGCCCGCCTCCTCGGCGGCGACGACGATGCGCGTCAGGTCGTCGGCGAGCCCGGCGGGCCCGCTTGGGTAGGTGAAGTTCGCGACGTGCAGACCGATCTTCACTGCTGCCTCCCTCGAGGTGTCCGTCCGGTGCGGACGTCCCGTACCCGACGCTAGTACCGCGCGCCGATGTCGGCTCGGCCCGAGGGTGGTACCGACAGGCCCAGGCGACCACCCGGCCCCGCCGAGACAGGACAGCGCGGCTCACGTTCCGGAATGCCGTTCCGTGAAACAGAACGGTTGGGCTCGACGCGCCTGTCCGCGCCGTAGCGTGCGCAGGGTCGAGCGAGGGAGGACACAGCGTGGGTGAGTACGAGGTCGTGCTGCTGCGGCACGGCGAGACGATCGGCTACGACGGCGATCTGGGGCTCACGCCCCGCGGTGAACAGCAGGCCACCGACCGCGGCACCGCGCTGGCGGCGGAGATCAAGCCGGGCACCACGGTCCGGATGCCGCACGCCCGCACGGCACGCGCGATCGCGACGGCGGTGACGGTGCGCGCGGCGCTGGTGGACGGCCTCGCCGACGGCGTGGACCTGGGCCCGCTGCACCCGGAGCCGTGGTTCGACAACCTGCGTTACTCGTTGCACGGCGAGGGTGTCGACACCTCCGCCGCGATCATCGAACGGCTCACCCTCGGCGACGAGGAGCTGCCGGACTGGGCCCGCGAGTACGACCGGTTCGACAGCGACTACCAGGAGGCCGCGGCGGCGGGCACCCCGATCGGGTACTGGCTGCACAACCCGACGCTGTACTTCGAGCCCCCGCACGTGGCCGCGCACCGGTTCTGGCGCGGGATCGCCGAGGCGCGCGACGACACGGCGGAGAACCTCATGGTCGTGGTGGCCACCCACTCCGCGCCGATGCGTGCGTTCATCGCCACCACGCTGGGCACCGACCCGGGCGAGCCGCACAACCTGGAGGACATCCGGGTCCGCGTGCGCGACGACGGGAGCACGACCGTGACGTTCCGAGGGGAGACCACGGCGATGACCGTGCCGCCGCACCTGCCGCCGTGGATCGACCGCGCCTGGTTCGAGTCGTACGGCCGCTGACACGCGACGGCTCTAGATGTTGGTGCCGTCCGGCGGGATCCCGGGCGGCACCGACCCGGCGGGACCACTCCCGTGCTCGGGGTGGGCCGGGAGGTCCAGCGTGTACGCCGTCATCGACAGCGAGCCGTAGGCGTAGCCGTCCACGAGGACGTCGGCCGGACGGTGGGCCGCCGCGCCGAGGCCGGCGAGGTAGAGCAGCGGGATGAAGTGGTCCGGCGTGGGCACGGCCACCTCGAAGTCGCGTGACTCCGGCAGCCGCAGCACCTCGTCCGGGTTGCTCGTCATGTGCTCCTTGGCGAGCTCGTCGAAGCGCTGCGCCCAGTCGAAACCCAGATCGGGCCGGGAGAAGTCGACTCCGCCGAGGTTGTGCACGACGTTGCCGCTACCCACCACCATCACGCCGCTCTCGCGCAGCGGGGCGAGCTTGGCACCCAGCTCCACGTGGTAGTCGAACGGCTTCATCGCGTTGATCGACAGCTGCACGACCGGGATGTCGGCGTCGGGGAACATGTGCGTGAGCACCGACCAGGTGCCGTGGTCGATGCCCCAGCTGTCGGAGTCGTGCCCGACCCAGGTCGGCTTGGCGATCTCCGACACCTCGTCAGCGATCTCCGGCGCGCCCGGGGCGGGGTACTCGACGTCGAACAGGTCCTGTGGGAAGCCGTAGAAGTCGTGGATCGTGCGCGGTTTCGGCATCGCGGTGACGGCCGTGGCGTTGATGTACCAGTGCGCGGAGATCACCAGGACCGCGCGGGGCTTCGGCAGCGCGGCGCCCAGCGCCCGCCAGGACTCGGTGTAGCGGTTGTGCTCGAGGGCGTTCATCGGGCTGCCGTGCCCGATGAACGCCGCCGGCATCGGAGAGACCGTCATGGGAGGAGCCTAGGAGGCGAACCGGAGAACCGCGACGACCAGCGCGAGCACGCCCAGCACGAGCGGCGGGACGAACTGCTCCTTGCGTCGGATGTGCACGACGACCGCCCCTGCCATCACCAGCGCCAGGCCGATCGCGGCGATCGGGGTGAGGATCGGCGCGATGCCCGTCAGCCACGGCACGATCAGGCCGATGGCGCCGATCACCTCGATGGCGCCGATGAGCTTGATATTGCTGTCGGTGTAGTCCTCGGCGTAGCCCATGCCGGCGCTGACGAGCGCGGGCTTCGGCCGGGCGAGCTTCATGCCGCCCGCGGCCAGGAAGGCCACGGCGAGCACGATCTGCAGGATCCAGGCGACGATGTTCATGAGGTTCTCCATGCTGGGAGCCCGGCGGCGCCGAGCTTGAACACTCAAGAACCTAACGCACGAAGCATGAGTGTTGAAGTATTGGGCGGGACAGTGACTCAACCGTGATCACGACGTCCTCGGCTTCCCCGTGGCCTTCGAGCTGCCCGCCGACGCCGACGAGGCCACCCAGGACCAGCTCTGGTTCCTCTTCGGCGGCGTGATCCACCAGGTGCCCGGCGGCAGCCTGCTCGGCGTCGCCCACGAGCCGGTCGAGGACATCGGGCATGGGCTTCCCGCTCGGGTTCCGCGACCCCGACGGCATCGCGCTCCAGCTGATGGGCGCCGGCTGGCGAGTAGGGGGCGCCGGCTAGAACGCGGGCCAGGGGATGGCCGGCCCGTAGCCCGTCGGCTCCGGGTAGCGCGGGTCGGCCAGCAGGGCGTCGACCCGAGCGGAGAGCGTGCGGGTCTCGCGGCGCGTGATGTGCTCCCCCAGCACGTCGATGAAGGTGCCGTCGAGCTCGGTGCGCAGCTTCTCCAGCGCCTCGACGACGTCGCCGGGCAGCGGCTGCCCGACCCAGCCCCACAGCACCGTGCGCAGCTTGTCCTCGACGTGCATCGTCAGGCCGTGGTCGACGCCGTACAGGTTGCCATCGGTGCCGGCGAGCACGTGGCCACCCTTGCGGTCGGCGTTGTTGACCACCACGTCGAACGCGGCCATCCGGCGCAGCGCCGGCGTGTCGGCGTGGACGAGGACGGCGGGCTCGCCTCGGTCGCCGCGGGCGCGCAGCACCCCGATCCAGCCCTGCGGCACCTTCTTCGGCGAGCAGACGTCCACGAACTCACGCTCGTCGTCGGTGTCCACCCAGACCTGCATCATCCCGGGTCCGAACGGCCCGTCCTCGCGCAGGACGGTGGGGGGGACGACGTCGAACCCCGCGGCCTCGGACACCAGGAACGCCGACATCTCGCGGCCTGCGAGCGTGCCGTCGGGGAAGTCCCACAGCGGGCGCTCACCGCGCACCGGCTTGTAGACGCACTTGACCGCGACGCCGTCGGCGCTGACCGTGCCGAAGAGGGTGGCGTTGGACGCGTCGACCAGGCGTCCGGTGATGTCGATGCGGCCGCGCCGCAGCAGCTCCGGCACAGCCGGATCCCGAGGGTCCACGTACCGGCTCAGTCCGCGACCGTGGACCTCTGGTGGTACCCGTTGAGGCGCACGCAGACGTGACCCTCCGGGTCCAGCGGCTCCGCGCACAGCGGGCACGGGGCACGGCCGGCCGAGACGACCTTCTCGGCGCGGTCGGCGAACGCCTTCGCCTGCTCCGGGGAGAGGAAGACGCGCAGGGCGTCGGGGCCCTCCTCCGTGTCGTCGAGCACGACCGACTCGTCGACCTCCTCCTCGGTGACCGCGAGGAGCTCCACCACGATGGACTTGGAGTCCGAATCCCAGCCCAGCCCCATCGTGCCGACGCGGAACTCCTCCTCCAGCGGCACCGACAGGGGGTCGAGATCGCTGCCGACCTCGTCGGGGACGCCCGCGCCGAACCGGCGCGACACCTCGGTGAGGAGCGCGGCGATGCGCTCGGCGAGCACGGTGACCTGCTGCTTCTCCAGCAGGACACTGATCGTGCGGGCCTCTTCGATCGCCTGGAGGTAGAACGAGCGGTCGCCGGGCTCGCCGACGGTCCCGGCGACGAAGCGCTCGGGCTGGCGGAAGACATGGATGACGCGTGACATGGCGCTGTCCAGAGTAGGCCACTCACGGCGGTGCGGCACGGCCGTGCACCGGCTCACGCTCCGGTGGCCCCGCCGACCACTGCGTCGGAGCTGCGCGCGGCCGGCTTGCGGCGCCGCTTGGGCTTCGGCGGGATCAGGCCGGCCACGTCGCCACCCGGGTCGTTGACGCGCTCGACGAAGGGGCGGGTCTCGGTGTAGTGGATGACGCTGATCGAGCAGGTGTCGACCATGATCCGCTGGAAGTTGTCCAGGTGGGACGCGAGCGCGTCGGCCAGCACCGCCTTGATGACGTCGCCGTGGCTGCACGCGAGCCAGACGGCCCGGGGACCGTGCTCGGCGGCGATCCGCACGTCGTGGCGGCGGACGGCGGCCACGGCGCGGGCCTGCATGCCCGCGAGCCCCTCGCCGTCGGGGAACACCGCGGCGGACGGGTGCGCCTGCACGACCTTCCACAGCGGCTCCTTGGACAGGTTCTTCAGCTCGCCGCCCGTCCAGCTGCCGTAGTCGACCTCGGCCAGGTCGTCCTCGATGACGGGGGTGAGCCCGCGGTCCTTCGCCAGCGGCGCCACGGTCTGCTCGCAGCGCAGCATCGGCGAGCACACGATCTCCGAGATCGGCACACCCGCGAGGCGCTCCACGACCTTCTCGGCCTGCTCCCGCCCCTTCTCGTCGAGCTCGACGCCGGGGGTGCGGCCGGCCAGCACGCCGGCGACGTTGGCCGAGGAGCGGCCGTGGCGGAGCAGGATCAGGGTGGTCACGGTCAGCGAGCCTACGTGGCCCCACCGGACGGCGACGGTGTCACCGTCGGGCCGGCGGCTGCGGCTCCGGGTCTCACGCGTCCTGCCCCGCGGACGCGAGGAACCCGTCGAGCAGGACGTCGACGGCCCAGGCGAACCGGTCGGCACCGGTACCACCCGTGATGCCGTCCGGCCCGCGGTGCACGGCCCGGTACAGCTGCGGGTGGGTGTCGGCGGACACCGAGGCCAGAGCGGCGACGAGGTCGGAGTCCTCCTCCTCGGCGCCCGGGCGCTCACGGCGGGTGCCGTGCTCGGCCGCGATGGTGGTGGCGTGGAGCAGGAGCAGGTCGACGCCCCAGGCGCACTGCTTCGGGCCCAGCCCGCCCTCGGCGAGCAGACCCAGGAGCGTGTCGAGCAGCCGCAGGTAGTTCGGGCCGGAGGGGCGCGTGAAGACCGACAGCCGCGCCACGCTCGGGAACGCGACCAGCACCGCGGTGTAGGACGTCAGCAGCGCGTGGAGGCGCTCCCGCCACGAGCCCTCGCCCTCGAGGTCGCCTCCGTCGAGGTCCACGGTGCCGAGCAACTCGTCGAGCACCGCGGCGTGCAGCGCCTCGGTGTTGCGGACGTAGACGTAGAGGGAGGCGGGGCCGGTGTCGAGCACCGCCGCCAGCCTGCGCATCGTCAGCCGCTCCAGGCCCTCTGTGCGCAGCAGCGCGACGGCCGCGCCGACGATGGCCTCGCGGCTCAGCGCGGGCTTGGCCGGGCGCTGGCGGCGGCTGACAGGTGCGTCGCTCATGGCCTCAGCGTAGGACGAACATGTTCGTCACTCAGGTGGCGGAGATCCAGCCGGAGCCCAGCGCGACGAACAGCAGCGCGCCCAGCGCGATGCGGTACCAGACGAACGCGTAGACGCTGTGCCGCGCGACGAACCGCAGCAGCCAGGCGATCACCGCGTAGCCGACGACGAACGCGATCACGGTGGCCACGGCCATCTGGATGCCGCTCGGGCCGTCGCCCGCGCCGATGTCGGGCAGCGTGAACAGGCCGGCGGCGACCACCGCGGGGATCGCGAGCAGGAACGAGTACCGCACGGCCGCGGTGCGCGTCAGGCCGAGGAACAGGCCCGCGGTGATGGTGCCGCCCGAGCGCGACACCCCGGGAATGAGCGCCAGCGCCTGTGCGAAGCCGAGGATCACGCCGTCGGCGGGCTTCATCCCGGTCAGCTCGGTGCGCTGCCTGCCGACCCGTTCGGCGAGCCCGAGCAGGATGCCGAAGACGACCATCGTCGTGGCGATGAGCCACAGGTTGCGGGCCACGGTCTCGATCTGGTTCTTGAACAGCACGCCCAGGATCGCGATCGGGATCGTGCCGATGATCACCAGCCAGGCGATCTTGTAGTCGGCCGTGATGCGCACCATCGGCGTGCGGAACCCGCGGAACCACACCACGACGAGGTGCCCGATGTCCTTCGCGAAGTAGAGGATCACCGCCGCTTCGGTGCCGAGCTGGCTGACCGCCGTGAAGGCCGCGCCCGGGTCGTTGCCGAAGAACACCCCCGAGACGATCCGCAGGTGGGCCGACGAGGAGATCGGCAGAAACTCGGTCAATCCCTGCACAACACCCAGAACCAGAACTTCCAGCCAACTCACGCGGGGACCGTACCGGGGGTGCGCGACCGTCCTGGCAATAGGCTCTCGGCGTGCAGCGGCGGCGGGTGGGATCCAGCGGGCTGGAGGTGTCGCGGATCGGCCTGGGCACCATGACGTGGGGCGACACCGACGCCGGCACGGACGTCGAGGGCGCCACGGCCCAGCTCACCTCGTTCGTCGACGCCGGGGGCACCCTCGTCGAGACCGCGGACGGCTACGGCGACGGCGCGGCGCAGCAGGTGCTGGGCGAGGTGATGGCCGCGAGCGTGCCCCGCGACTACCTGGTGCTGGCCGGACGCGGCACGCTGCCCGGCGGCCCGCTCGGTGACGGCGCCGCCCGCGGCGCCCTGCTGGCCGGCCTCGACGCCACGCTCAAGCGCCTCGGCACCGACCACCTCGACCTCTGGCAGCTCCCCGGCTTCGACGCCACCGTGCCGCTGGAGGAGACCCTGTCCGCGGTGCAGGTGGCCGTGATGTCGGGCCGTGCCCGCTACGCCGGCATGGTGGCTCCGCGCGGCTGGCAGCTCGCCACCGTCGCCGAACGGGGCCGGGCGCTGGGCGCCGTCACCGTGCCCGTGTCGGCGCAGGTGGAGTACTCCCTGCTCTCCCGTCACGCCGAGACCGAGCTGCTCCCGGCCGCCACCCACCACGGGGTCGGGCTGCTGGCCTGGGCCCCGCTCGGCCGCGGTGTCCTCACCGGGAAGTACGCCGACGGCATCCCGGCCGACTCGCGCGCAGCCTCCCCCGCCCACGCGCCCTACGTGGAGGCGCGGCGCAACGAGCGCTCGGCGCGGATCGTGCAGGCGGTGCTCACCGCCGCCGACGGGCTGGGCACCTCGCCGCTCGCCGTCGCCCTGTCGTGGGTGCGCGACCGGCCCGGCGTCGCGGCCGCCGTGGTCGGCGCGCGGGACGCGGCGCAGCTCACCGCGTCGATGGCGACGGAGTCGGTGACGCTCCCCGCGGAGATCCGCGCCGCCCTGGACGACGTCAGCCTCCCGACGTAGTGGGGGCCTCGGTCGAGGCGCCCTCCGCGTCCGAGCAGGAAGGTCCGAGCAGGAATCAGGCCTTCCGGCGGCCTGACGACCACGTCCCCGCGGAGAATGGGGCAAGCGCTCTCCCGTCGAGCCCGCACGATGTGGTCTCGGGCGGGACCTGGCAGCGGTCTCTGCGCGCGCCTAGGGTGGAAGGCCAGTTGTCGAACGGTGGGAGGTGAGCCGGTGGCACACGGCAGCACGACCGGCGCGGTCGAGGGAGACGTCGACGGGAATCGGGCCCCCGGGGGGTGGTTCGAGGGCGACTGGGAGTACCGCCCCGTTCATCTTCCCGGTGACGTGTCCCGCATGACAGCAGCCGTGCGCCTGGCGATCCAGGCCGAGTTCGGTGGCTGGGAGCTCTCCCGGGTCCGCCTGTACCCGGGCGGGGTGCGCAAGGTGTGGCTGCGCCGCAGGCGCAGCAAGCAGATGCTCCCCGAGCTCTCGATCTGAAATCCGCTCCGTAGGGGCCACATGATCGTCCCCGGTCGGTGGGTACCTCGCCCGCGTCTCCCGCCGAGGCGGGCCCCTCCTCACGGCACGAGCACGACCTTGCCGGTGGTGCCCCGCGACCCCAGCCGGCGCAGTGCCTCGGGCGCCTCGCGCAGCGGCAGCTCCACACCGACCAGCGGATCGATCTTCCCGGCCGCCCACAGGTCGTCGAGGCGCTGCTGCCACCGCGGGATCAGCTCGGGCTTCATCGTCCGGTAGAAGCCCCAGTGCACGCCGGTGACCTCGTAGTTCTTGACGAGCACGTGGTTGGTGGGCGCGTCGGCGAAGCGGCCGGAGACGAACCCGATGACGAGGATCCGGCCCTCGAACGCCACGACCTTGCGCGAGGCGTCGAAGATGTCGCCGCCCACCGGATCGAAGATCACGTCGGCGCCACCCCGTCCCGGTTTCGCCGGCCCGGTGATCTCCTTGACGCGGGCCACCAGGTCCTCCGACGAGTAGTCGATCACCTCGTCGGCGCCGAGCCCCTTGACCACGGCGCACTTCTCCGGCCCGCCCGCGGTGCCGATCACGCGCGCACCCATGGCCTTGCCGATCTGTACGGCCGCGGAGCCGACGCCGCCGGCCGCGGCGTGCACGAGCAGCGTCTCGCCCGGCTGCAGCCGGCCGCGGTGCTCCAACGCGCAGATGCCCGTCTGGTACGTGACGAACATGCCCGCGGCCTGGCCCGGCGTCATGCCCTCGGGCCACGGCAGCGTGGACTCGGCGTCGAGGACGGCCAGCTCGGCGTACCCGCCGCGGCCCATGGGCGGCGTGCCGAGCACCCGGTCGCCCACCTTCGCGGCCGCACCCTCCCCTACCGCGACGACCTCGCCTGCGATCTCCAGGCCGGGGGTGAAGGGCAGCGGGGGCTTCTCCTGGTACTTCCCCTGGCACACCAGGATGTCCGGGAAGTTGCAGGCCACGGCGGCCACCCGCACCAGCACCTGGCCCGGCCTCGGCTCGGGATCGGGGATCTCGCCCCACGTCAGGACGTCGGCGGGTTCGCCGAGCTCATGGACCTGCCACCCCAGCATCAGTGCGCCTCCCAGCTCACGGCGGGCGGAGGCGTGCTGCCCTTCGGACCGGGGACCCCGCGGAACCCGTACGGCCCGGGCTCGCGACCGGGCTGCACGAACCAGCACTCGCCCGGCTCGGCGCGGTCGAGGATGCCCTCGAGGGCATCGGCCACCTCCTGCGCCGTGAGCAACGGGAAGTCGCCGAACTGATCCTTGGCGTGGGCGATGAGCGGCGTGTCGGCGAAGCCGGGGCACACGGCGTTGACGCGGATGCCCTCTGCGGCGAGCGTCGGGGCCGCGGAACGCACGTAGCCGACCACGGCGTGCTTGCTCAGCGTGTAGAGCGCGTCGCCGGGCATGCCGGTCAGCCCCGCCAGCGACGACGTCGCGACGATGTGGCCCCCGCCGGCGCGGCGCAGCGCGGGCACGGCCGCGGTCAGGCCGAACACGATGTGGTCGACGTTGACGCCCATGATCCGCCGGTAGCCCTCGAGGTCGAGGCCCTCGATGCCCGACTGTCCGGCCGTGATCCCGGCGTTGAGGAACACGACGTCGAGGCGTCCGAACCGCTCCTCGGCCGCGGCGACCGCGGCCGTCACGGCGTCG
>NZ_JAOPWR010000507.1 GCF_025965585.1 Pseudonocardia sp.
GCGAGACGTCGTTCTGGGCCACCTGCAGCGCCTGCCGGGCGAGGCCGTCGGCGGCCTGGGCCTCCCCGAGCGCGATGGTGGGGTCGCCGCCCGCCTGCGCCTGCGCCAGGTGGCGCTGGGCCTCGGCGAGCCGGGTGCGGGCCTCGGTGCCGACGGCACCCCGGCGCGTGGCGATGAAGTCGTCCGCCGCGGAGACGGCCGAGCGCGCGGTGAGCAGCGTCTGCTCCAGCGCGGCGCGCGCGCGGGTGTTCCGGGCCTGCGCGTCGCGCGCCTCGGCGAGGCCGCGATCGAGCGCCTTGTCGGCCTCGTCGACGAGCCGGAGCGCGGCCAGCGGGTCGGGAGGGGTGGCCCGCTCGGCCTCGGCGGCGGAGACGAGCGCGGCCTCGGCGCGGGCGATGAGCGCGGCGAGCCCGCCGGCGTCACCCGAGGACAGCAGGGTGCGGGCCTCGGCGAGGTCCTGCTCGGTCTCGGCGCGGGCGGCGGCGATCTTCTCCGTCGCGGCCACGAGCTCGCCCTCCAGCCGCCCGATGCCGTCGAGCAGCGTGCCGGCCTGCGTGATCGCGTCCTCCGCCGCGCGCCCGGACATGACGGCGGCGCTGCGGCCGGCGTTCGGCTCCTCCGGCGTGGGCACGGCCTCGGCCAGCTCGTCACGGGCGGCCTGCACCTCGTCCGCGGCGACGGTGAGCAGCTTGCGGGCCTGGTCGAGGTTGCCGGCCACGGGCTCCAGCGCGGCGGCGGCGTAGCGGGTGCGCAGGGCGGCGCCGGCGGCGTCCACCTGCGGTACGCGCGCGTTCGCTGCGTCCAGGCGCGTGGCCAGCCCGGCGAGGTACTCCGGAGCGGTGGCCTCGAGGTTCCGGAGCTGGTCGAACGCGGCGGCCTGGGCGTCGAGTCGCTGATCGGCGGCCGTGCAGGAGCGGATGATCTCGGCGAGCATCGCGCGCTTCGTCGGCTCGTCCTCGGGGATGTCGTCGTCGAGCTGCTGGCGCAGCGTGAACCCGTGCAGCATCTCGGCGCGGGACTGCTCCAGCGCCGCCGCGAACCCGGCCACCGCCTCGTCGCCGAAGTGGGCGCGGGCGGCGGCCAGCTCCTGCTCGGACGTGCGCACGGCGTCGTCGACGTCGATGAGGGCCTGGCTGCCCTGGTAGGACAGGTCCCCGGTTGACACACCGGAGAACTCGTCGGGCGCTGGAACGGTGGCGTCGGCCGGAGCGGGGACGGCGGCCTTCTCCCGGTCCTTGCGCCGTCTGCGGAGCAGGTACGCCCCGCCGCCGACGATCACCACACCGCCGAGGACGAGCACGCCCGTGCCCACGCCGCCGCTGCCGGACCCGCCGCCGCCCCGGATGCCGTCCGCGAGCCCGACGGCGGCGCCGGCCCAGTCACCCGCCGAGAGACGCGGCTCGACGTCGTTCGCAGCGATCGAGTCGGTGACCGACTGTGACAGGGAGAAGTCCTGGTCGTAGGACACATGGTAGGCGCGGTCGTCGGTGGCCACCGCGAGCAGCACGTCCTGGCGTCCGAGCTGGGAGAGCCGTGCGGTGTCGTTCGCCCAGTCCTCCGGCTGCGCGGCGTCGAACGAGGAGACGTAGACGACGAAGAGATCGATGCCCTTCTCCTGCTTCAGGCGGTTCACCGCGGCGGTGACCTCGGCCTTCGCCGCCGGGGTAAGCACCCCGGCGCGGTCGGTGACGCGGTCGGCGAGCCGGGACGGCGGCTCGGCCAGCGCGACGCCCGCGCCCGAGAGCAGCAGCACCACCAGCACCGCGACGAGGGTGGACAACCTGCGCACGACGACCTCCGCGTGTCGGGGCTCCGCCTGGGGACAGGAGTGGGCCCATCATGTCTGGTGGTCCACGGACCGGCGATCGGCACCGGTCGATCCGGTACGAACGGACACGATGGCGACAGGGCCGCCGTCGACCTCCGGCCGCTCCCCTCGCCCGCGCGGCCTCCGCGGCACAGGCGTCAGTGGACGGCGGCCACCACGGGGGCGTCGATGTCCTCGAGCTGCCACGGCCGGACGACCGCGACGAGCACCACGAGCGCCAGGAACAGTCCGCCCGCCACGACCGTGCCCATCGCGACGGCGTTGTTACCGAGGATGCCGACCATGGGCGAGATGACCGCGCCGATGCCGAACTGGACGGCGCCGAGCAGGGCCGCCGCCGTGCCCGCCGCCTCGCCGTGCCGCGCGAGGGCGAGCGCCGGGGCGTTGGGCAGCGCGAGGCCGACGCAGAACAACACGGCCCACATCGGCACGATGACTCCGATGATCCCGCCCACCCCGGTGACGGCCAGCGTGACCAGCACGAGGCCGGCGACGGTGCCACCGCTGACGGCGGCGAGCAGGAGGACCCGCGGCTCGAACGCGCGCAGCAGGTAGGCGTTGAGCTGGGTGGCGGCGATCAACCAGACCGCACCCGCGCCGAACACCAGCCCGAACTCCTGCTGGTTGAGCCCGTACTCCTCCTGGAACACGAACGACGAGCCGGCGACGTAGCCGAACAGGCCGGCCATCGCGAGCCCGGCGACCAGTACGAGCCCGACGAACGTGCGGTCGCGAAGCAGGCCGCCGTAGGTGCGCAGGGTCTCCAGGACGCCCGCGCTGCGCCTGCGGTCGGCCGGCAGCGTCTCGCGCAACGTCCACGCCGTCAGCGGGATGATCACGAGGCCGTAGCCGGCGAGGCAGGCGAACACGCCCCGCCAGGACGTGAAGCGCAGCAGCTCGCCACCGAGCGTCGGGGCGATGACCGGCGCCACGCCCATCACGAGGATCAGCCGGGAGAGCAGGGTGGCGGCCGCGCGGCCGCTGTACAGGTCGCGCACGACGGCCAGCGCGATCACGGCGCCCGCCGCGGCGCCGACGCCCTGCAGCACGCGCAGCGCGCCGAGCACGGTCACGTTCGGCGCGATGATGATCGCCGCCGAGGCCAGGACGTGGAGGCCCGTGCCGATGAGCAGAGGGCGGCGGCGGCCCAGCGCGTCCGACAGCGGGCCGATCACCAACTGGCCCAGCGCGAGGCCGACCAGCGTGCCGGTGAGCGTCAGCTGGATCGTGGACGAGGTGGTCATGAGTTCTGCCGTGATCGTCGGCAGCGAGGGGAGGTACATGTCGATCGTCAGCGGGCCGAGGGCGATGAGGCCGCCCAGCACGATGATCAGGGTGAGGCGCTGCCCCCGACCCTGGGGTGCCCCGCTCGATGGCGCGGTCTTGATGCCGACCTTGTCGGAAGCCGTGGTCACCTGATCGTCAAGACATGGTCAACGGCGCGGTGTTCCCGTTCCCGATCGGGTGTGACCTGCGCCACTCAGTCGAGCAGCTCGGCGTACGCGGGGCAGTAGGC
>NZ_JAOPWR010000529.1 GCF_025965585.1 Pseudonocardia sp.
ACCGGCCCCGCGCCGGGCGGCACCGCGCCGGGCGGCACCGCCGTGGCGAACCGCTCGGCACGGGCCGCCGCACGGGCGTCGGCGAGGGCGGCTCTGCAGGCCGCCGAGCAGGCGATCGCGGACGAGATGCTGCCGCCGTGGGAGCGCGGACCGGTCCGCGCCTACCTGCGCGACGTCGTCGACGCCCGCCGGCACCTGCTCGGTGTGCTGTTCGTGCCCGCCTTCGGGCTCGCGCTGATCACCACGTTCGGGCCCGCGTCGGGCCTGCAGCGCACTCTCCTGGTCGTGAGCCTGGTCGCACTGGGAGTGGTGCTGGCCGAGGCACTCGTGCGGGGTGTCGCCTACACCCGGATGGCCCGGGCGGAGTTCCCGGACCTGCAGGTCAACGCCGTGTCGAGCACGTTCTACATCTTCATGCGGGCCCACCGGCCGCGCTCGACGCGCCGGCCGGCACCGCGGTTGCGGCCCTGATCGGCGCGGCGGCGGAGGTCTAGCATCGACGGCGGGACCGGTTCCCGGGTTGCTCACACCGAGGAGGGCTCCACGAGGCTCCGGCCGGTCCGCCCCGACCGACCCGAGGACGGCATCCGTGGCCACCACCTCCGCACGACCCGGCATCCGCCGCCGCGCCAGCGACGCCCTGCTCCGCATCGGCACCGAGAACGCGCTCGACCGCGCCCAGCTGAACCGCGGCCTCGCCGCCGTGCCGAGCTCCACCCCCGGCCACCTCACCGCCACCGGCGCGATGGCCTTCGCCGGCTGGGTGGACGACGTCATCCTCTGGGCGTCGTGGCGGCTGCGCCCCCGCCGGATCAGCGAGCTGTAGCCGGGCCCGCCAGCCCGTCGGCGGAGATCACGCGGCGCCGCCTCCGGTCCGCGGGGTCCGTGCTGCGGTCAGCGGAGGACGTCGACGCGGCCGCCGGTGGCCGCGGCCTGCCGCACCGCGTCCACCACCTGGAGCGTCCTGAGGCCGTCACGGCCGCTGCAGATCGGCTGCGCCTCCCCGCGGATCACCGCGGCGAAGTGCGCGACCTGCTCGGCCAGCGGGTCGCTGCGGTCCGGCGTCGCGGTGGCGGACTCGAACGGCACGTACCAGGAGTGCTCGCCCGTGTAGGTGCGCACGCGCATCGTCGGCACCGAGAGGGACCCGTCCGTGCCCGCGATGTGGTAGCAGTCCTCGTCGGGGTGGGTGGCGTAGTCGGCGTTCTCCTGCGACGTCTGCTCCCAGCTGCGGGGAGAGGCTGCCGTATCCGAGAGCAGGAACGTGCCCAGCGCGCCGTTCGCGAACGTGAACACCATCGCGGCCGTGTCCTCGACGGCGAAGCCGCGTGTCGCGTTCGACGTCACCGCCTGCACCGCGACGATGTCGCCGACCAGCGACAACAGGTTGTTGACCTCGTGGATGAGGTTGAGCAGCACCGGGCCACCCCCAGGCTGCCGCCGCCACCCCTCTCCCACGTCGTAGTACGCGTCGGGCTTGTGGAACAACGCCGTGCCGGTGACGGCGACGATCCGGCCGAGCCGGCCGCCGCGCACGATCTCGCGCGCCATGTCCATGATCGGGCTGTAGTTGCGGTGGTGACCGGTCAGCACCGCCACGCCCGCGGCCTCACCGGCCTCGACGAGCCGGGTGGCGCCCTCGACGCTGTCGCCGACCGGCTTCTCCACGATCACCGGCACGCCCGCCGCGACGCACTCGAGCCCGCCGTCGACGTGCATCTGGTTGGGCGTGGCGAGGATGATCCCGTCGGGCCGGTCGGCCGCGAAGAGCGCGGCGAGCGAGTCGTACCGCGCCACGCCGTACTTCTCGGCCAGGTCGGCGCCGGCCGGGAACGGGTCGACGATCGCGACGAGGTCGGCCGACCCGCTGGCGTCGATCTCCTCGATGTGCCGCCTGCCGATCATGCCGGCGCCCGCCACCGCGATCCGCACCCGTGTCATCGGCCCGTTCTCCTGCGCACCCCCGGCTCCGGCTGTGGCCGGTCGTGGCCCGCGCCCCCGAGCACCATCCGGGCGGAGAGGCCCAGCAGGCCCAGCACGAACAGGAGCCAGCCGAAGAACGCGTACTCCGTGCCTCCGATCAGGGCCAGGTAGAGCCCGAGCACGACGGTGCCCGCGCTCATCACGAGCGGCATGACCCGGCCACCCATCTCAGGCCGCCCGGGACAGCTGGTGTAGGCCGCGGATGGCCAGGATGTAGCCGTACACGCCGAAGCCGACGACGATCCCGCTCGCCAGGGGTGAGATGACCGAGTGGTGGCGGAACTCCTCGCGGGCGTGCACGTTCGAGATGTGCGTCTCGATCACCGGGACGCTCGTGCCCTCGATGGCGTCGCGGATGGCGTACGAGTAGTGGGTGTGCGCGCCCGGGTTGTAAACCGCCCCCAGCGACGCGCCGGACGCCACCTGCGGCCCCAGCTCGTGGAACCAGTCGACGATCTGCCCCTCGTGGTTGGACTGGTGGAACTCCACGTCGAGCCCGAGCTTCCCGGCCTCCTCGCGGCACATCGCCTCGACGTCGGCGAGGGTGGTCCTGCCGTAGACCTCGGGTTTGCGGGTGCCGAGCGCGTTCAGGTTGGGGCCGTTGATCACGGAGATCGACGTCATGGCCGGTCCTCTCCGCGCCCGCACGCGGCAGGCGCTCGACGGCACGGCACGGCCGGTCGACGCTGGGCCGGCCGGCCGGCCGGCCGTGTGCTTCCGGTGGGTCGGGACGGGTTCAGACCGGCACGTCCACGCCGGTCTTGCGGATCCGGTCGTACTCCTCGCGCGGGATCGGGACCGCGTCCTTGTCGCCGAGGTCGTTGAGGTGGATCCGGAACGTCTCCCGGGCCGAGAACGCCGCGATGGCCGCGATGATCGCCAGACCGAACGTGATGCTGCCGACGACCCAGACGACCTCGTTCTGGATCGACTCGGCCACCGCCCGGCACGTCTGGCCGCCCGGCAGGACCGTGTCGGGCTGGAAGGTCTTGTTGGCGACACACGCCTCGGGTGCCGGGGCGACGATCGCTGCGTAGATCGTGGGCAGGAACGCGGTGATCAGCGTGCCGATGTTCTGCGCCACCGCGAACGCCGTGACGCGCGTCTTGGTCGGGAACAGCTCCTGGTAGAACGCCGGGAACACGGCGTTGTAGCCCTGGTAGACCACACCCCACATCAGCATCGCGAACACGAACGCCAGGATGATGTCCGACCTGGCCACGTAGTACAGGTAGGCGTACCCGAGGATGCCGGACGCCAGGCACCCGAAGATGATCACCGGTCGCCTGCCGATGCGGTCGGTCAGGTTGCCCACGAACGGGATCAGGACCACCGCCACGACGTTGCCCGCGACCGAGATCCACAGGTAGTTCGTCGTGGTCAGCCCGACCCCGTAGCCCGCGTTGGTGGCGAACGTGGCTCCGAAGACCGTGACCGCGGTCGGGATGGCGTTCATCAGCGCCATGCAGACGACGCGGAACATGTCGAGGCCGTTCTCGCGGACGGCCATGATGATCGGTGCCGCCGGCACCTCGCCGTGCGAGGACTCCTCCTGGAACGCCGGGGTCTCGTCCACCCGGCGCCGGATGATGTACCCGGCGACGACGACGACCGCGCTGAGGATGAACGGGATGCGCCAGCCGTAGTTCTGGAAGGCGTCCTTCGACATGACCGCCGACAGCGGCAGGAAGACGGCGGCGGCGATGATCTGCCCGGCCTGCACGCCCTGCAGCGTGAAGCTGCCGAAGTAGCCTCTTCGCCCGAACGGCGCGTGTTCCAGGATCATGGCGCTGGCGCCGGAGATCTCCCCGCCCACCGCGAAGCCCTGGATCAGCCGCAGGATCACCAGCAGGATCGGGGCCAGGATGCCGACCGCGGAGTAGGTGGGCAGCAGGGCGACGAGGAACGTCGAGAGGCCCATCATCAACATGCACAGCACGAGCACGTTCTTGCGGCCGTGCGTGTCGCCCCAGTGCCCGAGCACGAACGCCCCGATGGGCCGCGCCACGTAGCCGACTCCGAAGGTCGCGAAGGACGCGACGATGCCGACCTGCGGGTTGTTGGACGGGAAGAAGATGTTGGGGAAGACCAGAGCCGCGGCCTGGGCGTAGATGAAGAAGTCGTAGTACTCCAGCGCGCTGCCGATCCAGCCGCTGGCCGCGGCCTTCTTCGGTGTCTTCGCATACTCCGTCGGTTCATGCGAGCCGGGCGGCTCGACGATCTCGCTCATGCGTCCTCCTGACGGCGGAGCCCTGCGGCACACTCGGGGCTGTCGGGTCAGTGCAGCGCCACCCGGTTGGTGGGTCAACGCATGACGTGTCTGTTTCCGCTGGACGGCACGGGTGTACGGGAGCCCTCGCGGCGACACACCGCGGCGCGGCAGGCGGTGGCCGGCGAGGCCTCCACGGCGGAGGCGACGGCCGGTGATCGGGCTCCCGCCCGTGGCCGGATCCCGTCCCGGAGGACGTCTCAGCGGAAAGGGCTCGCGTTCTGCTCCAGAAGACCACCCGGGTCACGGCTTGATCACGACGCGTGGTCACAATGGTCGCGACCTGCCGCCGCCCGTGCCGCCGACGTCCCGGGACCGCGCTCCCCGTTGCTCCCCCGGAGGATCCCGTGGACCGTCTCCTCGTCCCGTTCGCCCGCCGTGTCGCACCCCACCTGGGCGCGCTCGTCGGCCTCGCAGGCCTGTGCGCGCTCTGGGCGATCGCCGCGCAGTCGTTGCTGGCCGGACCGCTGGCGATCTTCTTCGTCGGCCTCACGTTCTGGTGGAGCCTCACCCGCCTCAACCCCGGCGAGCCGCGCGCCCGGTGGTGCCAGGGCTGCAGGGCCGGCTGCGTCGAGTGCCGTGAGCGGATCGACGTGGGTGGGAAGGCCTGACTACCCCGTCGCTTCCTGCCGCACGCCAACCGGCTCGGCGTCGATGCTCGCCGGGGCGCTCGCCGGGGCCACGCCGTGGTCGCCCTCGTGTGCCTGCACGTTGGCCTGCTCGAAGGTGATGATGCGGTGGCCGCGGTTGTGGGAGAACGTCAGCGCCCGCGCCCAGGTGTAGAGCGTGCCGAGCCGGTTGCCCCAGCCGATCAGGTACGCGACGTGGATGAACCCCCACATCGAGTAGCCCAGCCAGCCCGTGAACCTCATGCCGAACGCGTCCGCGACGGCCGAGCGATGGCCGATGGTGGCCATCGAGCCCTTGTCGAAGTACGCGAACGGGTCGATCCGCTGGTCGCCCGCCAGCCGCGCCCTGATCACCTTGCCGACGTACTTGCCCTCCTGCATCGCGGGCTGGGCCACGCCGGGCAGCTTGTTCAGCGACACCATGTCGCCGATCGCGAAGACCTCGGGGTGCCCGGGCACCGTGCAGTCCGGGTTCACCGGGATCCGGCCGGCCCGGTCGGTCTCCGTGCCTGTCTTCTCCGCCAGCTGCTTCGCGAGCGGTGACGCCTGCACACCGGCGGCCCAGATGCGGGTGCGCCCGCGGATGGTCTCCTCGCCTGCCACACCATCGATGGCGGGACCCTTGACCGTCACCGACTCGTCGTCCATCGCCACGGCTAGCGTGTTCAGCCGGATCTCGACGCCCATCTTCTCCAGCCGCGCCTGCGTGTACTGCTGCAGCTTCGGCGCGAACGGGCCGAGCACCGCACCGGCCCCCTCCAGGAGCAGGATCCGGGCCTCGGTGGTGTCCACCGAGCGGTAGTCCTGCGGGAGCACCTGGTGGGCGAGCTCGGCGACCTGACCGACGAGCTCGACGCCGGTGGGACCGGCCCCGATCACGATGAACGTGAGCCACTCGGCCCGCTCCTGCGGGTCGGTGGCGAGCTCGGCCATCTCGAAGGCGAGCAGGATCTGGTCGCGGAGGTGCCGGGCGTCCTCGACGGTCTTCATGCCGGGCGCGTACCGCGCGAACTCGTCGCGCCCGAAGTAGGAGTGGGTGGCCCCGCCCGCGACGACCAGCGTGTCGTAGGGCAGCTCCAGCGGCCGCCCGTCCGGGCCGCTGGCCCGCACCAGGCGGTGCTCGATGTCGAGGTCGGTGACATCGGCCAGCAGCGCGCGGGCGTTCCTCTGGTTCTTGATCACCCCGCGCAGCGCGGGCGCGATCAGCCCGGGCGGCAGGATGCCCGCCGCCACCTGGTACAGCAGCGGCTGGAACAGGTGGTGGTTGGTGCGGTCCACCAGCGTCACGTCGACATCGGCGTGGGCCAGCGCGCGGGTGGCGTTCAGGCCCCCGAACCCGCCGCCGACGACCACCACCCGGTGCCGCTGCTGCCCGGACTCGAGATCGTCGTTCATGCGCCCTCCAGGGTCGTACGCCACAGGTAGACGCCGTCGGGCCGCCGGGCCCGCTCCAGCGTGCCGCGGACCTCGTGGAACGCGAGGTCGGCGAGGATCTCGGCCATCGCGAAGTGCCGTTGCGCCCCGGTCAGCTCGCCGGTGAACAGCATCGCGGTGATCTCGGTGACGGTGCACTCGCGCTCGGCCACCAGGTCGTGGACCCGTTCCAGCCGCACCCGCTTGCCCCGCGCGATCGAGGCCGCGCGCCGCGCCCCGTTGCGGAACGGCGTGCCGTGGCCGGGCAGCACCAGCTCCGGCTCCAGGGCGGCGACGCGGTCCAGCGAGTCGAGATAGGAGCCCATCGGGTCACGCTCGAACCCGCGCTCGAACGTCACGGGCGGCGAGGCGACCTGCAGGAGGTGGTCGCCGGAGCACAGCAACCGGTCGGCGGCCGACCACAGGCAGACGTGCCCGGGCGAGTGCCCCGGGGTGTGCAGCACCTCCCACTCGCGTCCGCCGGCGGTGAACCGCTCCCCACCGGCGAGCCGGACGTCCGGTCGCCCGATCGAGGGCATCACCGGGATCCAGTCGCGCAGCCCCTCGGAGCTCGCCGTCAGCTCGGGCCCGTAGAGGCCGTGGTCGGCGAGCATGATCGCGCGGTTGTCGACGGCCTCGTCGGGGTCGGCGTACTTGACGAGGTCGAGATCGGCGGCGCGGTGCATCCAGAGCCTCCCGCCGCTGCGGCGCACCACCTCGCCCGCGACGCCGAAGTGGTCGATGTGCGCGTGCGTCACGACGAGCCGGGCGATCCGCTCCAGCGCGCTGCCGGCGGCGCCCAGGGCGGCGACGAGCACGTCACACGGGTCGATCTCGCCGGTGGCGATGCCGCAGTCGACGAGCGTGTCACCGCCCACCCCGTCGACACCGTCGTCCCGCAACAGGTAGGCGCTCACCGTCGGCACCCCGTGGATGCCCAGCGGCAGCGCCATCCGGTGCACGCCCGGCGTCACCTCCGTGACGTCGAGCAGGGCGTCCACCTCGGGCTCGGTCAACTCTTGATCTGGGAGACGGCGCGCAGCTCGTCGGGGGTGGCCGTGCCGAACCCGAAGAACTCCAGGTAGGCCGGGATCATCTCGTAGAGCATGTCGCTGCCGACCTGGATCGGGCAGCCCTTGGCCTGCGCGGCGGCGAGGAACGGCGTGATCGTCTGCTTCATGACCACCTCGCCGACGAACGTGGTGGGCGCGATGCGATCGACGTCCATCGGCAGCGGGTCGCCGTCCTTCATGCCGAGCGGGGTCGCGTTGACGACCAGGTCGTAGCCGTCGGGGTCCTTCGACCCGGTGGAGAGCCGCAGTTCGGGATAGTGCTCGGCGAGGCGGCCGGCGAGCCCCTCGGACGCCGCGGCGTTCGGGTCGAACAGGCCCATCGCCCCGACGCCGGCCGCGGCCAGCGACGCCGCGATCGGCGACCCGACACCGCCGTTGCCGACCACCAGCACGCGCTTGCCGGCCAGCGTGAAGCCTTTCCGCTCGACGCCGCGCACGAAGCCTGCGCCGTCGAACTGGTCGGCCAGCAGGGAGCCGTCCTCGCGGACCAGCACGGCGTTCGACGCACCGGCGATGGTGGCGGTGGGCGTCAGCTCGTCGGCGAGCGCGCACGTGGCCACCTTGTGCGGCATCGTCACCAGCGCACCACGGATGTTCGACATCCGGAACAGCAGCGGGAACATCTCCCGGTAGTCGTCGGGCTTAACCCCCATCGGCATCACGACGGCGTCGATGTCGTTCTTCTCGAACCACGGGTTGTAGATCAGCGGAGCCTTGAAGGCGAACGTCGGATAGCCGATATGGGCGATCAGAGTGGTGTTCCCGCTGATCATGAGTGGTCCTCCTGCCGGTCGTGGGAACCATGGTGGTCCCCCGCCGGGGCGCCGCAGCCCCGTTCCTGTCCAGCGGGATCCCCCACACGAACCGACGTCTGCTTGGCAAACTACGCATATGACGGGAACAGTGGGCGTGGTCGGCGGCGGGATCATGGGGTCGGGCATCGCGGAGGTCGCCGCCCGGGCAGGCTTCGACGTCCTGGTGCGCGAGGTCGACGAGGTGGCCGCCACGTCGGCCCGCCGCCGGCTCGGCGCGTCGCTGGCCAAGGCGGTGCGCGCGGGCAAGCTGACCGACACCGAGCACGACGTCGTGCTCGAGCGGCTGTCGTTCACCACCGACCTCTCCGACATGGCCGATCGCGAGGTCGTGATCGAGGCCGTCGTCGAGGACGAGGCGGAGAAGGTGGCCATCTTCTCCGCGCTGGGGAGGATCACCTCCCCAGACTGCCTGCTGGCGAGCAACACCTCGTCGATCCCGATCATGAAGCTGGCGGCGGTGACCGCCCACCCCGAGCGCGTGATCGGCATGCACTTCTTCAACCCCGTACCGGTACTCCCGCTGGTGGAGCTCGTGCCGAGCCTGCTCACCGCGCCGGCCACGGTGATGCGGGCCGAGGAGTTCGCAGGCGGCGCGCTGGCCAAGAGAACGGTGCTCTCGAAGGACCGGGCCGGGTTCGTGGTGAACGCGCTGCTCATCCCGTACCTGCTGGCCGCGGTGCGGATGGTGGAGTCGGGGTTCGCGAGCGCGGAGGACGTCGACACCGCGATGGTCTCGGGCTGCGCCCACCCGATGGGTCCCCTGGCGCTGGCCGACCTGATCGGCCTGGACACCACCCACGCCGTGGCCGAGTCGATGTACGCGGAGTTCAAGGAGCCGCTCTACGCCTCCCCGCCGCTGCTGCTGCGGATGGTCGAGGCGGGTCTGCTGGGCCGCAAGCGCGGGCGCGGCTTCTTCGACTACGCCCAGGACCGCCGGGTAACGGCCGCCTGAGGGCGGCCACGCGCGCGTCGCCGCACCACGCGCGCGTCGCTGCGCGCGCGTGGGATGCGGAAACGCACGCGCAGCGCCGGCGTCACGTCTTGAGCTGGGCCCGCAACACGCCGAAGACCGCCTCGGAGGTCGAGCGCACGAAGTTGGCGTGGGAGCTCGCGAGGCTCGCGGCCCAGTCGGCACCGCTTCCCTTGGCCGCCTGCTCCTCCAGGTCGAGCAGGTTCATCAACATCCGCTCGTAGCCCTCGAGCCAGGCCAGCCCGTTCTCCTTGGCCTTCTCGGCGACCTGCGCGCTGAGCTCCTGCACGCGCTTCGTGAGGGCCTCGAGGTCGGCGCCGCTGTTGTCCGTGGTCATGGCTGTGGCTCCTTCGATCCGTTCTGGTGGGGGTCCTGGCCGGTGTCCCACTCCGCCACGCCCATTCCCGTGATCCACGGGTGGACGGGCTCGTAGGCGAGCGTCGTCGCGGTCGTCGGGGCCATCGCCCCGGCGACGGCCAGCCAGCTGCGCATCTCGTGGTTGCCGTTGCCGGCCAGCTCGATCTCCGAGTCGGGCATGTCGAGGACCTGCTCCAGCTCGCCCTTCTCCAGCCGCTCCAGGAACCAGCGGTCGAAGTCCTCCTCGATGTCGCCGACCCGGGGGTTGCCGATGAAGTGCGACAGCCCGCCCGCCCCGATGATCGCGACGCGCTGCAGCCCGGCGTAGGCCCGGATCGCGGCACCGAGCTGTTGGCCGAACTCGTACGCGCGGCGCACCGGCATCAGCGGCGGCACCGCGCAGTTCTGCACGATCGGCACCAGCGGGAGCTTCATGTCGTTGTCGAGCTCGTAGTAGACGGTCATGATCCCGTGGTCGAGCTCCAGCTGGTGGGAGAACGCGGGGTCGAAGCCGTGCTCGAGGGTGTAACGCGCGATGTGGTTCGCCAGGCCTTCGTGACCGGGGATCCACACCTTGTCGATCGGCAGCCACTCCTCGGTCGGGCCCCAGTTCTTCTCCCCCACGCCGATGCAGATCTGCGGGAAGTTCTCGAGGAAGAAGTTCGTGAAGTGCTCGTTGGACAACACGACGCACGCCTGCACCCCGCGCGCGACGGCCTCCTCGCGCAGGTGCGCGAGCGCGCCGAAGAAGTTGTTGCGCTGCTCCTCGGGCGCGGCCATCCGCGCCGAGGACATCATCGGCGCGTGCGACGAGCAGTACGCCAGGACTATCTCTGCCACCGGCCCTTCCTCTCCTCCTTCTCCCCGAACGGTTCGAGGAGCCTGCGGTAGTCGTCGCGGGCGAAGCCGGCCGCGCGGCAGAACCGGTTGAGCAACACCTCGTGCAGCCCCAGCTGATAGAGGCCCGCGACGTCGCGGGCCTCGAACGCCTTGCGCTCGTCGTCGGTCAGCTCGTAGACGCTGTCGTCGAACCCGACCCGGCCGTCGCCGCCCTCGCCGCTGTTGACCTCACCGGCGCGCACCCAGTCGTAGACGCACCGGTGGAGCTGATAACTGCTCACGCCACCCACCTCCCACCGCAGATTCGCACGGCGGCCCGGCCGTCCGGCCCCGCGCGGGCCGTCTTCCGACCAGTGAGAGCCGGTGGTGGTTCCCGGGCCCACGCGACGACAGTGGAGCCGTCAGCAGCCACGCGCACGGGGGAGGCCGTCCGATGGGGGTCAACGGATCGCAGGCCATGCCACCGACGACGGTGACGGCGCCGGCCGACAGCGCGATCGACGTGCACGCCCACGCCATGCCGCTGCCGTTGCTCGCCCGGCTGGCCGACCACGACCTCGCCGACCTCTCCGGCGTGCCCGACGGCGTCGTGCGGCTCGACCCCCGCGTCAGCGGGGTCGGCCCCAGGGCCCCGCTGCCGCTGGCGCGCTCCCAGTACGACGTGGACGTGCGCCTGTCGGAGATGGACGACGTGGGCGTGCACCGCCACGCGGTGTCGCTGCCGCCGTTCCTGTTCTGCTCGACCGCCGACGACCGCCGTTTCGCCGTCGACATCGTCGCGGCGGGCAACGACGAGCTCGCCACCTACGTCGCCGACTCGCCGCAGCGCCTGCTCGGGCTCGGGTCGGTGCCGCTGGGATGGCCGGGTGCGGCCGACGAGGCCCGCCGCGCCCTCGACGACCTGGACATGGCCGGCATCGCCATCGGCAGCCGCGGCGGCGGCCGCGACCTCGACGACCCCGTGAACGACGACCTCTGGGCGCTGCTCGCGGAGCGCCGGACGTTCGTGTTCCTGCACCCCAGCGGCGTGCCCGACCCGCACCGCCAGTCCGACTTCTGGCTCCCTCAGCTCGTCGGCTACCCGATGGAGACGGCGCTCGCCGTCGCCCGGCTGGTGTTCGGCCGCGTGCTGGAGCGGTTCCCACTCGACCTGTGTCTGGCGCACGGCGGCGGCTGCCTGCCGTCGCTGCGCGGGCGGCTGGACATGGGCTGGGACCGCAAGGACGTCGCCCACACCACGCTGGTCAAGCCGAGCGACCTCACCGACCGCCTGTACTACGACACGGCCGTCTTCAACCCGACACTGCTGCGCCGGCTCGTCGAGGACGTGGGCGCCGAGCACGTCATGCTCGGCACCGACCACCCCTTCGAGCTCGGCGACCGCACCCCCCTCGACACGGTGGCGGCCCTCGGCCTGGACCGCGCCGCGATGCGCCGCATCCTCTGGGACAACGCGGCGGAGCTGCTGGGCCTGCCGGTGAGCAGGTAGCGCCCTCTCTCGGCCCAGTGGCATGCTCGGCCGGATGGAGCAGCGCGCGCACTTCGTCACCGTCGCCACCCCGGACCTCGACGCGGCCCGCCGCTTCTACGTCGACGGGCTGGGCTGGCGCCCGCTCGCCGACGTGCCCGGCGAGATCATCTTCTTCCAGGTCGCGCCCGGGACGGTTCTGGGCCTCTTCGAGGCGACGAAGTTCGGCGAGGACCTGGGCGCCCCGGCCCCGGCCCCGGGCGGCTTCACGCTCTCGCACAACGTGTCCGGTCCCCACGAGGTCGACCGCACGCTGGGCGCTGCCACCGCGGCGGGCGCAACCCTCGTCAAGCCCGGGCAGCACGCCGCGTTCGGTGGGTACCACGGGCACTTCGCGGACCCGAACGGCGTGGTCTGGGAGGTCGCGCACAACCCGGGCTGGCGGGTGGCCGACGACGGCACGGTGGTGCTCGCGGCGCCGGAGTGACCGGTGGCGTCGGCGCCCGCCGCCATGCAGCCATGCGCGTCGAATGCGGTGCGTGAGCGCACCTGTGCGGGTCACGCACCGCACATGGCGATCATATCGGTCCGGGCGGTGGGCGCCAGAGGTCGGTCATCGTCCGCTCCATCCCCGCCCAGGCCCGCGTCCACTCCAGCAGCGGGCCGAGGCTGGTCTCCAGGGCGGCGAGCTGCTCGTCGAAGAGCCCGAGCTGGGCCCGCAGGGCCTGAACCTGCGCCCGGCGGGCCGCGAGGTCGTCGAGCACGGCCTGCAGCTGGGCGGCCGACGACGTCGCCGGAGGGACCAACGGGTCAGGCAGGGCGGGGACACCGGCGGAGCCCGGCCCTCCGACGGCCGATCCACCGCCACCGGGTGAGACGGCGCGTTCCGACGGCTCCCCGGGTACCGGCGGGCGGGCCACCGCCGTCCACCCTCTCATCAGCCGGTCGGCGGCCTCGCGCAGAGCGTGGGCGACATCGACCGGAGTCGTCGGCAGCCCACCGCTCGCGTCACCGCTCCGCCCGGAGCCTGCCTCCCCTGCCTCGTCGCGGCCGGTCACATCTCGGCCGACATCATGCCGAGCAGCTCCACGCGCCAGTCTGCGTAGGAGCCGCCGCCGAAGTCCTCGGTCATCGCCTCCCACTCGGGGCTGCGTCCCAGGGCGGTCAGCGCGATCTCCTTGGGAGTCGACCCCGAGCCGAGCACGGCCACGCGGAGGCCGGGCGGGCCGTCGGCGCGGGCCGCGTGTCCCAGCACCCGGACGAGCGCCGCGCGGGAGGACACGTCGTCGTCGGTGGACACCTCCGGCGGGAGCACCCCCATGACGAACGTGAGGCGGGCGTCGCGGCCGAGCCTGGGCAGGACCGCGGTGACCGCCGGGAAGCGGGCCAGCACCCCGTCGGAGAAGAAGTGGTGGACGCGGTCGACGGCGGTGTCGCCGACCACCGTGAACGTGGCGGGCAGCTGGATGTAGCCGTCGAAGGAGCGTTCCGCGCCGGCGACCGCCCGGGGGACGTCGGCGATGTCGTGGACCTCCACGGCGGAGCTGCCGTTCTCGCGGAGCACGGCGGCGACGTCACCCACGAGCTCGGCGATACCGGAGATCAGGAAGTGCGGCACGGTTGTTGTCCCTTCAGCGGCGGGTCGGGGCATAGAGCCAGTTCTGCAGGAGCCGGGCCGTGTGCGGCATCACCAGCCAGGTCATCAGCGCGGTGACGGGCACCGACACCACGAGCAGCCGCAGCGGCAGCAGCCAGGCCGCCAGCGCCCACCCGTACAGCAAGGTCAGGACCAGGTTGAGCCCGTAGATGCAGGCCGCGGAGACGGCGAACATCTTCCATCGCGGTGGCGCGGGCGCCGTGCGTCCGGGCAGTGCGAACCACGTCTCCAGACCCGTCACGCGCTGCGTGGCGGTGTGGTGCACGAGCTCCTCACCGGCAGCGAGGATCACCGCCCGCTCCGGTGAGGTCTCCCACTGTCGAAGGTGCTCGCCGGAGTCGAAGCGGAAGACGACGTGCCACGGCTCCCCGACGCGGCTGGGCCGCAGCATCCCGGCGCCGAGGTAGCCGGGGAACGCGGTGGCCGCCGCCGTCAGCCCGTTGCTCCAGGCCGCGAAGTCGTCCTCGCGGCCCGGTGCGACACGACGGGCGACGGTGACGGTGACCGGTTCCGCCGCGCTCACCCGACTTCGGCCGCCCAGTCGCGCTGCTCCAGCGAGTCGCGGATGTGCATCAGGAACAGCGAGGCGGTGGAGCCGTCGAACGCGCGGTGGTCGTAGACCAGGCCGATGATCCCCGTCGGGTGGATGGCGATCATGTCGCCGACCGCCACCGGGCGGCGTTTGACGCCGTCGGTGCAGAGGATGCCGGTGTTGGGCTGGTTGATGATCGGCGCCGACGCCCAGCTCGCGAACGGGCCCGGGTTGGTGATCGTGAACGTCGAGCCCTGCATGTCCGACATGCCGAGCTTCTTGTTCCGCGCCGCCCCCGCCATCGCGGTGATGCCCTTCGCGATGCCACGCATGTTCAGCCCGTCGGCGTCCTTGAGGACGGGGACGACGAGGCCCTGCTGGTCGAGGTCCACCGCGATCCCGAGGTTGACGTACGGGTGCAGCGTCATCGTCTTGGCGTCGAGGTCGATCGAGGAGTTGACGGTCGGGTAGGCGCGCAGCGCGTCGATCACGGCCCGGGAGATGAACGGCAGGTAGGACAACGACGATCCGGTCTCCTTCTTGAACCGGTCCTTGTGCTGCTGTCGCACCTTCTCGACGTTGTCGAAGTCGACTTCCACCGACGTCCACACCGACGCCGCGATGGTCTGCGAGGCCTTCATGCCCGAGGCCACGGCGAGCCGCATCTTCGACAGCGGCACGACCTCGTCCCGTGCGTCTGCGGGGGCCTTCGGAGCCGCAGCAGCCGGAGCGGCGGCCGGCGCGGCAGCGGGCGCGGCAACCGGAGTCGCGACCGGAGCCGGGGCCGCGGCCACCGCTGC
>NZ_JAOPWR010000060.1 GCF_025965585.1 Pseudonocardia sp.
GTCCGGGGCGTGCCGCGCGTAGAGCGCGGTCAGTGCGGTCAGTTCGGGATCCGGCTCGGGCGCGAGGTCGCGGCTCCGGCTCGTCACATGCAGCTCCGGTCGTGAGCGGTGATCACCCCGTGGGTGACGGCGGAAACCCACCCTAACGCCGCCCCGATCGCTGCCGGCGTCGCGTCGGACGGCGTTCCGGAGCCGTCAGATCCCCCGCTCGTACCCCCGGTCGGATCCCCCGCTGTCGGATCCCCCGCGGTCAGATCCCGCGGTAGGCGGCGAGGGCACCGGCGAGCAGATCCGCCAGGCCGAGGCCGTCGGTGGAGGCCGCCGGGTCCATCCGGTCGCGGCCCGGGCCCGGTTCGGACGCGGGCCCGCCCTCGGGTCCGCGCCGGTGCCGTCGTCCTCCGGTGGCCGCTCCTGTGGCCTCGGCACTGCCCGCCCTCACGGCATGGTCGTCCCGGGAGCGGCGCCCGCCGCGGTCGTGGGTGGCCGGACCGTCCTCGGCACCGGCACCTGTTCCGCGCCCGCCGCGGCCGGCCCGGTCGCCGTCGCGAGTGTCGGGGTCGCGAGTGTCGGGGTCGCGGGTGCCGGGCTCGCGGGTGCCGGGCTCGCGGCGGCCGTAGCCGTGCGGGTCGGTGCTTGCCCGACCGCTGTCGCTGCGGCCGGCGTCACTCAGTGCCGAGTCGCTCCGAGCACTGCCCGGCCGTCCCGCATCGGGACGCGCCGTGCCCGCACCGGGCTCGACGTCCGCCCACGGCGACAGCGCCGCCGCCGGCCGGACGGCCGGGAAGGACCCCGTGTCCACCATGTGCCGCGACCGGCGACCGGATGCCGGCGGCGAGCCGCCCCACGAGGTGCCGGTGGCGGGGCTCGCGGCCGCCGGCTGCCGGCGCCGCGACCCGACGTCCAGCCGCTGCAGCAGCTGCGCGCCCACCGGACCGTCCGCGTCGTGCACGGCCGCCCGCAGCTGGGTGCCAGGCAGGTCCTCGGTGGTGACGAAGTCCTCGAACAGCGCGGGAAGCGTGCGGTGCATCCACTCGGTGGCGGGTGCCCTGGTCCAGTCCGGGAGGATCACCGACAATGCGTCGGTGTCGTCGTGGCGCGTCCGGGCCCCGGACGGGAGGCGCTCGGCCAGCTGATCGGCCAGGGCATCCATGACGGTGCCCGCCCGCCGGCCGGCGAAGCGCCGCCCGTCGCGGGCCAGGTCGATGACCACGACGCATCCCGCGGCCTCGGGGGCCGCAGGCCGTGCCCGCCCGGCGCCGGAGCCGTCGGTCCGCACCACGGCCGACACGTCGTCGCCGATCCCTTCCACGCTGGACGAGCTGGGGCGCGCAGCGGTCTCGGCGGACGCGGTCGCGTCCGGTCGGGCGGTGTTCGAGGGTGCCGAACTCGGCATGGCGTTCCATGCGCGGTCGAGCTCGGCCAACGCGTTCTGCAGCCAGCTCGACGATCCCGGCTCCACCGCGAGGTCCGCGGCGCGCTCGACCTCGTCCTGACCGGCGCCGCCGTCGGAACCGACGCGGTCGGAACCGACACCGGTGGGCCTGACGCGGTCGGTGCCGGCGCCGCCCGATGCCCGCTCCGGTACGGCCCGGTCGGAGCCAGCGCGGTCGGCAACAGCCCAGTCGGAGTCAGTCCGGTCACGGGCGGCGCGCGCGACATCCCGACGCTCGCCGCGTTCGACGGCATCACCGACCGCAGAAGGCCGCTCCGCCGGGGACATCCGATCGCCGGCGCGCTCCCCACCCGGCTGGCCGGCCAGGGTCCCGCGGCCGCGCCGACGCCCGGTGGCACGGCTGCCGTCGTCCCGGTCCCCACGGTCGTCACCGCGCAGGACGCGCTCGACCGCGGCCCGGGTGGAGGTCTCGTCGTCCTCGAGCCGGCGCCTGCGGCGGCCACCTCGCTCCTCCGACGACGTCGAGGTGGCCTTCTCGAGGCCGTCGGCCTCGGACCGGTGGCTGCCGCCGGCACTCGCTTCCGCGGACGCCCGCCGGGAGCGGCCGGCTCCGCGGCCCGGCGACTCCGGCGCTGCCGCCGCGGAGGCGGACACCCATGACGAACCGGTCCACGATCCTCCGGTCCACGGCTCCGCCGACCACGACCCGGTCGACCAGGGGTCGACCGACGACGATTCGGATCCGGGTGAGGCGTCCGTCACGGCGTCGGCCTCGGGACGTCGGCGCCGCCGGCGCCCCGTGTCGGGCGCATCGCGGTCGGCGTCGCGGTTGTGCCGCTGCCCCTCGTCAGGGCCGTACCGCACGTCCCGGGCCCGCCCCTCCTCGACCGGGCCGGGCTCGTGCCCGGAACCGGTCCCATACGGTCGCGAGGGGTCGGAACGGCGTTCCGTGTCCTCGGCGGGCTGCTCCGGCGTGTCGTCGACGCCACCGGGCCGGAGGGAACGGGCGAGCAGGTGACCGATCGGCGACTCGTCGGTCCAGCCCTGCCAGGGATAGCTGCCCCACGGGTCGGCGGGGTCGGCCCCCTGCGCGCCCGTGGCGCCGGCGTCGGCGGGCCAGGACGAGCCGTCGAGGGGACCGGTCGACGGCCCCGTGTCCCGCGACCGCCGCGCACCGCTGTCCGTACCCGCCGGGTCCCTGCCCGCCGAACCGCCGCCCGTCGAACCGCCGCCCGTCGAACCGCTGCTCACAGTGGCGCCGCCGGGACGGCCGCCCGGCCGGGTTCCGCCACCCGGCGAGCCAGGGCCGCGACGATCGCCCTGCCGC
>NZ_JAOPWR010000125.1 GCF_025965585.1 Pseudonocardia sp.
AATACCTCGAACACTTCTGGAACCAGTGGTCGGGCCCCGACTTCCAGATCGCGACCTCCGCCCTCGAACACCTCACCACCGCCTATGCCCGGCCAGGAGCGTTCACCAGCGCAATCGCCTGGTACCGGGCGGGGCCGGGCATGGTCGCAAGCGCACTCGCCGAAACCCCTCCTGCACCGTCGAAGCGCGTCCCGATCCCGACCTCGGCGCTGTGGCCCGAACACGACCCGATCTTCCCTCGAGCCTGGTCTGACCGACTCGGCGAATTCTTCTCCGACGTGCACCTCGTCCACGCAGACGGCGTCGGCCACTTCACCCCGGTCGAGGCCCCCAACCGGTTCGCCGAGCTGATCAGCCACGCCGCCGCGGCGACGTAGCGGCAGTCCGAGGGAAGCGGTGACGATGAACCGATTCCGTTGATCTTCTTACGGGGCTGCCCGGGTAGGCGAAGTAGACACCTTCGGCGAAGCTACTTCCAGCCTTCACAGGCGCACCACTGACATATCGGCGAGCTATCGCGATATGCCGATAACGGATATTATGACAGTTGCGCTCGAGCAACCTCGGCCCGCGGGCCCTTCATCGAGTGCGAGAGCAGGGATGCCACCACCGCGGCGACACCCGCCGCCGCGGACCCGGCGAGCGGGCTTAGCCCGGGGAAAGGTTTAGCGCGACGCGGATGGTCAGCGCTGCGGCGACTGCGATGATGACCGCGAGGGCTCGCCATCGCGCCGTGGCGGCCCTGTCGCCTTCCATCAGCCCGTCGAGTCCCAGACTCGGGCGAGGTCGAGCGCGATGTCGACGATCATGTCTTCCTGACCTCCGACGAGTCCGCGGTTGCCAACCTCTACCAGGATCTCCCGTGTATCGAGGCCGTGTTCGCGTGCCGCTCGTTCGGCGTGGCGCAGGAAGCTGGAGTACACCCCGGCGCACCCCAGGGTCAGCGTCTCCCGGTCGACCCGGACCGGCCGGTCCTGCAGGGGACGCACGAGGTCCTCGGCGGCGTCCTGCAGGGCGAACAAGCAGCCGGTCATGGAAGCCCTGCGCCGCCTTTCGGGCGACGGGATGATCGACGTCCTGCCCCAGGTCGGATCCAAGGTCGCGACATACGACCTGCGCGAGGTCGAAGACTTTTACCAAATGTTCGGCGGGTTCGAGGGCAGCATCGCCGGCATCGCGGCAACGCGGCGCACCGAGGAGCAGTTGCTCGAGCTCGACCTGATCTCCCAACGGGTCGGGCAGCTACGCACCGACAAGGACGCCGGTGTGCGCGCCCGCGGCTACCGCGTGCTCAACCGGCGTTTTCACGAGGCCATCCATCTCATGGCGCACTCGCGGATCATGGCCGAGACCAGCCGCAAGATGTGGGACTTGTCCGACTTCTTGATCAACACCACCGGTGTGCCCCAACCGTTGAGCTCGGCGCTGAACGAGCGTCACGACGATCACGAAGAGATCCGCGCCGCCCTGCATGCCGGCGACCAGGCCGCCGCCCGCGCCGCGATGGAGCGCCACATCATCGGCACCGTTGTCGTCATCCATGCCGAGACCGCGTCGACCGCCGCTCTCCGCAACAGCTGACGGACACCGCCCCTCCACTCGAAGCTCGAAGAACCGAAGTCTGACCGTCGAGTCCTGCCGTCAGAGCGCACTGCCCGTTCCGCCCTCATGTGCCGTATCGCGGCAAGCAGGCTCGCACCGCCCGCAGAATGCCGTCACAGTGCGCAGCGACCAACGCCGGGATCCTGCCCCCAGTCGGCCAGACCCCGCCCGCCCGGCATCTGCACAGGCGGCCGGTCGCCCATCACGTCACACATGGCAGCCCGGCCCTTCCGGTCGGAGCGCCGCATCCTCCGCCGTCGAAGGAGTCACACCGGTGACCGAACAGCCAGAGCCCGGCTCAGAGCACGCCGCCGGCGTAACCGTCCAGGAGACACCGATCCGAAAGGTCGCCACGCGGTGCTCCGATCCTCGCGATCTGTGCCGGCTTCCAGATCCTCGGCGAGCGGTTCGCCGCAGGGGAGACCCCGGCCCAGGCCGGACTGGGACTGCTCGACGTGACAACCGGCCGCCGCCCGAAGCGTGCTGTCGGCGAGGTCGTCGCCGCCCCCGATCCGGCCCTGCTGCGCTGCCCGCTCACCGGGTTCGAGAACCACCTCGGAGCCACGACGCTGGGGCCGGACGCCACACCCCTCGGCCGGGTCGAGCGAGGCTTCGGCAACGGCGTGGGTGACGGCGCCGAGGGCGCCGTGCAGGGTCGGGTGATCGCCACCTATCTCCACGGACCGGTCCTCGCCCGCAACCCCGAGCTCGCGGACCTGCTGCTGGGGTGGGTGGTCGGCGCACCGCTGCAACCGCTGACGATCCCGGTGATCGACGACCTCCGGTCCCGCCTGCTCCGGCAGCGCTCCCCGCGCGGCTGACCCCCCGCCGGCGGCTCACCAGCCCGACCCGGGCTCAGGCTCTGTAGGAGCCTTTCTCGTCGCGATGTCCACCGCCCGTCCGGGCGGCGACCTCGACAACGCAGGCAGCCGGACCGGCTACATCGGCACTACCATGTCGTGGTCGACGACACAGCTCACCGCTGCCCGGACTTCGCCCGGGACATGCATGACGTGCGAACCGTCTCCGACGGGCGGGCCCTGAGCCGACGGCGGCTTGCCCGGCGCACGGCGAGACAACCGACTACGACCAGCCATCGCGCACCAACGCCGCACCGCACCCCGCCCGCGAGGCCCTGCCGCACGAGAGCGTCCTGTTCCGTGGCTTCCTCGACGGCTTCCGGCATCGGAGGGGCGGCGCGTCAGCGTGTGAGGCCGCGGGTGCGCGATCCCGGTACGGCAGACAGACGTCACGGCACACGAAGGAGCGGGACGGGTGGACGCACAGCGGGTGCTGTTCAGGCACGGCACCGTGGTAACGATGGACCCGGCGATCGGCGACCTCCCGGTCGGCGACGTCCTGGTGTACGGCGACATCATCGAGGCGGTGGACTCCAACCTCGGTGAGGTGGACGCCGAGGTCGTCGACGCGACCGGGAAGATCCTCATTCCCGGGTTCGTCGACACACATCGTCACACCTGGCAGGCCCCGCTGCGCGGAATCGCCGCCGACTGGACCCTCGGCCAGTACATGACGGGGCTGCACCTCGGGCTCAGCGGGCTGTTCCGGCCCGAGGACACCTCCGCGGGCAACCTGCTGGGCGCGGTGGAGGCGCTGGAGAGCGGGATCACCACGCCCGCTCGACTGGTCGCACAACGTGAACACCCCCGAGCACTGTGACGGCGCGGTGGCGGGCCTGCGCGACTCCGGCATCCGCGCGATCTTCGCCCACGGAGGCGGCGCGGACATGTACCAGGTGCCGAGCACCGTCCCGCACGACGAAGACGTTCGGCGGGTCCGGGAGGAGCACTTCTCCTCAGACGATCAACTCGTCACCATGGCGATGGCTCTGCGTGGCCCCCAGTTCGCAACGCTGGACGTCACCGTGCACGACCTGGCACTGGCAAGGGAGCTGGGCCTGCTGGTCACGATGCACGTCGGCGACGGCGAGTGGGGCCGTAGCAGGCCGGTGGGGCGGATGTGCGAGCGCGGGGTGCTCGGGTGCGACATCACCTACGTGCACTGCACACCGTCGCCGACGACGAGCTGCGCATGATCGCCGACTCGGGGGGCAGCGCCTCGCTCTCCCCGGACATCGAAATGCAGATGGGGCACGGCTGGCCTGCCACCGGCCGGCTGATGCAGGTGGGCGTCCGGCCGAGCCTGTCCATCGACACGTGCGTCTCCAACGGCGGCGACATGTTCGGCACGATGCGGATCACGCTCGCCACCCAGCGCGCGCTGGACAACCAGGAGCCGGGCGCCAGCGACCGCCCGGCCGTCACGCTCACCTCGCGCGACGTGCTGTCGTTCGCCACCATCGACGGGGCGCGGGCCTGCGGGCTCGGCCACAAGGTCGGCAGCCTCACGCCGGGCAAGCAGGCCGATATCGTCCTCCTCGCGGCCGACACGCCCGTCCTGTCCCCGATGAACAACCCGGTCGGGCAGGTGGTCTACGCCGCCCACCCCGGCCTCGTCGACACCGTGATGGTTGCCGGGCGCTTCGCCAAGCGCCGCGGATCGATGCTCGGCCAGGTCACCCGCCGGGCCGTCGAGGTCGCGGTAGCCACCCGTGACGCCCTGTTCGAACGCGCCGCACGCACCGAAGCGCTCTCGGATGCGCGCACCGGTGGCGACTGGCAGCCGGCGCCCCTGGTCACGGCGGTCGGATGACGATGGGGGGTGGACCGCCGCCCGATCGGCCACGCGGCCGGGTGCCGGTAAGTGTGTCCTGCCGCGCCAGGTGTCCACCCCAGCTCGGCTGCCGCCTGGTACTCCCCAGCGGCTGGCCGGCTGACGGCATCGCCCCAGGCAGCGCAGGTCTGGCCAACCGGTCAGGCGGGCTGCAGCGGGAGCTCGACGAGGACCGCCGTGCCTTCCCCCGGGTGGCTGGTGACCTCGATCGTCCCGCCCAGGGCCTGCACCCGGTCGCGCAGCCCGATCAGGCCCGAACCTGCGGCGGGATCGGCGCCGCCGACGCCGTCGTCGCGGATCGACAGGTGCAACAGCCCGCCGCGTTCCTCCACCGCGACGTCCGCGTGGGAGGCGTGGGCGTGTTTGGTGGTGTTGGTCAGGGCCTCGGACACCACGTAGTAGGCGGCCACCTCGATCGGCTCCGCGGGGCGGGTTCCGGTGCGGATCTTGACCTCGACCGGGAGCGCGGCGCGACGGGCCAGGGTGCGCAGGGCCGGGCCCAGCCCGCCCTCGGACAGGATCGCCGGGTGGATGCCGCGGGCGATCTCGCGCAGCTCCTCGGTCGCCTCGGTGAGCTCGTCGGTGACCCGGCCGATCTGGGTCTGTAGCTCGGGGAGGTCCGCGGGCACAATGGTCTGGGCCAGGCGCAGTGTGAGGCTGATCGCGACGAGGCGCTGTTGGGTGCCGTCGTGCAGATCGCGCTCGATGCGGCGGCGGGTGCTGTCGGCGGCGGCCACGATCCGCGCCCGCGACGTGGTCAGTGCGGCTTGGGCCTCGGCATTGGCCAGGGCGGTGGCGACCAGCTCGGTGAACCTGGCCAGCCGCGCCTCGGTGTCAGCCAGCAGCGGCTCCGGGCGGTTGGACATCACGCTGATGAACCCCCACAGCCGCCCCTCGACGCTGATCGGCGCGCCGACGATCGAGCGGACGCGCTGCGCGCGGGTGAGGTCGGCGGCCGGGCCGGTGGCCTCGGCGTAGTCGTCGATCCGCGCCGGCCGGCGGGTCCGGAACACCAGCGTGGTCACGTTCCGCCCGCCGAGGCTCCACCGGGTGCCGGTAGGGAAGGGCACGGCGCCGCCGGTGCTGCTCCACGGGGCGAGGGCCGTGGCCGTGCCATCCGGGTCGTAGCGGTTCAGCAGCGCCTGTTCGACGGAGAGCAATTGTCCGACCTCGGCGGCGACCGCGGCGAACACCTCCTCCGGCGGGGTCGCCCGGGCGACCAGGGTCGCGACCTGGCGCAGGGCGGCCTGTTCGTCGGCGAGGCGGCGCAGTTCGTCGCGGCTGTCCTCGAGTTGGGCGCGGCCCTCGGCGTTGGCGATCGCGGTGCCGACGAGTTCGGTGAAACCGGCAAGGCGCTGTTCGGTGTCGGCCGGGAAGAGACCGCGCCGCCCCAGGATGGCGATCATGCCCCACAGCCGTCCCTCGACGATGATCGGAGCCGCGACCCCCGAGCGGATTCCCATCCGGCGGACGGCGTCACCGGCCGCGCCGAAGCCTTGGCCGTAGTCGTCGCAGCGCGCCGGGCGGCCGGTGCGGAGGACCTCCGCAATGGCCAGCGGCGGCTCGGGCTTCCAGCGGCTCCCCACCGCCAACGCGTCGGGGGGGTCGCCGGCGACGGCGAGGACGGTCGCCCTGCCGTCGGGATCGAGGCGGGCGATGGGCGTGGCGTCGGCCCCGAGGACGCTGCTGACCTCGTGCGCGACGGCCGCGAACACCTCGGCTGGTGGTGTCCCGCGGGCGACCAGCGTGGCGACCTGGCGCAGGGCGGCCTGTTCGTCGGCGAGGCGGCGCAGTTCGTCGCGGCTGTCCTCGAGTTGGGCGCGGCCCTCGGCGTTGGCGATCGCGGTGCCGACGAGTTCGGTGAACCCGGCCAGGCGCTGTTCGGTGTCGGCCGGAAGATGCGCGCGCCGGGTGCCGGCGACGATCGCGCCCCAGAGACGCCCCTCGACGGTGATCGGGGTCGCGACCGACGACCGGATTCCGAGCCGGCGGACGGTGGCGTCAACGAACGCGCCGGAGGCGTGGCTGTAGTCGTCGCAGCGGGCCGCGCGGCCGGTGCGCAGGGCGACCGCCAGGGCCAGCGGCGGCTCGATCGTCCAGCGGCTGCCCACCGCCAGATTGTCGGAGTGATCGCCGACGACGGCGAGGACGGTCATCGCGCCGTCGGGATCGAGGCGGCCGATGGTCGCGGCGTCGGCCCCGAGGACGTGGCCGACCTCGTGCGCGACGGCCGCGAACACCTCGCCCGCCGGTTCCCCGCGGGCGACCAGGGTGGCGACCCTCCGCAGCGCGGCCTGCTCCTCGGCGAGGCGGCGCAGTTCGTCGCGACTGTCCTCGAGCTGGGCGCGACCCTCGGCGTTGGCGATCGCGGTGCCGACGAGCTCGGTGAAACCGGCCATGCGCTCTTCGGCGCCGGCCGGAAGTTCCTCGCGACGGGTCCCGGTGCCGATCGCGCCCCACACGCGCCCCTCGACGATGATCGGAGCCGCGACCCCCGACCGGATCCCCAGCCTGCGGAGGCGGTCGCCGTAGGCGCCGGCGACCTGGCTGAAGTCGTCGAGGCGGGCCGGGCGGCCGGTGTGCACGGCGACCGCCAGAGGCAGCGGCGGCTCGATCGTCCAGCGGCTCCCGAGCGGGAACTTGTCAGGAGGGTCGCCGACGCGGGTGAGGACGGTCGCCGCGCCGTCGGGCTCCAGGCGGGCGATGGTCGTGGCATCGGCCCCGAGGACGTGGCCGACCTCCTGCGCGACGGCCGCGAACAATTCGGCCGCCGGTTCCCCGCGGGCGACCAGCGTGGCGACCCGGCGCAGCGCGGCCTGCTCGTCGGCGAGGCGGCGTAGTTCGTCGCGGCTGTCCTCGAGCTGGGCGCGGCCTTCGGCGTTCGCGATCGCGCTGCCGATGAGCTCGGTGAACCCGGCCAGGCGCTCTTCGGTGTCGGCGGGGAACCGCTCGCGCCGCGTCCCGACGGCGATCCCGCCCCACAAACACCCCTCGACGACGATCGGCACCGCGACCCCCGACCGGAATCCCCGCCGGCGGAAGTAGTCGCCGTAGGCGCTGGAGGCTTGGCTGAAGTCGTCGAGGCGGGCCGGGCGGCCGGTGCGCAGCGCCACCGCCAGGGCCAGGGGCGGCTCGGGGGTCCAGCGGCTGCCCACCGGGAACTCGGCGGGGTGTGCGCCGACGCGGGCGAGGACGGTCACGGCGCCGTCGGGCTCGAGGCGGACGATGTTCGTGGCGTCCGCCCCCAGGACGCTGCCGACCTCCTGCGCGACGGCCGCGAACACCTCGGCCGCCGCCACCCCGCCGGCGACCAGCGTGGCGACCCGCCGCAACGCCGCCTGCTCCTCGGCGAGCACCCGGCGCAGCGCCGCCTGCTCGTCGGCGAGCACGTGTAGTTCCTCGCGGCTCGCGGCGTTCGCGGTCGCGAGGGTCTCGGCCTCGCGGGTGCGGCGCGCGGCCAGGCCGACCACGGAGCCGACCGCGCCGGCGACGAGGACGAACGAGACCAGGGCCACCACGTTGGCGGGGTCGGCGACGTTGAAGTCGTCGAGCGGCGGGATGAAGTAGTGATCCAGCAGCACCGCGGCCGCGACCGCGGCGGCCAGCGCCGGAACCAGCCCCCCGACGAGCGCCACGACCACGACGGCGAGCAGGTAGAGCAGGGCCTGGCTGGGCAGGTTGACGACGTCGCGAAGCGGGGCCAACACCAGGGTCAGCAGGGGAAGAACGACCAGCCCGGTCAGCGCCCCGGTGAGCCGGCGCCGAGGGGAGAGCCCTGCCCGTAGTGCAAGCAGCCGTCGTCGGGTCGCGGTGGGCTCCGCGGATGACGATGTGTGCACGTCAAGGTCGCCCTTCCCGTCCGGCGGGTGGCAGTAGCGCCAATGCCCGGTCCGTCAGCGACTGGACCGGCTGCGACGGCCAGCGTCCAGGACGAGCTGGATGGGGTGCTCGGCACGGGCGGAGTCCAGGCAGCGCGGTGGGAATGTGTCGCCGACCACAGCATGGTAGGACCTGGCCACCCGGACGGTCGCGCCTGCGGGCCTCGCTCTCGATGGTTCGGCCATCTGCTCGGTGGGAGTGGTCGATCCGTTCGGCGACAGCCTCGATGTCTTGGAAGGCCTGCCCGCGGAGGCGGTGGTGCCGGCTGAGGGCGACGACCTGGTTGGTCACCTGGTTCGGGGCCTCCGTGTGCGTGCGGTAGTCGATGAGCTGCGGAGGGTGAACATCGCGGACTCCTGGTCGTGAGGTGACGGGGCCAGGTCCTCGGCAGCGCCCGCGTCTGCATTGACAGGGAGCCGTCTCCGTGTAACTTTGGCTAAGCCACTTAGCCAATGGAGGCCACCATGATGGGTCTGAAGCGCGTGTCGACGCCTGGGGTGTCCTGGTCGGTGACGGATGTCCCGGCGTTGGCGACCGCGATCCGGCTGCGCGCGGTCGAGATGGTGGCGCCGCACGGGTTCGGGTATCTGGGTCAGGCGCTGTCGTCCGCAGAGCAGGTTGCGGCGGTCTTCGCGGAGATCCGGCCCGGTAAGGATCGTCTGGTCTGTTCGCCGGGGCACTACATCATTGCGCCGTTCGCAGCGGCGATCGAGTTGGGACTGATGGATCCCGCGGCCCTGACGACCTACGGAGAGGACGGGTCGCCGGTCGAGGCGATCGGGACCGAGAACTCGCCGGTAGTGGACTACACGTGCGGATCGCTGGCGCAAGGTCTGTCAGCCGCGCTCGGCCTGGCTCTGGGCGATCGCCTGCATGGATCCGATGCCCGCACCTTCGTGCTCATCAGTGATGGCGAGATGGAGGAAGGGCAGCTCTGGGAAGCCGCCATCTTCGCCGCGCATCATCGTCTCGGCTCGGTGGTGGTCCTGCTCGACGCCAACAACTCCCAGGTCGACGGGCCGGTCGACTCCATCACGACTCTCGAGCCCATCGCCGACAAGTGGAGGGCATTCGGATGGGGCGTGCACGACATCGACGGACATGATGCGGCCGCGGTCGTCTCGGCGTTGTCGGCAGCGGTCGGGGTGACCGACAAACCGAGCGTCGTCATCGCGCGCACGTCGACGGTGCACGGTCTCGACTGTCTCCCCGAGAACGCCGACGGCCACTTCATCAAGCTGCCACCGGCCCTCGCCGGCGCGGCCCTGCGCGAGCTGACGCGACGGTTGGAGGCCCAGAATGCATGACGCGCCCTATGCGACGGTCCTGAAGCCCTATGGGCGGGCATTGGTCGAGCTCGCCCGCACGCGGGAGGACATCCTGTGCCTCTCGGGGGACCTGTCTCGTCAGTGCGAGGTGGACATTTTCCAGGATGCCATTCCCCAGCGCTTCATTCACGCCGGAATGGCCGAGGCGAACATGATGTCGATGGCCGGTTCGCTCGCACGCCAGGGTTTCGTTCCGTTCGTGCACACCTTCGGTGTGTTCGCAACCCGCCGGCCGTTCGACCAGATCGTGAACGCCATCGCCTACCCCAACCTGCCCGTCAAGATCGTCGGGTTCATGCCGGGGGTCTCGACGCCGGGTGGACCGAGCCACCAGGCCATCGAGGACGTCGCGTTGATGCGTTCCCTCCCGAACATGACGGTCATCGACGTCGCGGACTCCCACGAGATCGCCCAGGCCGTTCGCGCTGTCGCGGAGGTCCCCGGACCCGTCTACATGCGGCTGAAGCGTGGCGAGATCCCGACGATCTTCGACGACGATCACGTCTTGTCGCTCGACCGGGTCCACGTGCTGGCCACCGGTTCCGACGTCACGCTGTTGAGCAGCGGCATGATGCTGCCGGCCACGCTGCAGGCCGCCGCCGCGCTGCGCGAACACGGGCTGTCGGTCGGGGTGATCAATGTCCCCGTGCTCAAGCCGTTCGACGGGCGAGGCGTGCTGGACGCGATCCACGACTGCCCGGCGGTCGTGACCGTGGAGAACCACACCATCGTCGGAGGGCTCGGCTCGGCTGTTGCGGAGACGATCGCCGAAGACGGTCTCGGGACGCGGCTGCGGCGAGTCGGAATTCCGGACACCTTCGCCGAAGGGGCGAAGTCGGGACCGTTCCTTTTCGAGAAGTACGGCCTCTCGACGCAGCACATCGTCAACGCGGCATGGACGGCCCTGCGTCACGAAGGCCCCCCTCCCGCCGTCACGACAGTGGCGGTCGCGCCGGGCGAGTACGCGCCGGTGTGATCGTCCGTCCGCCTCAGCATCTGGACCACAGGAAGGAGACGTCATGAGTGCCATCAGCATCGCCTCGCCGGGCGCCGTCATGGGAGTCGACTGGGAAGAACGGGTCGACTTCGGGCGGCTCCGCACCGAACGACTGGCGCGAGCCCACGCCGCCCTCGAATCGTCGGAGCTCGGGGCGCTCGTGCTCTTCGACCAGAACAACATCCGCTACACGACGGCGACCCACATCGGGAACTGGGCTCGCGACAAGCTGTTCCGCTGTGTCCTGCTCATGCGGGGACGCGACCCGATCCTGTGGGACATCGGGTCGGCGGCCCGGCGGCACAAGGCGCACGCCGGCTGGCTGCCGGAGTCCAGCTGGCAAGCAGGCATCTCGAGCTGGCGCGGATCCATCCCCGAGCAGGTCGGCGTCGAGACGGGCAACGCGAAGCGGGTCGCCGACCTCCTGCGGGAGAACGGACTCGCCGGCGATCCGGTGGGCATCGATGTCGTCGAGATCCCGGTCCTGCGCGCTCTCGAGGGCGAGGGTCTTCGCATCGTCAACGGCCAAGAGCTCATGCAGCAAGCTCGTAAGATCAAGACAGTCGACGAGATCGCCCTGCTGAACCACTCGGCCGGCATGGTCGACGCCGCCTACGACGAGCTCTACCGCTTCCTCCGCATCGGCACCAGGGAGAACGACACGGTCGCCTTGGTCAACAAGGTCCTCTACGAGCTCGGTTCCGAGGAGGTCGAGGCGGTCAACGCGATCTCCGGCGAACGGTGCAGCCCGCACCCGCACGTCTTCAGCGACCGCATGACGCGACCCGGGGACACCGCGTACTTCGACATCATCCACTCGTTCAACGGCTACCGGACGTGCTACTACCGCACGCTGAATGTCGGCAGCTCCACGGCCGCCCAGCGCGACGCCTACAACAGGGCGCGTGAGGCGATCGACCAGGCCATCTCGGTCGTCCGCCCGGGAGCGTCGAGCGCGGACGTTGCGCTGGCCCTGCCGAGCGCCACCGACCTGGGCTACACGAGTGAGGAAGAGGCCTTCGGACTGCAGTACTGCCACGGAGTCGGGCTGTCGGTCTGGGAGCAGCCGCTGATCAGTCGCTACCACTCGATCGAACACCCGGTGCCCATCGAGGAGGGCATGGTCTTCGCCCTCGAGACCTACTGGCCGACGAAGGACGGTGCGTCGGCCGCCAGGATCGAGGAGGAGGTGGTCGTGACCGCCGATGGAGCCGAGGTCATCACCCGGTTCCCCGCCGATCAGCTCCTGGTCGCCGGCACGCGGTATTGGAACGGCTTCAACTTCGCCGTCGACCGGAGCGACCGCGACGCCGTCGACGCGGTCCCGGAGACGAAGGAGCTTTCCGCATGAGCGATCGGATCGGGTGGATCGGGACCGGCCGCATGGGAGCCGCGATGGTGAGACGGCTGCTGGACGCGGGGTACGAGGTCACCGTCTGGAATCGCACGACCGTCAAGACCGAGCCGTTGGCGGCTGCCGGCGCGACGGTCGCCGAGGACAAGATCGAACTCGCTGCGCTCGATGTCGTCTTCGTCATGGTGAGCACGTCCTCGGACCTCGAGGACGTACTCCTCGGCGAGGACGGTCTGCTGGCCGGCCCGGCCCGGCCCGAGGTCGTCGTCGACTGCTCCACGGTGTCGGGTGATGTCTCCGCCGCGTTGCGGCACACGCTCGCCGGCATGGGTGTCGGATTCGTCGGGGCGCCGGTCAGCGGCAACCCGAACGTCGTCGCGGCAGGCAACTGCTGCATCGTCGCGTCCGGTGCGCCCTCGGCTTTCGAGGGCGTCCGGCCGCTCCTTGCGGCTGTCGCCGGGACTGTCGTGTATGCCGGACCCGAGGACCAGAGCCGCCTGGTCAAGCTGTGCCACAACCTCTACCTGGGAATCGCCGTCCAGGCCCTGGTCGAGGTCGTCACCCTGGCAGAGAAGGGCGGTACGAGCCGCGAGGCCTTCCTGGAGTTCCTGAACGGAACGATCGTGTCCTCGGACTGGGTGCGGCTCCGCACGCCGGCCATCGTGGCTCGCGACTGGACGCCGACCTTCACGACGGAGCTCCTGCGCAAGGACTTCGACCTGGGTCTCGCCGAGGCGCGCTCGCGTGAGGTCCCGCTGCCCCTGGGGGCCGCGGTTCATCAGCTCGTGCAGTCGGCGATCGGTACGGGCCGACGGGACGACGACTTCCTCTCGCTCTACGAGCAGCAGGCAGGCAACGCCGGCCTTGCGAGCGCGACGACTGCCGATGCGCGCAACGCTCCAAGTACGTCGCCACGCACTGGTGCACCGGAACCACCACGAGGACAGGAATCGCGATCATGACGTACTCAGCGGACACGACCCGTGTGGGCTTCATGGGACTCGGACGTCTCGGACGACCCATCGCGACGAACCTGGCAACGGACGGCTACGCCGTCACCGGGTTCGACCCTGATCCGGCCGCCCGCGCACGTATGGGATCCAGCGCCGTGCGGGTGACCCCCGAGGCGTCCCAGTGCGCGGCCTCGTCGCAGGTTCTGATCACGTGTCTGCGCGGATCGGACGACGTTCACGCGACCCTCGACCTGCTCTCTCGCGCAGGGTCCCTGGTCGGGATCGAGGCGCTGCTGGACCTCAGCACGATCTCGCCGGGTGACTCCGAGAGCCTCGCGCGGCGGCTGGGCGAAGAGGGAGTGTCCTATCTGCGGGTGACGGTCAGCGGAAGTGCGCAGGCCGCTGCGGCTCGGCAGATCAGCCTGATGTGCTCGGGGGACCACGAGCACTACAAGCGATGCGCGCCCATCCTGGACTCGGTGGGGCGCAGCCACATGTGGCTCGGCCCCGAAGAGGAGGCGAAGGCGGCGAAGGTCGCTGTCAACATGCTCGTCGGTGTCGGGCTGGCCTCGCTCATCGAGTCCGTGCGGCTGGCCGAGGGCATGGGGATCGACCGTCAGAAGTTCCTCGACGTGGTCGCGCAGAGCGCCGTCTCATCACCGTTCTTCCACGCGAAGACGCCCGCGCTGGTCAACCGCGACTACACACCGGCTGCATCACTGGCCCTGATGGTGAAGGACCTGGAGCTCGCGGCCGCCGTGTCGGCGGACGTCGGGACGACTCTGCCTCTCACCGATTTCACCCGAGCTCTGTACGCCGCCTGTGACGCGCAAGGCTGGGCCGAACGGGATTTCGCCTGTCTCGACGAGTTGTACGACCAGCCTGACAAGCTGCCCGGCGCCGGCGAATAAGGAGACGACATGCCCATCGTCACGAAGCAGGACTGGTCGAGAGCATCCGTGCCCTGGGCCTTCGAGGGACACGCACGCGAGTACGACCGACTCACGATGGTCGGCCCCGAGGTCGGCAGGTCCATTCACACCGATCTCGGCATCGGCCGGTTGCGCCCGGGCGGCCGGGTCGACCTACACGTGCATTCTTACGAGGAAGCCGTCTACGTCCTTGACGGCACGGTGAACATGCAGATCGGCGGCAAGGCCTATCTGCTCGAACGCGGGGACTATGCCTTCATACCGCTCGGCTGCGTGCACGGCTTCGCGAACGTCTCCGAGACCGAGACGCGGTGGCTGGACGTCAACAGCCCGGTAGCCCTCCGTCAGGAGTCGGGCCGCCGCGACACGTTCTTCCCCCGTGCGGACGGAGACCTCTTCGCCGAGGCGCAGCCCCCCGACTTCACCGACCCGACCCTGGTGCTCGTCGGTCATTACGACGGGACCGAACCCGATCATGTCTCGGCGGCCACCGGCATCGAAGCCCGTGGTCGGAGCTCGGCAGGTATGGACACCGCGGTGCTCGCCTACAGCGGAATCTCGGTGAAGATGATGGTGGACGAGCGGCGGGGCGCCAACCTGCTGAACATGTTCATGGTCGACTACGAGGTCAACGGCGCGGCGCAGGTGCACGACCACCCTTTCGAAGAGGCCTACTTCTTCCTCGACGGCGACACCGAGTTCGAGCTCGACGGGGTCAAGCACAAGGTCGAGCCCGGGGACGTGGCGTGGGCGGGGGTGGGAGAGACGCACGCGTGTTTCAACACGTCCGGCGGCCGGGTGCGGTGGATCGAGACCCAGTCTCCGCTGCCTCCGGCCAGGCATTCCTACAGATGGCCGGCGGACTGGCACCGTTTCGAGCGTGCACTCTCCACGAAGGGAAGAACAAGTGCTTGACCACTACGTCGTGTTCCGTGCCCGTCCGGGTAAGGAGAAGGAAATCGCTGCAGCCCTGCAGGATTTCGGGAGCGCTATCGAGAAGGACATGCCATGCCTACTTGAGTTCACCTGGGGTCCGAACATCAATCAAGGGGGCCTGGACCGCGGCTTCACCCATGGCTGCTTCGCCCGCCTGACGACGGAAGCCTCATTGAAAGAGGAATACTGGATCCATCCGGCGCATCAGGTGTTGCTCGGGCTGCTCGACGACCTGTGTGACGAGCGATTCGCCCTGGATTACCGCGTCGACGACGTGATCGGGCGAGGATGAGCGTCGTGCTGGACGGGCGTGAACGCGTGAGCTGTCACCTCAATGGTCGAACGGGGTGGGTTGTCATGTCGCGCCCGCCGAAGAACCTCATCGACGAGCAACTGGCCGTGGACATGCTGGACGCGCTGCGGGCGCAGGAGAGTCGGACCGACGTGGACGCCATCGTCCTGGCCGGTTCCGGCGACGTCTTCTGCGGCGGCGCCGACGCCGCTGCCGTCCGCCGGTCCGGCCGCGCCGAACAGTTCGCCGAGGCGGTGGGCGAGCTCTTCGCGTTCTTCGCACAGTCGCGGAAGCCGATCGTCGGAGCCGTCCACGGCGATGCCCTCGCGGGGGGCTTCGGCCTGATGTGCAGCTGCGACGTCGTCGTCCTCGGCGCCGGAGCCAGGGTGGGGACGATCGAAGCGCAGTTCGGGGCCTGGCCGATGCTCGCCCAGGTCCCGGTGGCCCGGCGACTGCCTGAGAAGGCGGCCATCCGCAATGCGCTCACCGGTGAGCCGTTCACGGCCGGGCAGGCACTGGGCCTGGGTGTGGTCGACGAGGTCGTCGCGACCGATGACGTCCACGACCGTGCCGACCACTGGGCTCGGCGAGTTGCCGTCTCCGGGGCGGCGTGCGCCATCGGTCGTCCGCTGTTCTTCCAGGGCCGTGACCAGGACTACTTGCAAGCGCTGAAGGACGCTCAACATGCCCTCGCCCGCTCGTTCACCGCGGCCGCCGATTAGGGCCGGATCGACAGGGCAGGCCACGTGGGATCCGGTGAGTACTGTGATCGCTCATGTCGACGTACGAGGGAGACGGAGCAGACGTGCCTGAGTCGGGTGGTGACAACACCGCTGCGCCCAACCGGGTCCCGGTCGACATGAGTTCGGCCCGGCAGATCGTCGTGCGGCGTCTGTCCGACGAGGTGGCCGAGAGCATTCGCGCCTTCATCGTCGACAAGGGGCTGGCCGAGGGCACCCGACTTCCCTCCGAGCGCGCCCTGGCCGAGCAGTTCGGCGCCAGCCGTCCGACCGTGAGCCAAGCGTTGCGGACGCTGTCCCTCATGGGGCTCGTCGAGACGCGCCGGGGGTCGGGCGCGTACGTCCTGAGGCAGCCCGACCTCTCGATCGCTGCCTCGGTGAACCTGATGCTCGAGCTCGACGGCAAGAGTGTGGCCCGGCTGGCGGAACTGCGGCTGTGGCTCGAGACGCTGGGCGCGAGAGAGGCCGCGGAGCGCATCGATGACGAGGCCAAGCTCCTCCGAGCGCGGACGGCACTCGAGCGGCTGCGCGCCAGCGTCGGCGAGACCTCGACCTGGATCGCCGCGGACACGATCTTCCACGCAACCATCGTGGGCCTGGCCGGGAACCCGTATCTGACGTCGATCTACGAGGGCGTTCACAACGCTCTGATCAGCTTCGAGTACCGGCCCTGGGTCGAGAACGACGAGGTTCCCCACTGGCTGCGGCCCGAGGAGGCCGCAGCTCAGGTGGCCTTGCACGAGCCGATCGTCGCCGGAATCGAGAGCCGTGATCCCGAGGCCACCACCCGAGCGGTGCTACACCATCACAAGGCGATGCTCCGACACCTCGGCAGCCGGGCCTAGCGTCTCGTGATCCTGAAACTCCTACACCGGCTCGACTTGGGCTCCACTCCGAGCGCGGCCTTAAAATCTTGATCCACAGGTATTGACCATTGCTCCATCACAAGGCCGATGAGAAATCAATCGTCCAGCGATCCGCCGCGAAGACCCACCAGTGCCCAGGCGAGCTTCCGGGCAATGGGACACCGAGGGTTCGAACAGCCACAGTCGCATCACAGGCCGCCTACATGGGCCTCAGATGAACGGCTGGCACCCTTTGCTTAGCTACCCAAGTAAGAGGAGTGCCATCATGCACGATCACGACCCGACAAGCCCCCACGAGACCCTTCCCGCTCGCCCCGTTTCGAGCACGACGTCAGGGGCACCGGTTGCTGGAAATTCCGGCGGTGGCGGCGTCGCGCCACCTTCCCCACCAGCGTCTTCTCCGGACTCGTCGGCCTCGGTAACCATGGCCGAGAAGCTACACCGGCCAAAGGTACGGCGATTGATGCCGAACAGAAGAAGCGGGCGGATCGTGGCCGCTGCGCTGATGTGCGCGGTGATCGGACTCTCCGCCGCTTGCGCCACGTCCCCCTCGGCAACAGCCACATCCCCCTCGGTAACAGCAGGCGGCGGGGGATCCAACGCTCGGTCTGGACCGGCCTCAGGGGGAGCGTCCGGAACGGTCGACAGCTTGACCACGTCGAGCTTCTCGCTCACGACATCAGCGGGTCAGAAGGTGACCGTCGACGAGGCGTCCTCCACGGCATACCAGAAGGGGACGAGCTCGACCTCGGCAAGTGCCATCACAACAGGCGAAGACGTCCTCGTACTGGGGACGACCAGCGGAACGACCATCACGGCGACGCAGGTCATCGTGCAACCGGCCGGCGGATCTGCGACTTCCTCGGCAGCAGGGGTGATCCCCTTCCAGCGCGGAGCACCGACCACGTCGAAGCAGGTCGGTCAGATCCCGGCGAACTACAGTGAGGGGTCGGGGACGATCGTCAGCGGTACGACAGCGAATCAGGCGACGAAAGCTGCGCTGGCCGCCTACCCGGGGGGCGTCGTCGACCGTGTCGTGCAGCTGAGCAACGGCGAGTACGAGGTCCACTACATCGGGGTCAACTGGCCGCACCACATCTTCGTCAACCAGGACTTCACGGTCGCGGGCGCCGAGTAGCCGCCACGGTAGAGCGGACATCAGCTCGG
>NZ_JAOPWR010000162.1 GCF_025965585.1 Pseudonocardia sp.
CCGAGGAGAACCAGCTCGTCCCGGTGTTCCGCAACGGCAAGCTGCTCAAGAAGTGGGACTTCACCGAGCTGATCGCCGCCAGCGAGCGCGAGGTGCCGGAGTACTACTACGCCGACCACATCGCGAATGTCCACCCGGCCGAGGACGAGGCGCTGGCCGCCTCCGTCTGAGCCCACCCGCGTCACCCGGGCGCGCCCACCCCCTCACGGCGCGCCCGGGTGCCGGCCCACGTCGCACCGGAGGTCCAACGTTGTCCAGGCTGCACGTCTTCGACATGGACGGGACCCTGTTGCTCGGGGCCGCGTCCGTGGAGCTGTCCCGCTTCCTCGGCACGTTCGAGGCGGCCGACGCGGTCGAGCAGGCCTGGTTGCGCGGCGAGATCAGCGACGTCGGGTTCTGGGAACGGGTGCTCCCGCTCTGGGCCGACGTCACCGACGAGCAGATCGACAAGGCCTTCGACGCCGCGCCCTGGATCGACGGGGTGGCGGAGGTGTTCGCCGACATCGCCGAGCGCGGCGAGCACATCATCGTCATCTCGCAGTCGCCGCTGTTCTTCGTGCGCCGGTTGCAGCGGTGGGGCGCGCACCGCGCGTTCGGTGCGGGTGTCGAGCCCGGCGGGCGGTCGGGCGAGGACCTGCTGCTGACCGCCCAGGACAAGGTGGACATCACCACGTCCGTGCTCGACGACCTCGGCCTCACCGAGGAGGAGTGCGTGGCCTACGGCGACTCGACGTCCGACGTGCTGCTGTTCCAGCGGCTGCCGCACTCCGTCGCCGTCAACGGCACGGCCCGGATCCGCGGGATCGCCGCTGCCGTCTACGACGGGCCCGACCTACGTGAGGCCTACGCCGCGGGCCGCGCTCTGCTGGACCGGACGCTGCGATGACCGCCACGACGGTCGCCTGCCCCACCAGCCTGCCGCTGCACTACGACAAGCGGCTGATGCTCTTCAGCGGCCGGGCCAACCCCGCGCTGGCCCGCGCCATCGGCGACCGTCTCGGTGTCGACCCCGGCCCCGTCACGCTCAAGACGTTCTCCAACGACGAGGTGTACTGCCGCTTCGAGGAGTCCATCCGCGGCGCGGACGTGTTCCTCGTGCAGCCCATGTGCGGCAACCCCGCCACGGACCTCAACGCCAACGACGCGCTGATGGAGCTGCTCGTCATGATCGACGCCGCGGTGGGCGCCAGCGCGCACCGCGTGATCGCCGTGACCCCCTGGTACGGCTACTCCCGCCAGGACAAGAAGAGCGCCCCCCGCGAGCCGATCTCGGCCCGACTGGTGGCGCGGATGCTGGAGTCGGCGGGCGTCGACCGAGTGCTGACGATGGACCTGCACGCCGGTCAGCTGCAGGGCTTCTTCCAGGTGCCCGTCGACCACATGACGGCGCTGATGATGCTCGCGCAGCACGTCAACGACCTGCCGGGACTCGGCGACGTCGTCGTCGTCGCCCCGGACGCGGGGCGGGTCAAGCTCAACAAGCAGTTCGCCGACCGGATCGGCGCCGATCTCGCGATCCTCGACAAGGAGCGCCCGCAGCAGCAGGTGGCGGAGATCGGCCACGTCATCGGCGACGTCCGGGGCAAGACCGCGATCATCGTGGACGACATCATCGACACCGCAGGCACGTTGCGCGCCGCGGGCGAGGCCGTCGTCGGGGCCGGTGCCACCCGGATCCTCGCCGCCGCCACCCACGCCGTCTTCAGCGGTCGCTGCTACGAGAACCTCGCGGCGTCGCCGTTCGAGCAGATCGTGGTCACCGACACGATCCCGCTGCGCCCCGGCGCCCCGGCCACCGTCACGGTCGTCTCCTGCGCCGACCTGCTCGCCGACTCCATCCGCCGGATCTTCACCGACGAGTCCGTCAGTGCGGTCTTCGGCGGCAAGAACCACGCCTTCTGAGACGGACCCCGCTGAGCGGGCCCCCGATGCATGCGCCACCGGAGCTGTGGCCGTCGACGATCTGCTCTCACGTCGCCACCGGCTGGGCCCGGACCGACGAGTGCCGGCTGACGCCTTCGCCTCACTCCGAACGGGCGGGCTCGTCGTCCTCGCCGGGGCCGTCCATGTCCCGGTCGGCGCGCTCGGCCGCGCCGCCCGTGCCACCGCTGTCGGTGTCGGTGGCGTCCTCCGCGGACGGCGGCGCCGCGCGGTAGGCGCGCTCGTCCTCGGCGGTGGCGCCGGTGGGGTTGTCGACGCGGCGGGAGACGACGCGGTCCATGTCCTCGGACGTGCTGTCGGTGGTCATCGAACCGGGTTACCCGGGGTGCGTGCGGGGCACACCCGCTCCGGTCCCCGGCCCGGCCGGGCGGCATCATCGTCTGTCATGACCAGCATGTGGGGGTCGCCGCTGCGCGCCCGGTGGGGACGGTCGGACCGGCGCGACCCGCGGCAGGCCCGCTTCCTCAGCCTCGCCTCGTTGCGCTGGGTGATCCGGAACCGCGCGTGGACGCCCTGGTACCTCGTCCGCTATGCGCGGCTGCTGCGGTTCCGGCTGGCCAACCCGCACGTCGTGCTGCGCGGCATGGTGTTCCTCGGCAAGCGTGTGGAGCTGCACGCGCGGCCGGGCTACGGGCGGCTGGAGATCGGACGCTGGGTGCACATCGGCGACGGCAACTCGCTGCGCTGCCACGAGGGCTCGCTGCGCATCGGCGACAAGGTGGTGTTCGGCAAGGACAACACCGTCAACTGCTACCTCGACATCGAGATCGGCGCGGCCAGCATCGTCGCCGACTGGGTGTACGTCACCGACTTCGACCACCGCACCGAGAACGTGCACATCCCGATCAAGGACCAGGGCATCGTCAAGACGCCGGTGCGGATCGGCCCCGACGTGTGGATCGGCACCAAGGTCTCGGTGCTGCGCGGCACCCGCGTCGGACGGGGTTCGGTGCTCGGCGCGCACGCCGTCGTGCGGGGGGACGTCCCGGAGTTCTCGATCGCCGTCGGGGCGCCCGCGCGGGTCGTGCGCAACCGCCTGGCCGACTACGAGGCCGCAGCCGAGCAGCGTGCCGCGTTGAACGACATCGCCCGCAAGACGGCCAAGGCAGTACAGGATCGACTGGAGCGCTCTGAATCGATGTGAGCTGGAACAAGCTGGGTAACGACGAGCGTCCTCCGGTCGTATGAACTGACGCAGGACCATGCGTACCGAGAGGAAGAATCCACACCATGAACGACGCCACCGTCCGCCGGCTCAACGCCCTCGACGAGGAGTACACCGCCGCCGTCAACGCGGCCATCGAGGAGGACCGTGAGGACCTCGTCCGCCAGCTCGTCGCCGACTACCCCGACGCGGCCGCGCAGATCATGATCAGCGACGCGGCCTGATCCCTCCTCGGCGCCCGACAGCGGATCAGCGCCCGAACACGTTCCCCGTCGGGATCTTCGGGCGACCCAGCTCCTGCGGCCCGCCCGCCCGGGCGCGGGCGTACACGCCGGCCGTCCCGGCGGCGATGTGCGCCCAGTCGAAGTCGACGCCCAGCCGGGCCCGGGCCGCACGAGCCCGCCTCGCCGCGGCCCTCGGGTCCGCGAGCACCGTCCCCACCGCGCGTGCCAGCGCCGCGACGTCCCCCGGTGGGAAAGCCACCCCCGTCTCCCCGTCCACCACCACCTCGCCGAGGCCGCCGGCCGTCGACGCCACGAGAGGTGCGCCTGCGGCGGCCGCCTCGAGCGCGACGATGCCGAACGGCTCGTAGCGGCTCGGCAGCACCACCGCGTCGGCCGCGGCCAGCAGGGCCGTGAGCTCGTCGTCGGGCAGGTGGCCGAGGAAGGCGACGCTGCGCAGCACCCGGTGGGTCCGTGCCGTCTCGACCAGCAGGTCCGCCGCCGTGCCCGAGCCCGCCACGAGCACCCGCGTGCCGGGGTGGGCGCGCCGGATCCGCGGCAGTGCCGCCACCAGGTCCTGCACGCCCTTCTCGTACTCCAGCCGGCCGAAGTACAGCAGCAGCGGCTCGCCGCGCGGGGCGTACCGCTTCCTGGCCGCCGCCACCCGCCGCGGCGCGGCCCGCCAGGCGCGGGGTGTGATCCCGTTGTGCAGCACCGCGATCGCCGCGGCGTCGACCTCGAAGAGCTCGGCCACCTCGTCGCGCATCGCGGTCGAGCAGGTGATCACGGCGTCGGCGCGGTTGACCAGCCACCACTCCGCCGAGTGCACCTGTCGGCTCAGCGGCGACGACAGCCAGCCGTTGTAGCGGCCCGCCTCCGTGGCGTGCACCGTCGCGACGAGCGGCACCCCGAGGACGTCGGCCAGGGCGATCGCCGGGTGCGCGACCAGCCAGTCGTGGGCGTGCACCACGTCGGGACGCCAGCCGGCCGGATCGGATCCGCACACCCGGACGAGCGCCGCGCGCAGCAGGGAGTGCCCCATCGCGAGCGTCCACGCCACCATGTCGCGCTCGAACTCGAGGTGGGTGGGGTCCTCGGCCACCGAGAGCACCCGCACGCCGTCGACCGTCCCGTCGAGGGTCGGGTGGGTGTCGGCGTCGGTGCCCGCGGGCCTGCGCGAGAGCACGACCACCTCGTGACCGGCCGCCACCAGCTGCGTCGCGAGGGCGTGGACGTGCCGTCCCAGCCCGCCGACGACGACGGGCGGGTACTCCCACGAGATCATCAGCACCCGCATCCCCGAGATCCTCCCAAACGCGCCCGTCGGAGTTACCCACGGGTAGACATTCGGTGGCTGATGATGTGCGGATGAGCAGGCGTGCCGGCATCGTGGCATCGATCGGCTGTCTCGCGGTGGTGACGGCCTGCGCGCCGGCCACGGGTGCCGTCCCCATCGCGGAACGCTCCGCAGCTCCGGCGACGCCGTCCCCGGCGCCCGCCCCACGCTGGACGGCGGCCGGCGCCCTCTTCGACGGTACGCCCGATGCGCTCGGCAACCACTTCTGCAGCGGTTCCGTCATCGACACCCCGGGCCAGGACACCGTGCTCACCGCGGCCCACTGCGTCGCCACCGGCGACGGCACCCCCGCTCGCACCGGCATGGAGTTCGTGCCCGGCTATGCCGACGGCCGCGCCCCTTTCGGGGTGTGGACGGTGACGGCCGCCGCCGTGGCACCCGCCTGGCTCGCCCACGGTGACCCGTCCGTCGACGTCGCTGTGCTCACTGTGCACCGTGCCGACGGCGTGCCCGTCGAGCGCCTGACCGGCGGCTTCCGCCTCACGGTCGACCCCGGGTCGGTCAACGCGGTCGAGGCGATCGGCTACCCGGACGACAGCGACGCACCGCTGGTCCGTGCCGGCACGACGACGCGGTTCTCGCCCACCCAGCTCGAGCTCGACGCCCCCGGCCTCTACGACGGCACCAGCGGCGGGCCGTGGGTGTGCGACGGCGACGAGGTCGTCGGCGTGACGGGAGGCTACGAGCAGGGCGGTCTCACCCCGGACGTCTCCTACGCGTCCTACCTCGACGCCGCCACGACGGCCCTCCTCCCGCCCCCAGGCTGACGCCCCCGACCCCGACCCCGCCGGCTCCGGACCTGCTCGGGTGCGCGCGTGGCGTGTGCCGGACCGGGTGTGCCCGGGGCGGGTGTGTGGTGTGGGTCCGCGGGCCGGACAGTGATCGGCGTTCCGGGACGCGGGACCGCGGCCTTTACGGCTGCGCGTCCCGAGCCGCTGATCATGCTGTGGGGTGTCGCACCCGCTCGATCCGGTGATCGGAGCGAGTACTGAGCGTCATCACCGACCCGGGGACCACTTGTCGACGGACCGTTGTCAGTGGGCTGTCCATGGCCGAGACTCACACGGCATTCACTCGTCCGGGCCGATGCCCACAGGGGGGACACCGCATGCGCAGGGTCGCTGTCGCGCTCACCACCGCTGCACTCCTGGCGATGGGAGTGATCACCGCCCCGCTCGCACAGGCCGCCCCACCGGGTCCCGCGGCCACCCCGGACTTCACGCCGGCGCCCGTGACCTGGGGCCCCTGCACCGACATCAGGCTGGCCGCGGCGAACGCGCAATGCGGTTTCGTCACCGTGCCGCTGGACTACGCGCAGCCGAAGGGTGCCGTCGTCCAGCTCGCCGTCTCGCGGGTGAAGCACACGGTGCCCACCGCGCAGTACCAGGGTGTCATGCTGGTCAACCCCGGCGGTCCGGGCGGTTCCGGGCTCGTGTTCTCCCTGCTGGCCGGGGCCGTCCCGAACGCCGCAGGCGCGTCCTACGACTGGATCGGCTTCGACCCGCGCGGCGTCGGTTCCAGCAAGCCTGCGCTGAGCTGCAGCGCGGGCTACGCCGGCTACGACCGGCCGTACTACATCCCGGACACGGCGAAGGACGAGGCGGCCTGGCTGAAGAAGTCGGCGGCCTACACCGCGACGTGCGCAGCCAAGGGCAAGGCCCTGCTGCAGCACCTCACCACGGTGGACTCCGCGAAGGACATGGACAGCATCCGCAGGGCGCTGGGTCAGAAGCAGATCAACTACTACGGCTTCTCCTACGGCACGTACCTCGGTTCGGTCTACGCCACGCTGTACCCCCAGAACGTGCGTCGCATGGTGCTCGACGGCAACGTCGACCCGCGCGGGATCTGGGAGCAGGACAACTACAACCAGGACGTCGCGTTCGAGAAGACGATCAGCGTGTTCTTCGGGTGGGTGGCCAAGTACGACTCGATCTACCACCTGGGCACCACCGAGGCCGCGGTCGAGAAGGTCTACTACGACCAGTACCGGAAGCTCCGCACGGCCCCGGCCGGCGGCAAGATCGGCTCGTCGGAGTGGAACGACATCTTCCTGCAGGCCGGCTACTACGTGTTCGGCTGGGAGAGCATCGCCACGGCGTTCTCCAACTGGGTCAACAAGGCCGACGCCACCGGCCTCGTCAACCTCTACGGCGCTCCGCCCTTCGACGACAACGGCTACGCGATCTACCTCGGCGTGGAGTGCACCGACGCGACGTGGTCGAGCTACCCGGAGTTCCGCAAGGAGAACGCCGAGCTCTACTCGGAGGCGCCGTTCGAGACCTGGCCCAACGGCTGGTTCAACGCGCCGTGCACGTTCTGGCCGGCGAAGGCGAGCGCCCCGGTGGAGATCGACGGCAGCAAGGCGCCCCCCCTGCTGCTGATCGACGAGACGCTCGACGCGGCCACGCCGTACTCGGGCAGCCTGGAGCTGCGCAAGCGGTTCCCGAAGTCCTCGCTGATCGAGGGCGTCGGGGGCACCACCCACGCGGGTTCGCTGTCCGGCGTCGCCTGCACGGACGGCACCGTCGCCTCCTACCTGGCCACGGGCGTCACACCCGAGCGGGTGGCCGGCAACCGCTCGGACAAGCAGTGCGCCCCGGTGCCGCAGCCGGTGCCGACCGCCCTGACCTCGGCCACCACGATGGCCCAGTCGGGTGCGGCGAAGTCGTCGGTGGCCCCGGGCGTCGCGATGCGGGTGGTTCAGGGGTAGTGGGCCAGGGCGCGGGCGTCCACCGTGCCGAACGGAGCGGCGGGCCACTGCGCGATGCGGTGGCCCGCCGCTGCACGTCTGCCGTGGGCCAGCAGCTCCGCGAGCTCCTCGACGTGACGGGCGTGCGTGTGCGCGCGGCCGCGGGCGTAGTCGGCGGCGGAGTCCTTGCTGACCATGAACGCCCAATCGCTCGACAGCGCCAGCAGCGCCTCCTGGGCCAGCGCGTCGCGCAGGGGGTCGCGCGCAGGTCCGGGCGCGACGGCCCCCACCAGGGTCTTCTGCACCCGTTCGCCAAGGGCGACGAGATCGGCCACCTGCTCGCCCGCCCACACCCGCCAGTCCTTGCCCGACCCCCACGACGACGGAGGCAGGTCCACCGGGTCGCCGACCAGGCCGGCGTCGACGGCGCCCCGCAGCGTGGTGACGCCTACCCCCGCCTCGGGGAGCGCGCGCAGCACCGCCTCCAGCCATGCCGGGCCCTCGTGCCACCAGTGCCCGAAGAGCTCCGTGTCGAACGCGGCGACGGTCAGTGCCGGACGTCCGTGCCGCTCACGCAGGTTCACCAGCCTTTCGCGGACGACCGACACGAAGTCGGCGGCGTCCCGCGCGACGGCGGCCGCGGCCCGCTCCGGCTCGTAGGGCCGCTTGTCCTCCGGCGCCACCGACCGTCCGGTCACGCGGGCCGGCTTGAGCCCGGAGGGATGGTCGAACGTGTGGAAGTCGCGGTAGTCGCGTCCGCCCGGGTAGCCGGAGCGCGGTGACCACACCCGGTAGGTGACATCGAGGTCGCGCCCGAACGCCATCACCCCGGAACTGCCGACGGGGCGCGCGAACGCCGTGTCGCCGCGCAGCGATGGGCCGTCGACGAGGAAGCGCCGCACGCCCGCCGCGGCGTAGCCGTCCTCCATGCCAGGCGCGTAGCCGCACTCGGGCGCCCAGATCCCCGCGGGCCGGCGTCCCAGCCGCAGCGCCCCGTCGGCGAGGCCCGTCTCCAGGGCGAACGCGCGCACCTCGGGCAGCAGCAGCGGTCCGAACGGGTGGGTGGCCGGGCCGCCGAGCACCTCCACCGCACGGGAGTCGGCGAGGCCGCGCAGCAGCGGTGAGGCGCCGTGGCGCCAGCGCGTCTCGAACTCGTGCAGGGCGGCGGTGGCGGCGCGGTGCTCGTGGGCGGCGAGGTCGGGCAGCCGCGGCGCGGCCTCGTGGGCGCGCAACAGCCAGCCGCCGAGCCAGTCGTGCATGCCGCGCAGGCAGTGCGGGTCGTCGAGCTGGGCGGCCAGCACGGGCGTGACGCCCAGCGTCAGCAGGTCGTGGCGGCCCTCGTCGGCGAGGCGCCGCACCACGTCGAGGACGGGCAGGTAGGAGTGCGCCCACGACTGGTAGAGCCACTCCTCGCCCACCGGCCAGCGCCCGTGGTGGGCGAGCCAGGGCAGGTGCGAGTGCAGGACGAGGCAGAACGTCCCGACCGGTTCACGGCTCATCGTGGACCCCGATCCGCGCGCCGTTTCGCGTCCTCGCACCCTCCACGGACGGTGCGAGGATGCGAAACAGCGCGCAGATCCGGGGCGGCCGTGCTCACGGGCGCCTCGCCAGCACGACGAGGTCGAGGCTCGCGTCCACGTCGTCGGCGCGGAGCTCGAAGTCCGCGCACGTCACCGACGCGACGCCGGCCAGCAGCCCCTCGGGCCAGACGCCGTCGCCCAGCACCACCGCGGTCTGGGCGTCGACGATCGAGCCGCCGTGGGCCGCGTCGAGGGCGCGCAGCCGCGGCCCGTGGTGCAGGCCCAGCACCTCGACCCCCGTGAAGCCCGCGTCGTGCACGAGCCCGGCCAGCTCCGCGCCGGACAGCTCGCGCGTGTGGAACGGGTTCAGCGGGGTGTCGCGGCCGGGGGAGAAGGTGATCCGGTTGGGCGTCGACAGCAGCAGCGCGCCGCCGGGCCGCAGCGCACGCCGGCACTCGCGCAGGAACCGCTCCTGCTCCCAGAGGTGCTCGATCACCTGCAGCGACACGACCGCGTCGGACGCCCCGCTGCGCACGGGCAGCGCCACGAGGTTGGTGCGCGCCACGTCGACGCGGGGGTAGCGGCGGGCGACGTGCCCGGCGGTGAGCGCGTCGTAGTCCAGCCCGATCACGCGGCGCGCCGTGCGGGCGAGCAGGTCGGCGCCGTAGCCCTCGCCGCAGCCCGCCTCCAGCACCACCGCGTCGCGGCAGCGCGGGGCCAGCTCCTCGTAGACCACCTCGTGACGGCGGAACCAGTAGTTCTCCTCCGCGATGCCGGGCACCGTGCGCTCACCGGTGAGGGGCAGGACGTCCGGGTCGGATCTCACCCGCAGACGGTGTCAGATGCGCGCGTGTACCTAGGCGTGGGGCTCCCCGGTGACGGTCAGCACGCCGCCGACCGTGTAGCGCAGCCAGGCGAGGACCGTGGGGTCGTCGAGGGCGAGGGGCACCTCGGGGCCCGACCAGCTCATCAGCGCCACCGGCCGGTGGGCCAGCGCGTCGCGCAGGGAGCACGCCAGCTCCGGCGTGGCCAGCACCGTGACGCCGTCGTGGGTGACGGGTGTGGCGCCCGGCGCGGGATCGGCGGTGTCCGCGCCCGTGCTCAGCACGTAGCCGCAGCCGGTGCGGTCGTCGTAGCCCGTGACCACCATCGCTACGCCGCCGATCCGGCCGCGAGCGCGGCCAGCCGCGCCGCGTCGTTCGCGAGCCGGACGACGTTGGGGTCGGCCACCGGCAGCCCGTGCCGGGCCGCGAGCAGCTTCACGTCGGGGTAGCCGATCTGGGTGACGCCCTTGGCGTCGTCCCACACGACGAAGCGCATCGGCATCTCCAGTCCGAACGAGGGGGCCGCGGCGATCAGTGGCGCCTCGGCCTCGGGGGTGCTCACGAGCACCTCGGTGGTGGCCCGCAGGGCCGGGCCCGGGTTCTCCGACCCGGCGGCCAGGTCGATCGTGGCGACGACGGTGCTCGGGGTGCCGACGTTGTCGCGCAGCTGCGCGACGGTGGAGCCGACCGACGAGGTGCCCGCCGTCGTCAGCAGGAACCCGGTGGGAGTGACCCCGACCAGCGGGGCCGCCATCGGTGGGGTGCGGACGCCGGCACCCATGGCGGCCACGGTGGCGATCTCCGAGGCCAGCGCCCGGGTGGCGGGGGCAGCTCCGACACCGGCCACGGCGGCGACGTAGTCGGCCCCGTCGTAGGTGACGGTCGCCACCCCGTTCGCGCCCTGCCGGATGAGGTAGCGCTCCGGCAGCACGGCGCCCGCGCTCTGGTCGCCGCGCAGCAGCGGCAGCTGGGCTGCGGGCGAGCCCCCGATGACGACGGTGTTGGCGGGGATCGTCACGCCGGCGGCCTTGGCGTCGGCAGCGTGGTCCACCACCTGGGAGACCGTGCCGCCGGCCTTCGCGATGGCGTCCTGGATGCGCGTGACGGTCTCGGTGAAGCTCGAGCTGCCGGTGACCAGCACGGTGCCGGCCGGCTGCCCGGGGCGCGCGGGAGGCGCGAGGTCGTAGACCGAGTCGCCGGTGCCGCACGCGGTGGCGCCCACCACCAGCGCCGCGGCGGCGAGGGCGCCCATCGTCCGGGGCGCTCGTCGGCCGGGTTCCACGCACGGACCCTATCGGCGGACCCGGACCGGCCCGGAACCGCCGGGGTGGACCGGGCCTCGGCGGTCTCGCCCGGTCCGCACGCCGCCGCTCCTGCCGTAGGGTCCGTGACGGTGAGGCGGCTCACGCCCGCTCACGTTTGCCCTGTGCTTACCCGCCGGTAACATTCGGTCGAGTGCCTCCCCGGCGCGCCCACGTGCGACGACGGTGGCAGAGTCGACCGAGACAGCAGTGACAGACAGATACGACAGCATCACTAGCGGCGTCGCGCGCCCCCGGGCCCCCGCCCGGCACCGGGCGCCGCACCGGCAGGAGGTCGAAGAGGTCCGATGAACATCGTCGTGCTGGTCAAGCAGGTGCCCGACACCTACTCCGAGCGCAAGCTGAAGTCGTCCGACGGTTCGCTGGACCGGGACGCCACCGACGCGGTGCTGGACGAGATCAACGAGCGTGCGG
>NZ_JAOPWR010000175.1 GCF_025965585.1 Pseudonocardia sp.
CGGCGAGCACCGCGTAGTACGCCATCGGCCCGTGTCCCTTGGAGAGCAGGAACCGGTCGCGGGCGGGGTCGTCGGGATCGGTGTGCAGGACGCGGTCGTAGAGCACCCAGAGCACGTCGAGGGTGGATGTGGCGCTGGCGCCGTGCTTCTCGTCGCCCGTCATGAGCGTCATCAGGTCGGGCAGGTCGTCGTAGCCGAGCGTGGTGCTGAGAGTCATGGACCCAGCCTGTGAGCTGAACCCGACTTCAGGTCAAGAGGAACCCGCTGCGAGCTCCTCGATCACCGGCAGTGCCGCCGTCAGCAGCGCGACGGCGTGCGGGTCGAGGTCGACGATGCGGTCGGCCAGCAGGCCCGCACCCAACTCCCGCACCGCGTGCAGCCCCGCCGCGCCCTCGGCACTGAGGCTGACGCGGATGGCGCGGTGGTCGTCGGGGTCGGCGGTGCGGACGATGAGCCCGCGCCCCTCGAGGCAGTCGACGAGCCGCGACGTGGTCGGTGCGCTGATGCCGACGCGCTCGGCCAGCGCACCCACGCGCAGCGGTCCGTCCGAGTCGAGGACGGCCAGCGCCGCGAGCCGGCTCGGTGTCATGCCGTCGAGCCTGCTCTGGGCGCCGGCCTCACGGGCCAGCCGGCCGGCTGCGATGCGCAACCGCCCGGCGAGCTCCGCCGCGCAGTCGGTGGTCCCGCCCGGGACCGGAGCGGTCGTCGTCATTGCCGGCCGCCTCGCCTCAGCGGTCCGCGGGGACGGCGTGGGCGGAGCTGCGTTCGGCGGCGGGCGACCCCAGCCGGAGGTCGACCCGCGACGGGTCGCCTGCCGGCAGCTCCACCTGCACAGCCGCGGGGGCATGCGTGGTGGCGACCACCGTGTAGCGACCGGGTTCCAGGTCCGTCAGCCGGTAGGAGCCGCGGGCGTCGGTGGTGGCCGTCGCGACGACGTCCCCCCGCTCGTCGGACGCCGTGACGGTGGCACCGGCGAGCGGCGTGCCGTCGGGGGCGCTGACGATGCCCACCAGCCCGCCGATCGACGGGGCCAGCACCAGGTCGAGCGGCGCGGCGGTGTCCGTGCCGATCATCACGGTCGTGGCGCTCGGCTGGTGGCGCTGGAGGCTGGCCGTCACCGTGGTGGGCCCGAGCGGCAGGCCGAGCAGCTGGAACGTGCCGTCCTGCGTCGACCGGGCGCTGCCGACCACGCGGCCCGCGGCGTCGGTGGCCATGACGACCGCACCGATGAGCGGCGCGTGACCGGCCCCCGAGCGGACCATGCCGGTCACGGCACCGTGGCCGTCGAGCGCGAAGTCGTGCACCGCACCGTTGCCGTTGAGCGTCACGGCGACGACGTCGGGACGGAAGCCTGGCGAGCTGGCCACCGCGGTGTAGTGGCCGGACTCGAGGCCGCGCAGCACATAGCGGCCGCCGGGTTCGGCGACGGCCCGGGCCACCTGCCGGCCGTTCTGGTCGGTGACGGTGACGACGCCGTCCAGGACGGCTGAGCCGGACGCGGTGCGCACGGAGCCGAGGAGCTCCCCGGGCGCGGCGTGGCGCGGCCTGTGGTGGTCGGCGCCGGCGGCGTACGCGGCGACCGGCACCTGCCCGACGGTGTCGTTCTCGAAGTCGTCGGTCACGATCTCCGAGGGGCCGAAGCCCGCCTCACCGGCGACGGCGGCGAGCTCGCCACCGAGCGACTCGTGCGGGGCCTTGGCGGCCGGGCGGCGCGACCCGGCGAACCAGGACGCCACGGCGGCGACGAGGCACGCCGCGACGGCGAACCAGAACGCCGCGGTGAGGCCGTCGGCGAACGGGCCCGAGATGAGGTTCGGGAAGAAGCTGCGACCGGTCAGGAACGAGGCCTGGTCGGCGGGCAGCGAACCCAGGACGTTGCCCAGCAGCTGCTGGATCGGGTTGAAGCCGAGGAACGCGGCGAAGAGGACGGCCACCGGCGGCAGGGCGGCGACGCGGCTGGCGTCCGCCGCGGGCACGCCGTGTGCCAGCAGACCCGACTCCATCACCGACGGCAGGTGCTGCGACAGGCCCGCGATCATCAGGCTGAAGAAGAAGCCGATCGACAGCACCATCGCCGAGTTCTGGAACGTGGCCGTCATGCCGGCACCCGCGCCGCGGGCGTTGGCGGGCAGGCTGTTCATGACGTCGGCGCGGTTGGGCGAGGAGAACAGGCCCATGCCGAGGCCGTTGAGCAGCAGGATCGCCGCGAAGCCCCAGTAGTTGAAGTTGATCGGCAGGATCTCCAGCAGCACGAAGCTGACGGCCGAGATCACCATGCCGACGGTGGAGAACCAGCGGGCGCCGAAGCGGTCGGACAGCACGCCCGACACGGGCGCCGCGATGAGGAAGCCGATGGTCAACGGCAGCATGTAGATGCCGGCCCACAGCGGCGTCTGCTCGAAGGAGTAGCCGTGCTGTGGCAGCCAGATGCCCTGCAGCCAGATGATCAGGACGAACTGCAGGCCACCGCGGCCGAGCGAGGCGAGCAGGTTCGCGACGTTGCCGAGAGTGAACGCGCGGTTCTTGAACAGCGAGAGCGTGAAGAGCGGGTTCGCGACCTTGGTCTCGATGATCCCGAACGCGATGAGGACGACGATGCCGCCGATGATGCAGCTCAGGACGAGCGGGCTGCCCCAGCCCATGACGCTGGTCCCGTAGGGCTGGATGCCGTAGGTGATGCCGACGAGCAGCGCGATGAGGCCGACCGCGAAGGTGATGTTGCCCCACCAGTCCATCTTGGCCGGCCGCCGCTCGCTGGTGTCGCGCAGCTTGATGTAGCCCCAGATCGTGCCGAAGATGCCGAACGGCACGGACACGAGGAAGACGAGGTGCCAGTTCACCGGGCCGAGCAGGCCGCCGATCACGAGGCCGAGGAACGAGCCGGCGATCGCGGCGACCGCGTTGATGCCCAGTGCCGTGCCGCGCTGATGCACCGGGAACGCGTCGGTGAGGATCGCGCTCGAGTTGGCCATGATGAACGCGCCGCCGACGCCCTGCACGATGCGCCAGCTGATCAGCCACCAGGCGGCGGCGTCACCGGTCTGCCAGGTGACGGCCAGCAGGATCGACGCGATCGTGAAGATCACGAAGCCGAGGTTGTACATGCGGACGCGGCCGTACATGTCGCCGAGGCGTCCGAAGCCGACCACCAGCACCGCCGTGACGACCAGGAAGCCCATGATCATCCACAGCAGGTAGCTGGTGTTGCCGGCGCCGAGGGGGTCGATGTTGATCCCGCGGAAGATGTCGGGCAGGGCGATCAGGACGATGGAGGAGTTGATCGTCGCCATGAGGAGGCCGAGCGTCGTGTTCGACAACGCGACCCATTTGTAGTTGGGACCCGGTGCCGGCTTCCCGTCCGGTGTCCCCCGCACCACCGCCTGTTCGACGACTGCCATCTTGACCACAACTCCCCCGCGCAGTAGACATCCGCAATACTTAGTTGTCTTATGCTAATCACCACCTGGGTCGGGGGGGAAGTCGGTACGGAGAGTCGCTCACCACACCCGGTCCTCACCTGGGAGCGGCACGTCCGGGCGAGGGGTCGCCCGGACGTGCCGCTCGTATCGCGGGGTGGAGCTGTCAGCCCTGGTGGGGGTGGCCCGAGGCGGTCGGCGCCACGAACGTCTCCTTGATCGTCCTCGGGCTCACCCAGCGCAGCAGGTTGTAGACCGAGCCCGCCTTGTCGTTGGTGCCGCTCGCGCGCCCGCCGCCGAAGGGCTGCTGGCCGACGACGGCGCCGGTGGGCTTGTCGTTGACGTAGAAGTTGCCCGCGGCGAACCGCAGCGCCGCAGACGCCCGCGCCACGGCCGCGCGGTCGCGGGCGACGACCGAGCCGGTCAGGCCGTAGGGCGCGCCGCTGTCGACCTGCTTGAGCACGGCGTCGAAGTCGCCGTCGTCGTA
>NZ_JAOPWR010000184.1 GCF_025965585.1 Pseudonocardia sp.
CGGCGACGGCGCGGCCGGGCGGCCTCGCCCTCGGCGCCGGGAGCGGAGTCGCCCTCAGCAGGCCCGCTGGCGGACGGCGCCGGAGCCGTGGTGTCGGTGCCCTCGGTGGCGGTGGCGACCGGCGTGCCGTCGGCCGTGACACCCCCGCGGCTGCGCGTGCGGCTGCGCTCGCGATGCGGCTTTCGCGGGGCCACGACGTCGTCGGACGAGCGGCCGCCGCGGTTGCGGTCGCCGCTGCGCTTGCGGCCGCCGTGGTCGCCCTCGGTGTCGACGTACTCGGCCTCCAGCCCGGCCCGGGTGCGCTGCGAGTGCGGCAGCCGTCCCTTCGCGTTCGTCGGGATGTTCAGGTCCGTGTAGAGGTGATCCGAGGTGGAGTAGGTCTCCGGCGCCTCCGGCATGTCCAGCCCGAGGTCGTCGCTGATCGTCTTCCACTTGTGGAGCTCGTCCCAGTCCACCAGCGTGACGGCGACGCCCTCCTTGCCGGCGCGGCCGGTGCGGCCGATCCGGTGGACGTAGGTCTTGGAGTCCTCGGGGCACTGGTAGTTGATGACGTGCGTGACGTCGGTGACGTCGATGCCGCGGGCGGCGACGTCGGTGGCCACCAGCACGTCGACCTTGCCGGAGCGGAACGCGCGCAACGCCTGCTCGCGGGCGCCCTGGCCCAGGTCGCCGTGCACGGCGGCCGCGGCGAACCCGCGGTCGGCGAGGTCGTCGGCCACGCGCTGCACGGTGCGCTTGGTGCGCGCGAAGATCATCGTGAGGCCGCGGCCCTCGGCCTGCAGCACGCGGGTGAGCAGCTCGACCTTGTCCATCGCGTGGGCGCGGTAGACGAGCTGGCGCGTGGTCTCGTGCGTGGAGCCCTGGTCGGACTCCTCCGCACGGATGTGCGTCGGGCGGTTCAGGAACGCGCGGGAGAGCGCGATGATCGGGCCCGGCATCGTGGCCGAGAAGAGCATCGTGTGGCGCTGCTCGGGCAGCATCCGCATGATGCGCTCGACGTCGGGCAGGAAGCCCAGGTCGAGCATCTCGTCGGCCTCGTCGAGCACGAGGGCCTTCACGCGGCCGAGCACGAGCAGACGCTGCTCGGCGAGGTCGAGCAGCCGGCCCGGGGTGCCGACGACGACGTCGACGCCCTTGCGCAGGGCGGCGAGCTGCGGTTCGTAGGCGCGGCCGCCGTAGATGGCGGTGACGCGGATGCCGAGGTGCTTGCCGGCGTCGGCGATGTCCTTGGCGACCTGCACACACAGCTCGCGGGTGGGCACCACGACGAGCGCCTGCGGCACGTCCTTGGTGCGGTCGGCGGCCTCGCCGTCACCGGTGGCGGCGGGCTGCTCCGACGGAGGCACGACGCGCTGCAGCAGCGGCACGCCGAAGCCGAGGGTCTTGCCCATGCCGGTCCGGGCCTGGCCGATGACGTCCTCGCCGGCGAGTGCCAGCGGCAGCGTCAGCTCCTGGATGGCGAACGTGCGCTCGATGCCGGCCTCGGCCAGCGCCTTCACGATCTCGGGGCGGACGCCCAGCTCCGCGAAGGTGGGGGACTCGGGCTTGACGGCGGCGCCGGCCTGCAGGGGCTGCGCCTCGGCGAGAACCTCGGCGGTGGGGTCCGCGGCGTCCTCAGCCGGGGTGGTGGACTGTTCGGGGGTGGTCTCGTTCTGAACGGACAGGATGATCGCCTCTCTCCGCGCACAGGAGCCCGAGGCCGGCTCGTCGACCACTGATGCGAACAAGTGGGAGAGCCGACGAGGCGCTGCACGCACCAGGTCGTTGCGGTCCGATCCCGGAGTACCGTTCGCCGACCGCGCAGGAGCGCGCACCCACGTCGGGCGCTGCGCTTCCACCCATCCTACCCGGTCCGGGTGGTGCGAGGGATCCCGGCACACCGTTCGTCCGGTGATCTGCACCGCGCGACGGCCCGTGCACGCGGCGTGTCCGTGCTGGTCCGCGCCCCCGTCGGAGGCGGGCGGCCACTCGTCCGGCGTCGCTGACCGGGGTACCTGCGCACTACGCTCCCGGGCATGGGGTTTCAGGCATGGTGACGGCATCGGACGGGGAGGCCGTGCTGGACGCGGCCGCCGCACGCGCCACCGTCGACCTGCTCGGGGTGCTCGCCTACGGCGAGCTGTCGGCGTTCGACCGGCTTGCGGAGGACGCGCGCACCGCGCCGTCGATCAGCGGGAGGGCGGCGCTCGCGAAGATGGCGGCCGCCGAGATGGGGCACTTCAAGTTGCTGGAGGAGCACCTCGCCGGGCTCGGGGTCTCCGTCGAGGACGCGATGGCACCGTTCATCGGGCCGCTGGACAGCTACCACGCCTCCACCGCGCCGCGGAGCTGGCTGGAGTCGTTGGTCAAGGTCTATCTCGGGGACGGGCTCGCCGCCGACTTCTACCGCGAGATCGGCGGCTGGCTGCCCGGTCCCACCGGGGAGCTCGTGCAGCAGGTGCTCGCCGACACCGGCCACAGCGCCTTCGCCGAGCGCGAGGTGCACGCGGCCTGCGAGTCGCACCGCCAGGTCCGCGACCGGCTCGCGCTGTGGGGGCGGCGGCTGCTCGGGGAGGCCGTCACCCAGGCCCAGCACATCGTGGCCGAGCGCGACGAGCTCGCCGAGTTCATCGTCTCCGGATCCGGGGATCTCTCGGGCATCGCCGCGCTGCTCAAGCGACTGCAGTCCAACCACGGCAAACGGATGGCCAAGCTCGGCCTCAACTGACACGTGGGTCGCGCACGGCGGACGCCCGGGCGCGGCCTCGGACCCCTGGCGCGACTAGCCTGGCCGGGAGAAGGTTCACTCGTCACGAGCAGGAGGTTTCCCGGTGGATGTCAAGATCGGCATCGCGGACAGTCAGCGCGAGCTCGTGGTGGCGAGCGACCAGTCCGCCGACGAGGTCGCTGCTCTGGTCGACGAGGCGCTCGCCGGCGACGGCCTGCTGAAGCTGGTCGACGAGAAGGGGCGCAAGTACGTGGTGCGCTCCTCCGCCATCGCGTACGTGGAGATCGCGCCCGAGGAGGGCCGCCGGGTCGGCTTCGCCATCGGCTGAACAGCACGCATCGCCGGACGCCCGGGCACCCGCACGCCGCGGGTGCCGGGCGTTCGTCGTGCTCAGGCGTCGTCGAGCACCGGCTCGTCCAGCGCGTAGGGCAGTGCGCCCACGCCCGTGACGCGGTAACGGCCCCACGGGTCCACGTCGCCGAGCCGCGCCTCGGACCGGCCGCCCGCCGAGCTCAGCTCGATCCGGCTCGTGGTCGACGTCATCGCCCGGACCAGGTCCGGCTCGGGTGCCTCGTCGTCGAGGGTCAGCCGCCCGAACCAGTGCAGCCTGCCGTCCAGCGGCTCGTGACGGGCGTCCAGCAGCACCCGCACCGGGACCGCCCGGCCGTCGACGGTCAGCGTCGCGGGGCCGGAGTAGCCGTCCTCGTGCTCGTCCTCCGTGTGGTCATCCGCCACCGTTCTCTCCCGTTCTCTTCTCCGCCAGGGACACCACACGCAGGCGAGCAGGGTCCGCCTCCGCCTCGCCCAGCACGCCCGACAGGCCGCCCCAGATCATCGACGTCAGGTAGCCGGTGAGGGCGGCGCGGCTCATCGTGCGGCGCTCGAGCCACCAGTCACCGGCACTCTGCACCATCCCGACGAGCCCCTGCGCCCAGACCTCGGCACCGCCGGAGTCGAGGCCCTGCCCGCGCAGCCGCTCGCCGATCAGCGCGGTCAGCAACCGCGCGATCTGCTCGCGCGCATCGTCGACCACCTCGGCGCCGGTGGCCCGCTCGATCGGGTGGTGCACGACGAACCGCCACAGCTCCGGCTCGTCCTCGATGCCCGCGAGGAACGCGTCGACGATGCCGTGGATCAGCGCCGGCGGATCGCCGTCGACGGTCAGCGCGGGCCCGATGCGCCCCATCAGCAGCGACACGGCCTCCTCGCCGACGGCCTTCTGCAGGTCGGCGCGATCGGAGAAGTGCCGGTAGAGCACGGGTTTCGTGATGCCGGCCATCGCCGCGATCTCGGCCACCGACACGGCGGGCCCGTGCGTGCGCACGGCGTCCATCGCCGCGGCGACCATCTCCGCGCGCCGCTCGGCGCGGCGCTGCTGACGATCGGTCGGCGTCTTCTCGGGCTTGACAGGAGGCGTCTGGGGCGGCACCGTACCAGTGGTAACAGTTACCAGTGGTAACAGCAAGAGAGGAGCGTCCGATGACCGCGCCTGCGAAGAGCCGCACTCCGAGCGTGAAGACCGTCAACGACCGCGAGGCCACCGCCGAGCGGCTGCTCCGCTCGTCGCTCGACCACTCCTACGAGCCCAGCATCGACATCGACTGGGACGCCCCGCTCGTCGAGGGCAAGTGGGGCATGCCGGCGCACCGGTCGTCGCTCTACGGCACGGAGCTCTGGGAGGGTCTCACCGAGGAGCAGCGGCAGACGCTGACCATCCACGAGGTCTGCAGCGTCGCGCGCATCGGCCTGTGGTTCGAGATGATCCTCATGCAGATGCTGCTGCGGTACTCCTACGACCGCGACCCGCGCCGCCAGCACATCCAGTACGCGCTCACCGAGATCGCCGACGAGTGCCGCCACTCGATCATGTTCGCGAAGATGACCGAGCGCTACGGCGTGCCGGACTACGCGCCCAGGGCGCTCACCCACAACCTCGGCCGCCTGTTCAAGACGATCGGCTACGGTCCGGCGATGTTCGCGGGCACGCTGTTCGTCGAGGAGATCCTCGACCAGCTCCAGCGCGAGTCGATGCGCGACGAGTCGGTGCAGCCGCTCTCCCGCATGGTCAACAAGATCCACGTCACCGAGGAGGCGCGACACGTCCGCTACGCCAAGGAGGAGCTGGCACGGATCATGCCGAAGACCAACCGCGCGCAGCTCGCCATCGGCCAGTACCTCTCGGCCCGCATCGCCCACGTCGTCGCGCGCAACCTGATCCACCCGGACGTCTACAAGTCCGTGGGCATCGATCCCGAGGTCGGACGCAAGGCCGCGCTGGCCAACCCGAACTGGCAGGAGACGCTGCGTTGGACGGCCCGCAAGCTGGTGCCGTTCCTGCGCGAGCAGAAGATCATCGGTGGTCCGATGGAGTTCCTGTGGCGGAAGGCGTACCTGGTCTGATGAGTGCCTCCACCGTCGCGGCCGCCGACGGCCTCGCGCTGAACGTCGAGGTCGACGGGCGCCACGACGCACCGGTCACGGTGCTCCTGGCCCACGGCTGGACGCTCGACGCGCGCACCTGGGGCCCGGTCACACGCTCGCTCGTGGGCGGCACGCCCGCGCGCGTCGTGCGCTGGGACCACCGCGGGCACGGCCGCTCCGCCGCCGCCGACCCCTCGACCATGACGATCGAGCAGCTCGCCGACGACATGGCCGCGGTGATCGCGGCCGTTGCGCCCGCCGGTCCGCTGGTGCTCGCCGGGCACTCGATGGGCGGCATGACGATCATGGCTCTCGCTGATCGCAGGCCCGAGCTGTTCGAGCGCGTCACGGGCATCGCGCTGGTGGCCACCGCCAGCGGCGGGCTCGCCGGCCACACCATGGGGATGCACCCGCGCGTCGCGGCTCTGGTCCAGCGCGGCGAGGGCCGGATGTACGCCTCGCCCGGCTGGGCGGCCCGGCGGCACCTGGGCAGCCCGCGGCTGCTGGCCCCCGCCCTGCGCTGGCTGCTGCTCGGCCCGCGCTCTGGTCCGGAGGCCGTGCGGATCACCGTCGAGTCGGTGGCCGAGTGCCGCCCGCTCACCGTCTCGGGCTTCCGGCCCACGCTGGAGGCGCACGAGCGGGACGCGGCGCTCGCGGTGTTCGCCCACATCCCGACCGTGGTGCTGGTCGGCACGAAGGACCGGTTGACGCCCGTGCGGCTCTCGCGGCGGATCGCCTCCGCGCTGCCGTCGGCGTCGCTGTCGATCTTCCCGGAGGCCGGGCACATGCTGCCCGTCGAACGGGTCGCAGGAGTGGCGGGCCGGATCGGCGCCCTGGTGAAGGGTGCCGTGCCGGCCGGCCGCTGACCGGGGGACGTGCCGCTGCCCCAGGCTCCCGGGGCAGCGGCACGTGGTCCGCCCACGGGCGGGAGACGTCAGTCGTGGACGAGCGGGAAGCCCGCGAGCCCGCGCCACGCCAGGCTCGACATCAGCGCCACGGCCTCGTCGCGAGGCACGTCCTGGTCGGAGTCGAGCCAGTACTGAGCAGCCACCTGGCTGAGCCCCACCAGGCCGACGGCCAGCAGCCGGGCCCGCGCGGCGTCCATGCCGGCGTCGGTGGTGACGGCGGAGGCCACCGTGTCGATGCACCGCGTGAGCGCGCCGTCCACCACGGCGGCGGCCTCGGGCTCGCCGCGCAGGTCGGACTCGAAGACCAGCCGGTAGGCGTGACCCTCGCCCGCCACGAAGTCGAAGTACGCGGAGACGGCGGCGTGCACCCGCTCCTCGTTGTTCGCGGTGGCCACGATGGCCTTCTGCACGCGGTCGACGAGCTCGTCGGCGTAGGTGGTGAGCAGCGCCCGGTAGAGCTCGAGCTTGCCGGGGAAGTGCTGGTAGAGCACCGGTTTGCTGACACCGGCCTTCTCGGCGATGGCGTCCATGGCAGCCGCGTGGTAGCCCTGGGCGGCGAACACGTCCCGCGCCGCGACGAGCAGCTGGGCCCGTCGTGCGCTCCGTGACAGCCGGGCCCCCCGCGGCGTCGCCGGGGCAGTCGCCTCGCTCATGCCGCCACCGTCCCTTCACCGTGCTGGACGGCTCACCTTACCGGTCGGTAGCTCTTTCGGGTGGCAGGTTGGCGCCCGATTCTTCGACCGGCGCCGGGGCCGTGCCGCGGAACTTGCGCAGCCGCAGGCTGTTGGTGACGACGAACACCGAGCTGAACGCCATCGTGGCGCCCGCGATCATGGGGTTGAGCAGGCCGATCGCGGCCAGTGGGATCGCGGCCACGTTGTAGGCGAACGCCCAGAACAGGTTGCCCTTGATCACGGCGAGGGTGCGGCGGGAGAGCCGGATGGCGTCGACGGCGGCGAGAAGATCACCTCGCACGAGGGTCAGGTCGCTCGCCTCGATCGCCGCGTCGGTGCCCGAGCCGACGGCCAGTCCGAGGTCGGCGGTGGCGAGCGCGGCGGCGTCGTTCACGCCGTCGCCGACCATCGCGACGACCTTCCCCTCGGACCGCAGTCGGGCGATCGTGTCGACCTTGCCCTCCGGCAGGACCCCGGCCACCACGTCCTCGGCCGCGATGCCGACCTCCTCGGCCACAGCGCGTGCGGCCTCGGCGTTGTCGCCGGTCAGCAGCATCGGGGTGAGCCCGAGGCCGCGCAGCCTGCGCACCGCCTCGGCGCTCTCCGGGCGCAGGGTGTCGCCCACGACGATCACGGCGCGCGCGATGCCGTCCCAGGACACGGCCACGGCGGTGTGTCCGTCGGTCTCGGCCGCCGCGACGGCGTCGGTGAGCACCTGCGGGAGCTCGATGCCGTGCTCGCTGAGCAGCGTGTGCCGCCCGACCAGCACCGCGTGGGCGATGACGACGTCGCCGTCCAGCTCGGATACGACGCCGCGCACGCCCAGCCCGGGGAGGCTGTCGAACTCAGCGACGCCCGGCAGCTCGCCGAGCCGCTCCTGCGCGGCGGCAGCGACAGCGCGCCCGACGGGGTGCTCGGACGCCTGCTCGACGGCCCCGGTGAGGCGCAGTGCCTCGTCGGCGTCGACGCCGTCCACGGGGTGCACGCCGTGCAGGGTCATGCGCCCGCTGGTGAGCGTGCCGGTCTTGTCGAGGACGATCGTGTCGACGCGGCGGGTGGACTCCAGCACCTCCGGGCCCTTGATGAGCACCCCGAGCTGCGCGCCGCGCCCGGTGCCGACGAGCAACGCGGTCGGCGTGGCCAGCCCCAGCGCGCACGGGCAGGCGATGATCAGCACCGCGACCGCGGCGTTGAACGCCGTGTCGGCCCCGGCGCCGGAGCCCAGCCAGAACCCGAGCGTGGCGACGGCGAGCACGATCACGATCGGCACGAACACGCCCGACACCCGGTCGGCCAGCCGCTGCACGGCCGCCTTGCCGTTCTGAGCGTCCTCCACCAGCCGGGCCATCCGGGCGAGCTGGGTGTCGGAGCCGACGCGGGTGGCCCGCACCACGAGCCGTCCCGAGGCGTTGGTGCAGCCGCCGACCACCGCGTCGCCGCGGCCGATCTCGACGGGCAGCGACTCGCCGGTGATCATCGAGGCGTCCACGGCGGAGCTGCCGTCCTCGACGACGCCGTCGGCCGCCACGGTCTCGCCCGGCCGCACCACGAACCGGTCGCCGACGGCCAGCGCCGCGACCGGCACGCGCGACTCGACCCCGCCCCGCAGGACGGTGACGTCCTTCGCGCCGAGGTCGAGCAGGGCGCGCAGCGCGGCGCCGGCCTGCCGCTTGGACCGGGCCTCGATGTACCGCCCGGCCAGGATGAACACCGTGACCCCGGCTGCCACCTCGAGGTAGATGGAACCCGCGCCGTCGCCGCGCGCGACGGTGAGCGTGAAGGGGTGCGTCATGCCGGGGACGCCCGCGGTGCCCAGCAGCAGCGCGTACAGCGACCAGCCCAGCGCGGCGAGCGTGCCGATCGACACGAGCGTGTCCATGGTGGCGGCGCCGTGGCGCAGGTTCGTCCAGGCCGCGCGGTGGAACGGCCACGCCCCCCACGCGACGACGGGCGCGGCGAGTGCCAGTGAGATCCACTGCCAGTAGGTGAACTGCAACGCGGGCACCATCGACAGCAGCACGACCGGCACGGCGAGGGCCGCGGAGATCAGCAGCCGGTCGCGCAGCGCGCGCGTCGGGTCGGCGGGCTCCGCGACCGGCCCGTCGGGCGCGGACGGCGGCGGGGGCAGCTCGGCGGTGTAGCCCGCGGCCTCCACCTGCGCCACGAGCGCGGCGGGGTCGAGCGCGTCCGGGAAGTCGACGCGGGCCTTCTCCGTGGCGTAGTTGACGGTGGCGGTGACACCGTCGAGCTTGTTGAGCTTGCGCTCCACCCGGTTGGCGCACGAGGCGCACGTCATGCCGCCGATCACCAGCTCGAGCTGCCGGGTGGCGGCCTCCGCGGGCCCGCTGTCGCGTGCCGCGTCGGGCGCGACGGTGGTCATGATCCGTCCCTGGTCTCGAGGGTGAACTCGGCGAGGTGGAGCGACCCGCCCGTGCGGAACGTGAGGAACAGGCGGTAGCCGCCCGTGCTGGGCACCGTCGTCGTGAACGCGACGGCCGGCCCGGACCGGTCGGTGGCGGTGGGTGCCGGGCCCTCCCCGTAGTCGACGGGCACCGTGGCCAGGTCGCTGCGGCGCAGCACCACCAGGTCGCCGAACGCGGTGTTCAGCGGCTCCAGGTCGGTGACGGGCTGCCCGTCGCGGCTCACGGTGGCGAAGACCTGGGACGTGCGGCCGGCGACGAGGTCGCCGTCGAGGCGGACCTGGTAGCCGTCGACCTGTGCCACGCGTGACGGAGCGAACGTCACGGGCGCGAAGGCGCCGGGGGCGAACAGGTCGGTGCCCAGGACGAGCGCGGGCCCGCCGCTGGGTGTGAAGTCGGCGTAGACGCGGTAGACGCCGGCCGCCGGGAGCACCAGCGGTGCGCGCCAGACCCCGTCCGGGGTGAGCACGGCCTCCGGCTGCACGAACCCCGCGGCGTCGCGGCGCACCACCGCGAGGCGCATGCGCGTGCCGTCGCGGGATTCGAAGGCCGAGACGGTGGCGCCGTCCGCGTCGGTGACGGTGAACGCCAGCTCGCCGGGCTGCCCGGGCGTGAAGGTGGTGGTGCGGGGCACGAGGGAGTACCCGTCGGCGGTGGCGGCGAGGCCGTCGGTGGCCGTCGTGGTCAGGGGGGCGTCGGCCGTGTGGCCGGCCATGCCGCCCATGTCCATCCCGCTCATGTCCATGCCGGCCATGCCGTCGTCCGGGGAGCCTGCGGGAGCGGCGGCGGGGGCCGGGGTGCTCGGGACGGACCGGGGCCCGACGGCCGCCCCGACGCCCCACGCCGTGCCGAAGGCGAGTGCGAGCGCGGCCGCGTATCCGCCCAGCCGTACCGCCGTGTGCATCGCGCGCGCCCTCCCGTCCGGTCCCTGTGATCGTTCAACGCCGGCGGGTCCCGTTCGATAGCCCCGCTCGTCGAGAACATACCACTGGGGGGTATCTCGGAAACCGGATCGACGTCGTGACGGAGGAGGTGTGGACCACGTTTCCTGCGCGGGTGTCGTGGAGGAGATCCTCGGGGACCCCGGTGCGAACTGGTACGTCTACCTCCCGGCAGGGCATCGTGCCTCGGCGGGCGGCCCGGATGGCCGGCATCGCCTGCGTCACCATGACGTCAGAGCCGATCGGTCCCGGGAGATCGACGGCAAGGAGCGGGAGCGGCGCACCTCACCGGGACTGGCGACGGCGCAGTCGTTCGGGTCATGCTCGTCCCGTGGCCTCCCTGACGTCGTTCTCCGTTCGCCCGCTCGTCACCCGGGCGGCACGTCCGGCGACGGCGGTGCCGGACGTCCCGCTCGCCGATCCGGCCACGCTCCCCGTGCGCGACGAGCACCGGCGGCCGTGGCCCGGCCGCGAGGTGGCCTCCGGCGGGGTGACGTTGCACGTCCGCGAGACGCCGGGCCCCGACGGCACCCCGGCCGTCTACGTGCACGGGCTGTCGGGATCGGCCACCAACTGGACCGACCTGGCCGGCCTGCTCGCCACCCGCGCGGCCGGCACCGCGGTGGACCTGCCGGGGTTCGGGCTCACCCGTCCCGCGCCCACCGCCGACTTCACGCCCTCCGGCCACGCCGACGCGCTGCTGTGCTTCCTCGCCGGTCAGGGGCGCCCCGTCCACCTGATCGGCAACTCCCTCGGCGGCGCGATCGCGCTGATGGTGGCCGCGCGACGCCCCGAGTTGGTGCGGACGCTCACGCTGGTGTCCCCGGCCATGCCGGACCGCAGGCCCGACCCCCGACGGGTCTCCGACCCGCGGATGGTGCTGGCGATGGTGCCCGGTCGCCTCGGTCGCCGGGCGCGCGCTGAGCTCGCCGCCGTCACCTACCGGCAGCGCGCGGAGAACGTCATGCGGCTGTGCTTCGGCGACCCCGGCCTGGCCACCGAGCACCGGCTCGCCGAGGCCGCCGCGGAGATCGAGGCCCGCGCTCACCAGTCGTGGGCGGGCGAGGCCGCCGAGCGCACGGCGAAGGCGATGCTCGCGAGCTGGGTGCGTGGGGAGTCGCTGTGGTCGGTGGCAGCCCGGGTGCGCGTGCCGTCGCTGGTGATCTGGGGCGACCGCGACCGGCTCGTCGCCCCGCGGCTCGGCCCGCGCACCGCCGCCGTCCTGGGCGGGAAGCTGCACGTGCTGCCCGGCGTCGGGCATGTGGCGCAGATAGAGGCTCCCGACGCCGTCGCGCGGGCCGTCGCCGGCATGTGGGACGCCGTGGCCGACGGGCGATGGGAAGATCGGGCCTGACGTCCGCGTTGAGGCGGACAGGTACGTGAGTCGAATTCGAGGAGCATTGACCATGGCGCTTCCGCCGCTCGTGGAGCCGGCCGCCGGACTGACCAAGGACGAGGTGGCCCGCTACAGCCGTCACCTGATCATCCCGGACGTGGGGATGACCGGTCAGAAGCGGCTGAAGAACGCGAAGGTGCTGGTCGTCGGTGCCGGCGGGCTCGGCAGTCCGGCCCTGCTTTACCTGGCCGCCGCCGGCGTGGGCACGCTCGGCATCGTGGAGTTCGACGAGGTCGACGAGTCGAACCTGCACCGCCAGATCATCCACGGGCAGTCCGACATCGGGCGCCCGAAGGCCGAGTCGGCGCGGGACTCCATCAAGGAGGTCAACCCGTTCGTCGAGGTCCGCCTGCACCAGGTGCGGCTCGAGGCCGACAACGTCCTCGACATCTTCCGTGACTACGACCTCATCCTCGACGGCACCGACAACTTCGCCACGCGCTACCTGGTGAACGACGCCGCGGTGCTGCTGGGCAAGCCGTACGTGTGGGGCTCGATCTTCCGCTTCGAGGGTCAGGCCTCCGTCTTCTGGGAGGACGCCCCGAACGGCAAGGGCCTCAACTACCGCGACCTCTACCCCGAGGCGCCGCCGCCCGGCATGGTCCCGTCCTGCGCCGAGGGCGGCGTGCTGGGCGTGCTGTGCGCGTCGATCGGCTCGATCATGGTCAACGAGGCCATCAAGCTGATCACCGGCATCGGCGAGACGCTGCTCGGCCGCCTCATGGTCTACGACGCGCTCGACATGACCTACCGCACCATCAAGCTGCGCAAGGACCCGCAGGCCACGAAGATCACCGAGCTGATCGACTACGACGCCTTCTGCGGCGTGGTGTCCGACGACGCGCAGAACGCCGCCGCGGGCCACACGATCACCCCGCTCGAGCTCAAGGACATGATGGACTCGGGCAAGGAATTCGCCCTCATCGACGTCCGCGAGCCGCACGAGTACGAGATCGTGAAGATCCCGGGCTCGATCCTCATCCCGAAGGACCGCATCCTCTCGGGCGAGGCGCTCTCGGAGATCCCGCAGGACAAGCCGGTGGTGCTGCACTGCAAGTCCGGCGCCCGCTCGGCCGACGCCCTCGCGGCGCTGCACAAGGCCGGCTTCAAGGACGCCGTGCACGTCGGCGGCGGCGTGCTGGCATGGGCCAAGCAGGTCGACCCCTCGCTGCCCACCTACTGATCTTCCACCCCGCGAACGGCCCGTCCGGACGGCTCCACGTCCGCGCGGGCCGTTCGCGAATTCCGGCGTGTGCGTACCGAGCGTGACCGTGCCCTGCTGCGGTTCGCCAGTTGGAGCAGTGACAAATCGGGCATTCGCCCGGTAGCGTCCCATCCCCGAAGATCATGACGGACTGTGCGTGCCGCGGGTCCCGTCACGGCGATGGGGGATGCCTCCGTGGACTACGTACAACGCTGCTCGCTGCCCGGATGTGACGCCCCGATCGCCGACGTGCCGGGCCGCCCGCCCCGGCTGTACTGCACGGCCGCCCACCGGGCCGCGGCCCGGCACGCGCGGCGTGCCTCGATGCACCCCGACCAGGACGCCCGGCTGGCCGATACGCTGCCGTGGCTGCGGGAGCCCGATCCCGTGCCGGTCCGGGCCCCGTCCGCGGCGGCCGACCACGGTCGCGGTGCCCCGGTGCGGCCTGCTCCGGTGCCCGGGCCCCCGGCGACGCCCCGTCGCGGCCTGCGGTCGCGGCTGAGCGCCCGGCTTGGCGACCGGCTCCCTCGCCGCCGGGCCATCGCGGTGCTCGGGGCGGCCGGGGTCCTCGCCGGCGGGTACGCCGTCACGTCGTCGACGTCCACGGAGGTCGCCGGCCCCACGCAGGACGTCCCGCTGGGGGAGACCACCGACGACTGGGCCGCCCGCGCCCAGGTCACGCTGACCTCGGTGGACAGCCAGCTCGACACCATCGCCCGCACCGAGGCGGCCTGGAACGCCGTGCCGGGCAACACCTCCTCGGCCACCACGCCCACCGCGGTGGCCGAGCTGAAGGAGCGCAAGGCGCTACTCGAGAAGCGGCGGGCGGCGCTGCGGTCGCAGCTCGACTGATCTCTACCGGCCAGTAACTGCTTCTGACCTGCATCGCAGCGGTCACGATGATCGCCCGGTCCGCACCGAGTCCGCACTCGGCGGGTCCCAGGCCGTGTCGATGGCCTTCCGGGTGCGCTCCTCGGAGCCAGGCACGAGGTGCCCGTACACCCGCAGGACAAGCGTCGCGTTCTCGTGCCCGAGGCGCTCCGCGACTGCGACCACTGACTCGCCGGCGGCCAACAGCACCGACGCGTAGTGGTGTCTCAAGTCGTGACTCGTGCTACCCGCGGGCAGCTTCGCCTTCTCCACTGCGGGCGCGAAGACCTGGGACCCGTAGAACGCCTGGTGATAGGGACGGTCCGTGGCGGTGTGGAACAGCAACCCCGTTGGGGAGGCCGGGAACGCCGCGAGGTGCGCCGCCAGCTCGTTCGCCACGACCTTCGGCATCGGGATCGTCCGCCTCGACTGCCGGGTCTTCGGCGGCACCATCTCGCCGGTATCCCGGTCGGCCTGGTGGTCAATCCGCACCGACCGTCCGAGGAAGTCACAGTTCTGCACCTGCAGGCCGAGGAGTTCGCCGACACGCAGTCCGAGCCCGGCTTGCACGTAGACCATCGCCCGGTACTTCGGTGCCATCGACTCGGCTAGTGCCCGGACCTGGTCCACCGTGAGCGGCACGATCCGCTCGCGATGCGCAGCGGGCAGCGTGAGCTGGACGACGGGGGAGGAGCCGACGAGGCGGTCGAGCACGGCCGCGCTGTAGATGGACTGCAGCGTCGACACGAGCTTCCGCAAAGTAGATGGGGCAAGTACCTGCGCCCGGTCGGTGGCCCAGG
>NZ_JAOPWR010000222.1 GCF_025965585.1 Pseudonocardia sp.
TCGGCGAGGGCACCAGCGAGGTCCAGAAGATGCTGATCGCGCGGCAACTGGGCCTCTGAGAGTGCATCCATCGAACGTGAGATCGCGGTGGAGCAGGTGCCACCTGGCCGGGTGACGCCATCGTTCATCGGGCTCGGTGGACCGGAGGACGGTCGCCGGCACGATCGACCACCGCGGAGCTCCCGGCCGCGCGCCCGCTGCAGGCGGTGCACGTCGGCGGGGGCGGCTTCACGATGCCGCGTTGGCTCGCCGCCACGCCGCCGGGGAGCACGTCGACGGTGTCGGAGGTGGACGCCGGCGTGGTGGAGCTCGGGCGCCGCGAGCTCGCGGGGGAGGGGGGTGGACGCCAACCCCGGGCTCGACGTCCGCATCGGCGACGCGCACGCTCGCGCGGGACGCCGCCGTGCTCACCGACGACCGGGCGCCCGTCGATCAGCTGCTCTCCTGATCGCGGTACGGTCGCCCGCAATCGACGGAGGTGGGCAGTGGCCGGCTGGGACGACCTGATGTCCTTCGTGCGGGTGCGCTACGAGATCATGCGCCAGCGCGAGCACGAGCTGTGGTTCGACCTGCCCACCACGGGCGAGCGCACGCAGATCGTGGTGGTCCGCCTGGTCACGGGCGAGGACGGGCGCCCGTGGGCGCAGATCACCTCACCGGTGGGCCGCATCGGCCAGCTGGACCTCGAGCGCACGCTCGCGCTCGCGGCCGAGCCGGTCAGCGGTGGCGTCGTGTCCGAGAACGGGCTCGTGCTCTTCCGGCACGCGATCCCGCTGGGCGACACCGCGCTCGACGGCTTCGACCGGTCGTTCCGGCTCGTGGTGGACGTGGCCGACCGGCTCGAGCTGGAGCTGACGGGCGCCGATGAGCACTGAGTGCGACGGGGCCCGCCGGTCACATGGCGTCAGCTGAACTGCGGCGTCAGGTCCAGCGCCTGGTCCACGAGAACGCGCAGCCGCGCGAGCAACTGATCGGCTTCGGCCCAGGTCAGAGCGCCAGAGCGCACTCCGGACCGGATCTCGTCCGCCACTGTACGGGCGAACTGGGTGGACCACTCGGCACGGGTCTCGCCATCACGCATTGTGAGATCTTGCCCTGTGTCTCCGATCCGTCACATCCGGGGGCACAGGAGCACCACTTGTCACACAGCTGACATGCGCAGGACATCCAGGACACCGGGGCGGGCCGCCACCGACTCGAGCACGGTGAGCGTCGGGTGACCCTCGGCGAGCAGCGCGAGATCGGTGCCGGGGGCGGGCGCTGCCTCCAACTCGGCGAGCGACGAGTGCAGGCCGTCGCCGTCGTCGCCGCTGCGGTGCTCCGTCTGCACCTGCACCGCCCCGAGCGCGGCCAGCTGCGCCTCGCGCAGCTCGCCGATCTCCTCGACGGGGCGGTCGGGCACGTTCAGCGACAGCACGGTGCCCTCCGGCCCGGCCAGCAGCAGGTCGAGAATGCCGGGAAGCACGTGCAGCGCGGTCTCCCAGTGCGGCTGCTCCGGCGGCCCCAAGCCGGTGTCGAGCGAGACCGCGAGCGCCCGTACGCCGTGCAGCGACGCGGCGAGCGCGGCGCCGACGGTGCCCGAGTGCAGCACCATCCGGCCGACGTTCGCGCCGAGGTTGATCCCCGAGAGCACGACGTCGGGCGTGGGGTCGAGCCAGCCACGGATCGCCGCGTGCACGATGAACGCCGGGTGCCCCTCCACGGCGTAGGCCGGGATCCCCGGCAGCGCGGCGATCTCCCGCGGGTGCACGCGGGTGCGGTTGCCGTCGCGGACGGAGACGACCGAGCCGCCCACCCCGCTGGCGTCCACGTGCGGTGCCGCCACCACCACCTCGAACCCGGCGTCCCGGGCGCCCGCGGCCAGGGCCCAGAGCCCGGGTGAGTCGATGCCGTCGTCGTTGGTGATCAGGGCGCGCAGATGCCGGGAGGAGGACACGATCTCAACCGTAGGTGTTGCGCGGCGCCCGTCGGTGGGACGACGGTCACGTATGGCGGTCGAACGCCTGCACCACGTCGTCGCCGGCCCGAGGGCAGTCCGTTCTGCCCGACCCACCGGCCGCGCCGATCCCGCCGGTGCCTCCGCCGCCGGCGTGGCCTCACAGCGGCGCTAGTCTCCGCTCGCCGCTCCACCGTCGGAGGTCTCGTGTTCGCCTCGCCCCTGCTGGACGCCCCGTTGATCGCCGGGCTGCTGCCCACCATGATCTCGGCGGCCGGCTCGGCCGGTGCGGTGTTCCTCCTGGCCCGGTCGGGACGGGTGTGGTGGATGCGCAGCGTGCCGGTCGCGCTCGCCGTCGGGGTGGCGCTCGCGGCCGTCGCCGAGCTGGTCGTCGTGGTCGTGCGGCCGTTCCCCGACCTGCTGCCGTTGCGGATGCTGGCCTGGATCGCCGTGGCCGCCACGGGCACCGCGCTCGCGTGGGCGCATCGCCGCGCCGCGGTGTGGCGGCGGGTCGTCGCGGTGGTGGCGCTGCTCGCTGTCGTCGCGACGTGCGCGGTGAAGGCCAACTCGTTCTACGGCTACCGCCCGACGCTCGCCACCGCCCTCGGGCTGCCCGCCCACGACGAGATCGTGCTGGCCACGCTGCCCCGCATCATGCCGCTGGTGGTGGCTCCGCCCGGGGTGCCGCTCGCCCGGGTCTGGCACGTCCCGCCCGGCATGCCCCGCACCGGGCGCATCGCCCACGCCTACATCCCCGGCCGGCGCTCGCACTTCCCGACGCGCGCCGCCTGGCTGTACCTGCCCCCGGCCTACCTCGGGTCGCGACGCGCTCAGCTGCCCGTGCTCGTGCTCGTCCCGGGGCAGCCCGGCGGGCCCGACGACTGGCTGCTCGCCGGCAGACTCGCCGCAGTCGTCGACGCGTTCGCGGCCGCCCACGACGGCCTCGCACCGGTGGTGGTCGTGCCCGACGTCACCGGCTCGCCGTTCGGCAACCCGCTGTGCCTCGACTCCCGGCTGGGCGCCGCCGAGACCTACCTCGCCGACGACGTGCCCGCATGGGTCGCGACGCACCTGCAGGTCGCGCCCGGGCCGCTCGCGATCGGCGGCTTCTCCTTCGGCGGCACCTGCGCGTTGCAGCTCGCGGTGCGCAGGCCGGAGGTCTACCCGACGTTCCTCGACATCTCCGGGCAGTCGGAGCCGTCGCTCGGCGACCACGCGCAGACCGTGCAGGCGACCTACGACGGCGACGAGGACGCGTTCCGCCGTGTCGACCCCCTCGACGAGCTGGCGCACCGCCGGTTCCCGCGCAGCGCCGGGCTGCTGGCCGTCGGCCGCGACGACCCCGACTTCCGGCCCCAGGCCGAGCAGGTCGCGGCGGCCGCACAGGCGGCGGGCATGACCGTCACGCTCGACGAGCTGCCGGGTGGGCACTCCTGGAGCATGGCGGCTGACGAGCTCGGGCGGGCCCTGCCGTGGATCGGGGTGCGCACCGGCCTGCTGGTTTCCGCCGGGCCGCCGCCGTCTTAGGCCGTCTCCCGCGGATCATCCAGCCGGTGTGCCTCGCCCGAGGCGGGCGCCCCGCGGCGTTCTCGTCGGCACCGATACGACAGCGGTATCGGTGCCTCCCATCACATGACCCGATGCCGGCGCCACCTGGAACTCCGCGCCCTCGGCACCGACCCACGGGACACGGCCTAGTCTCCGGACCGTGCCTGCACCCATGCCGCCGACGGGCGAGCAGTTCGAGATCGTCTCCGGCGACGTCCGCGCCGTCGTCACCGAGGTGGGCGCCGGGCTGCGCTCGTTCACCCGCGCCGGCGTCCCGTACGTCGAGACGTTCGACGAGGACAGCCGTCCCCCGCGCGGGGCGGGCGCGATCCTCGTGCCGTGGCCCAACCGCACCGCCCGTGGCCGCTGGACATGGAACGGCACCGAGCAGCAGCTCGCGCTGAGTGAGCCTGCCGCGGGCAACGCCATCCACGGCCTGCTCCGCCACGTCCTGTACCGGGCGGGTGAGCGCAGCGCCGACGCGATCACGCTGCACGCCGTGGTGCCGCCGCAGCCGGGCTGGCCGATGGCACTGGACACCAGCGTCCGCTTCGCGGTCGGCGGAGACGGGCTGACCGTCACCCACACCGTCCGCAACGTCGGCACGGCGGCGGTGCCGTTCGGGGTCGGCGCGCACCCGTACCTGCGCGCGGGCGACACGCCCACCGACGACTGCGTGCTGACCCTCGCCGCCGCGTCG
>NZ_JAOPWR010000268.1 GCF_025965585.1 Pseudonocardia sp.
TCAGCACTGGGAGCGCGCCATGCGCTCCACCAGGCTGCGCGGGCGCAGGTCGGTCCAGTTCTGCTCGACGTGGTCGAGGCAGGCCTGGCGGGTGTCGGGCCCGTGGGCCACGGTCCAGCCCGCGGGCACGTCCACGAACGTCGGCCACAGCGAGAACTGGCCCTCGTCGTTCACCAGCGCGTGGAACGTGCCGCTCTCGTCGTCGAAGGGGTTGGTCGACATGTCTTCCTCCTCAGGGTCGCGCAACGGCGAAGCGGTCGGCGTGGACCTCGGCGGCCAGCGAGGCGGTGATCTCGCCCGACCGGACCGCAATGTTGGACAGCAACGTCGACGACAGCCCGTGCGTGTGCTCGGTGGCGCCCTGCACGTAGATGCCCGCGGTGATCCCGGGGCCCGTCGCCACGCGGTAGTCGCGGCGGACCTCGAGCCGCCCGGCGCCGTCGCGCAGGCAGTGCTCGGCGAGGCCGCCCAGCAGCCGGCACGGGTCCGACGGCCGGTAGCCCGTGGCGTAGACGACGAGGTCGGCCGAGAGCACTTCGCGAGCACCGTCGATGAGCGACTCGACGGCCAGCTCCACGCCCCCGGCGGTCTCGACGGCATCGGCCACGCGGCTGACGTTGCGGAACACCAGCCGCTCCCGGCCGCTGACGCGCTCGTGGTAGTGGCGCCGGTAGAGAGCCTCGATCAGCTCCGGGTCGACCACGGAGTAGTTGGTGTTGGCGTGGTAGCCCAGGATCGCGTCCTTGACGTCGGCGGGCGCACGGAAGAAGTCGTCCACCGCGTCGGGGTCGAAGACGCGGTTGGCGAACGCGCTGTCGTCGGCGGGGCTGTAGCCGTAGCGGGCGAACACGGCGCAGACCTGGGCGTCGTCGAACGTGCGGTGCAGGTGGTCCACGGCCTCGGCGGCGCTCTGCCCGGCGCCGACCACGACCACGCGGCGCGGCCGGACCCCGGACGCCGCCACCACCTCGGTGCCGGGGAGCAGGTCGCGGCTGTGCCAGACCCGCTCACTCGTGCGCACCCCCGCGGGCAGCTGCGGCACCAGCCCGGTGGCGAGCACGACGTTGCGGGTGCGGAGCATGTCCTCGCGGCCGTCGCCGGTCCGGGTGCGGACGTCGAGGAGTCCCGGCTCCCCCGCCACCGGCTCGATCGCGGTGACCTCGCGGCCGTAGTCGACCTGCCCGGCGAACCGGGCGGCCACCCACTCGAGGTAGTCGTGGAACTCCAGACGGGTGGGGAACGCGCTGCCGTAGTTGATGAAGTCGGCGAGCCGGTCGCGGTCGTGCAGGTAGGACAGGAAGCTGTGGTCGCTGGCCGGGTTCCGCAGCGTGACCAGGTCCTTGAGGAACGAGATCTGCATCGTCGCGTCCTCGAGCAGCATGCCCCGGTGCCAGCCGAAACGTTCCTGGCGCTCCACGAACCGGGCCGAGAGCGGCGGCCCACCACGATCGGCACCGTGCTCGGCCACGGCGACGGCCAACCCGAGGTTGGAGGGGCCGAATCCGACCCCGACGACGTCGTGAACGGGGGGCTCGGACTCAGCGGAATCGGACTTCATGAGGGCAGCCTTACCTAAATTAGTGGCTCCCACAAGTCCGGTCGGCGGCGAACGGGCGACTCGAGGCCGCTCGAATGCATGCCCGGAACATCCGTTCCGTCCGGACGTCGGCGCCGCGCCGCGGGCGTATCGTCGCTCTCGCGCACGGAAAGCGAGTTATGCCAGGATCGCGGCGTGCAGGCCTTCCGACTCAACGGGTCCCGGATCCTGGAGATCGACCTCCACGGTGACGCGGTCCGTGCCGCCACCGGCGCGATGATCGCCTACACCGGCGACGTCACGTTCAGGAACGCGGGCATGGGCGGGGGTGGCGGGTTCCGAGCGGCACTGAAACAGAAGGCCACCGGCGAGTCGGTGTCGCTCATGACCTGCTCCGGCCAGGGCACGGTGTGGTTCGCCAAGGACGCCATGGAGGTGCTCGTCGTCGAGATGGAGGGCGACACCCTCAAGGTCGAGTCCGAGCAGCTGCTGGCGCTGTCGGACCAGCTGAAGACCGACGTCGCCTTCGCCGGGCTGCGCGGTGCGTCGTCCGGGCAGGGACTGTTCACCACCACCGTCACCGGGTTCGGCACGGTCGCGCTGCTGTCGGCGGGCGGGCCGCCGATCGCGCTGGAGGTCTCACCCCGGTACCCGCTCGTGGTGGACCCCGACTCCTTCATCGCAAGCCGCGGCCGGCTCAACCAGACCTTCGTGACCGACGTGTCGTGGCGCAACCTCATCGGCGAGAGCTCCGGCGAGGCGTTCTCCCTGCGCTTCGACGGCAGCGGCGTCGTCTACATCCAGCCCGAGGAGCGCTGATGAGCATCTTCGAGCAGGTCAACGGCAAGGTCGTCGCCGCGCCGGTCTCCCCCGGCCGCGAGATCCTCGCCCGCCGGGGAGCGATGCTCGCCTACACCGGCGACGTCACGTTCTCTCCCGTGCACACCGGCCCGGGCGGCGCCGGCGGCATGGTCGGCCGCATGATGCAGGGCGAGCACGTGCCGATGATGGTGGCGCAGGGCCAGGGGACCGTGCATTTCGGCTACCGCGGGCTCTACGTCAGCATCATCGACGTCGACGGCTCCGGACCGCTGTCGGTCGAGGCCGACCGACTGGTCGCCCACGAGGCGTCGCTGCAGTCCGCCGTGGTGTTCCTCGGGTCGCAGGGGGGCATCCGCGGGGCCGTGCGCGGCGCCGTCAGCGGGCAGGGGCTGTTCACCACGCAGCTGCACGGATACGGCTCGGTGGCCGTCCTCTCCCACGGCGGCACCATCGCGATCCCCGTCGACGGGATGCGGCCGGTGGCCGTCGACCCCCAGGCCTACGTCGCCCATATCGGGCAGGTGAACGTCGACATCTCCGCCTCGGTGGGCTGGCGCGACGCCGTCGGCCGCGGGTCCGGCGAGGCCATCCAGCTCAAGCTCACCGGGCAGGGCACCGTGTACGTCCAGGCATCGGAGCAGAAACCGTGACTCAGCCCCTGAACCCCGCGACGCTGCCGGCCAACGACAACATCCCGGGCAACCACCACGCCTACTGCGTGAAGCTCGAGGGCCGGCTCTTCATGCAGACCGGCCGCATGATCGCCTACTACCCCGCCCCCCACGGGCAGGGCATCCGGTTCGAGCCGCTCACGTCCGCGAGCCTCGGGGGCTTTGTGGCGCAACGGTTCTCCGCGCCGCTCCACACCCGTGACTGGGTGGTGGCGAACGGGTCGGGGCACCTGATCCTGGGCGACCGCGGCTACGACATCAACAGCTACGACCTCGACGACGGCAACCTGACGCTGCGCGCGGCCAACCTGCTGGCGTTCGACTCGACGCTGGAGCTCAAGCAGTCGATCGTCCCGGGGTTCCTGACGCTGATCGGCACGGGCAAGTTCCTCGCGTCCAGCTCCGGGCCGGTGATCTTCGCGGAGCCACCGATCCGGGTGGACCCGCAGGCGCTCGTGGGCTGGGCCGACTGCCCGTCGCCGTCGCACCACTACGACGCGAGCTGGATGACCGGCTTCCTCGGCGGTGTCATGGGGCTGATCGGCAGCACCTCCGGCGAGGAGCGCCAGTTCGACTTCACCGGGGCCGGCACGGTGCTCATCCAGTCGTCGGAGTCCGGCGTCACCGATCCCCACCTGCTGCGGCAGCTGGAGAGCCAGGTCGGCACGCTCGAACCGTCCGGCCTGAGCCGGTTGCAGCAGGTGATCGCACAGCGGCTGGCGCAGCAGCAGCGGTGACGCCGCGCTCAGGCGCGGGTCGGTTCGCGGGTGATGACCCACAGGGCGTAGATGACGCCGGGGATGTGCGCGACCAGCTGCAGGACGAGTGCGATGAGGACCTTCCTGAGCTTGTGGTCGAGCCCCTCCTTCAACGCCAC
>NZ_JAOPWR010000301.1 GCF_025965585.1 Pseudonocardia sp.
CAAGGTGGGCGTTGCAGCAGCCAACTCGGGTCGTACAGGACAGCGTGCGGGATGTCTACCTGGCCCCTTCCTCTTCCGGCCACGTCCGGGGACACTCGATCCATGGCCACCCCCGACACGTTCGTCGGGAGGGCCGTCGAACTGGCCGTGCTGGCCGAGGAGCTCGAGCGCGTACGTTCCGGGCAGGCGCGGGTCGTCTGGCTCACCGGTGTCGCGGGGATCGGCAAGACGGCGCTGCTGCGCCGGTTCCGCCGCGCGGTGGCCGGGGCCACCGTGCTGTGGGCCGACGGGGACGAGACCGAGGTGGGGCTGCCCTACGGGATCGTCGCCCAGCTCTTGGCCGACGTTCCGGGGACGCTCCTGGCGGCGCACCCGACGTTGGCCTCCGGTCCCGCGGCCGGCGCGGATCCCCTCAGGGTCGGGTCGGAGCTGTTGGGCGTGCTCGGCGAGCTGCAGGCCGCCGGGCCTGCCCTCCTGCTGGTCGACGACGCGCACTGGGCGGACGACCTCTCCGCACGGGCCCTGGTCTTCGTGGCGCGTCGACTTCGACACGATCACGTCCTCGTCGTGGCCGGGGCACGGAATGACGACGCCGCGCCCCCTCAGTGGGACCGGCTCCTCGCCCAGGAGCACCTGCTGCGCAGGCTCCCGCTGGAGGGGCTGGGGGCCGACGACGTCGCTGCCCTGTCCTCGGCGCTGGACGGGCCCGCGCTCACCCCCGCCGCCGCCCGCCGGCTCCAGACCCACACCGAGGGGCACCCGATGCACGTCAGGGCCCTGCTCGCCGAGCTCCCCGCCGATGGCCTGGCCGACACGTCCGGGGTGTTGCCGGCACCGCGGTCGCTGACCTCGCTGGTCCTGGTCAGGCTGTCCACGCTGTCGCGACCGGCGCAGGACCTTGTTCTGGCCGCGTCGGTCCTCGGCCCCCGGTGCGCGCTGTCGGACCTGGTGGTGCTTGCCGGAGTGCCGGACCCGCTGGGGGCGCTCAGCGAGGCCGTCGAGGCCGGGCTGCTGGAGGAGACGCCGGGCGCCGCGCGGCCGGGTGTCACGTTCCGGCATCCGCTCCTTCAGGCGGCCGTGTACGGCGACCTGCCGCCCGACCGGCGGCACGCCCTGCACCACGCGGCTGCCGCGGTCACCGGCGGCGCGGCGTCGCTGGCGCACCGGGTCGCCGCCGCGGCGGGACCGGACCCGGAGCTGGCCGCCGAGCTGCAGGACCTGGGCGAGGCCGAGCGGGAGGCGCGGCGGTGGCGCGATTCGGCGGACCACCTCCTGGCCGCCGCCGACCTCAGCCCGACGTACGAGGTGCGGTCCAGGCGACTGGTCGGCGCCGTCGAGTCGATGCTGGCGGGGGGTGACGTGGCGGGAGGGCTCAGGGCCGAGCCGGATCTCCGCGCTGCGGCCCCGAGCGTGGGGCGCAGCCGGGTCCTCGGCCAGCTCGCCGGGTTGACCGGGCGGTTCGCCGTGGCGCGCGACGAGCTCACCGCGGCCGTGGACGCGGGTGGCCGCGACGATCGACACCGCTCGGCGGCCGCGGCGAACCTGGCGCTGGTGTCGCTCATCGAGGGCGACCCGGACCGCGCGGTCGTGTTCGCGGAGGAGGCCCTGGCCACCAGCACGGCGTCGGACGTCCTGGGGATGGCCCGGTTCGTCCGGGTCATCGGCCTCGCCGCGACCGGCCGGCACCACGACGCCGTCGCGGAGCTCGAGCGGCGCGGCCGCGACGGTCCGCTCGGGCGGGAGCGGTCAGCCGAGACCAGGGGCCTGCGGGGGCTGCTCGCGCTGTGGACGGGCGATGCCGCCACGGCGCTCTCGACGTTGTCCGGCATGGCCCGCGACGGATCTCCAGGGATCCCGATGCAGGGCCGGATCCTGGTCCTCGGGTGTCTCGCCGAGGCGCAGTACCGCGTGGGGGACTGGGACGACGCCACCATGAACGCCGAGCTCGCGATCTCGCTGGCCCGGGACGCGGGGGTCCTTCTCGGTGCCGGGATCACCCACGCGATCGCCGGGTACGTGGACGCCGGGCGCGGTGCGTGGGAGTCCGCCCGGACCCACGTCGCCACCGCCGCTGCAGCGGCCCGGTTCCTGCCGTGGTGGGGAAGCCGTGCCTACGCGGCCGTCGCCGGGGCGACGCTCGCCCAAGCCGAGGGCGACCACGATGAACTTCTCGCGGCTCTGCGCCCACTCGACGATCTCGCAGTGCGGCACCTCGTCGACGGCGTCGGAGCGCTGTCCTGGCGGGTCCTGCACGTCGAAGGCCTCCTCGGCCTGGGCCGAGAGCTCGAGGCCGACACCGCCCTGGAGGAGCTCGAGAAGCGGGTGGCCGCGCACCCTCCGGGCTGGGCCGCGCTCGACTCCGCGCGCCTCCGGGCCCGTCGCGAGGAGCTCCGGTCCGACCCGGCCGCGGCCGGTGAGGCTTATGACCGCGGCATGGCGCTCGCTGACCACGCGCCCTGGGCGCCGGCGCGAGCCCGGCTGGAGATGGCCTACGGGCGCCACCTCCTGGCCGCCGGCGAGCGCCGCCCCGCTGTCGACCTGCTGCGAGCTGCCCGCGCGCGGCTCGAGCGGCTCGGCGCCGCACCGTTCCTCGCGGAGTGCGACGAGCTCCTCCGCACGGCGGGCCTGCACCCGCCCGCCGCCGGCGACCTGCTCGACCTGACCACCCAGGAGCTGGCCGTGGCACGGTCGGTCGTCCGCGGCCGGACCAACCAGGAAACAGGCGCCGAGCTCTTCATCACCGGCCGGACCGTTGCTTTCCACCTCAGCAACATCTACGCGAAGCTCGGCATCTCCTCGCGCCGCGACCTGGCGGGACGGCTGCCCGACCTGGCCCGCTGACGCGATCTCCACCGTGCCACTGGAAGGTGTGCTGGAAGGTCCTGCCAGGGACACGCCGCCCCCTGCCCACCCATGCTGGACCGCGTCCACGTTCGGCCCGCAACGGCCGGCGAGGAGGGGCGATGCGCGTGACCCTCGACCTGTTCCGTGCCACCGACGGGCGGCTCGAAGGAACCGTGCACGGGCCCGGCGCCACGGGGGGCACGTTCGCCAGCCTTCTCGACCTGCTGCGGGTCCTGGAAGGGCTCGATCTGTCCCGACGCGAGACGCGGACCGCTGACGACGAGCCCGCGCCGGACACGGAGGGGACCGATGATCGACCACCCGGGGGCTGACGTCCGCCCGCTCGCGACGCCCACCACCGCGGCCGCCGCTGCGACGCCGACCGCCGCGGCCCCCGCCGCGACGCCGACGGCACCGGCCGACCCTGACGCCGCGAGCCGGTACGCGCGGCTCTCGGGCGTCCTCGGGCTGCTGTTCTCGGCGCTGTTCGTGCTGGCGCTGGTGCTGGTGGACCGATCACCGGGTCTCGCCGTTCCGGATGCCGACTACGCGGCCTTCTACACCGCCGGCGGGGCCCGCACCCTGGTCACTGTCGGCACGAGCCTCGTCCCGTTCGCCGGCATCGCCTTCCTCTGGCATCTCACCACGCTCCGGCTGCTGGTCCGCGCGCACACCCCCGAACCCTCGGCGATCCCCGACGGGCTGCAGCTGCTCTCGGGGATGATGTTCGTGGTGCTGTTGTTCGTCGGCGTCGGTGCGGCCGGTGCGACGGCGCTGCTGATGGACCTCACGAACGTTCCCCTGCCGTCCGTCGGGATCGCCCGGTCCCTGTCCGGCCTCGGGTACGGCATGGTCTTCGTCTACGCGATCCGCGGCGCGGGCATGTACGTGATCACGACGACCACCCTGCTCCGCAGGGCCGGCCTGCTCCCGCGCTGGGCGGCGCTGCTGGCCTACGTGATGGCCGCGGTCCTGCTCCTCGCCACGACGTTCAACCCGGCCGTCGTGCTCGTGTTCCCGGCCTGGGTGGTGCTGGTCAGCGTCGTGGTTCTGGCCGGGGCCCGCCGGGGCGGGCCCCGTTCCGCCCCGACCTCCGACAAGGAAGGTGCCGCATGACCGGCATGACAGCTCGCCAAGGGCCGCGCAGCGCCGACGAGATCCCGGGCCCGAAGGGCTTTCCGGTCGTCGGGAACATGTTCGACATCCCGGCCGGGCGCACGATGCAGACCCTGATGGACCTGACGCGCCAGTACGGCCCGATGCTCCGGCTGCGGACTCCGTTCGGCGACCGGTTCATCGTCTCCGGCCTCGAGGAGATCGACCAGCTCTGCGACGACACCCGCTACGACAAGTTCGTCGGCGTCTCACAGCGGATCATCCGGGAGCTGCGGCCCAGCGCCGGGCTCTTCACCGCCGACACCGACGACCCGGACTGGCAGAAGGCACACAACATCCTGCTCCCGAACTTCAGCCAGCAGGCGATGCAGGGGTACCTGCCGATGATGATCGACATCGCGGCGCAGCTGATGCAGAAGTGGGAACGGCTGAACCCCGGTGAGCCGGTCGACGTCACCGCGGACATGACCCGGCTGACCCTGGACACGATCGCGCTGTGCGGGTTCGGCTACCGCTTCAACTCCTTCTACCGGGAGGACCAGCACCCGTTCGTCGAGGCGATGCTCGGTGTCCTCACCGAGTCGCAGACGCAGGCCCGGCAGCTGCGGGTGCAGCGCACGCTGCGCCGGCGCGCCGCCCGGCAGATGAACGAGAACTACAAGTACATGGAAGGCGTCGTCGGGCAGATCATCACGGAGCGGCGCAAGGCGGGCGACGCCGCCGACCACCAGGACCTGCTCAGCTGCATGCTCGAGGGCGTCGACAAGCGCACCGGGCAGAAGCTGTCCGACGGCAACATCATCGCCCAGTGCAACACGTTCCTGGTCGCCGGCCACGAGACGACGAGCGGGCTGCTCTCCTTCGCGGTCTCCTACCTGCTCAAGGCCCCCGACGTCGTGGTGAAGGCGAACGAGGAGGTCGACCGCGTCCTCGGCACCGACCTCGCGGTGACGCCCACCTACCAGCAGGTCCAGGGCCTGACCTACGTCACGCAGATCCTCAACGAGATCCTCCGGCTGTGGCCTACCGCGCCCGCGTTCACCCGCTACCCGTACGAGGACACGGTGCTCGGCGGGTACGGGATCCCGAAGGGCACCTCGCTCACCGCGCTGACCCCGATGCTGCATCGGCTCCCGGAGATCTGGGGCGCCGACGCCGAGGAGTTCAACCCCGACCACTTCCGGCCGGAGACGCGCGCCGCGCTGCCCCCGAACGCCTTCCGCCCCTTTGGTGCAGGCCAGCGCGCCTGCATCGGACGCCAGTTCGCGATGCAGGAGGCCGTGCTCGTGCTCGGCATGCTGCTGCAGCGCTTCGAGTTCGTCGACAGCTTCGACTACACCTTGAAGATCAAGGAGGCCCTGACCCTCAAGCCGGAGGATCTGCGGATCACGCTGCGGCCCCGGCTCGGCCGGACCACCGGGACCACTCCCGCGGCGCCGCAGGTCACCGGCGGTTCGACCACCTCGGACCGCCCCGCCCCACGCCTGCTCCCGGTCGCCGACCGGCACAACACCCCGCTCACGGTGCTGTTCGGGTCGAACCTCGGCACGGCCGAGGGCATCGCGACGCGCATCGCGCAGGACGGCACCGAGCGGGGCTTCGCGGTGACCCTGGGCTCCCTGGACGACCACACGGGCGAGCTCCCGCACGCGGGCGCGCTCGTCGTCGTGTGCGCCTCGTACAACGGGCAGCCTCCGGACAACGCCGAGCGCTTCTGCCGCTGGATCCAGGCCCCCGGGACGGCCGCGGACGCCGCCGACGGGCTGGCGTTCACGGTGTTCGGCTGCGGCAACATGGACTGGGCGTCGACGTACCAGGCGGTGCCGACCCTGATCGACAGCCAGCTCGAGGCACGCGGCGGCCGGCGGGTGCATGCCCGCGGCGAGGGCGACGCCCGCTCCGACTTCGACGGCCAGTACCAGCAGTGGTACGCCCAGCTGTGGCCGTCCCTGAACGACGCCCTGGGCCTGAGCGAGGAGACCGCCGGTGCCGCCGCCGCGAAGGAGCGGCTGCACGTGAGCATGACGAACCGGCAGACGACCAACCCGCTCGTGATGTCCTACCGCGCCGCCCCCGCGACCGTCCTGGTCAATCGCGAGCTCAACGGCGACGGCACCTCCGCGCCGGAGCGGTCCACCCGCCATGTCGAGATCGCCCTGCCGCCCGGCCTCGAGTACGCCACCGGCGACCACCTCGGGGTACTGCCCCGCAACGGGTTCGGCATCATCCGCCGGGTGATCACCAAGTTCGGGCTCGACGCCGGCACCTACCTCACGATCACGCAGGCCGGCGGCTCCTACACACACCTGCCCGTTGACGAGCCGGCGCCGCTGCTGGGGATCCTCGGCAGCTGCGTCGAGCTGCAGGACGTCGCGACCCGCTCCGACATAGCCGTGCTGGCGCAGTACACCGCCGACCCCGTCCAGCGAGACGAGCTGCTCGGGCTCTCCACCCTCGACGACGAGGGCCGCGCCCGCTACCGCAAGCGGGTCGCGTCCCGCCGGGTCACCCTGCTCGACCTGCTCGACGACTACCCGTCGTGCGACCTGCCCTTCAACGTCTACCTGGACCTGCTGCCCGCACTGCGGCCCCGCTACTACTCGATCTCGTCGTCGCCGGCCGTCACGAAGTCCTGCGACATCACGGTCGGTGTCCTCAGTGGACCGGCGCGCAGCGGCGACGGGACCTTCACCGGCGTCTGCTCGGGCCACATCGACCAGAGTGGGTCGGAGAGCACCGTGTTCGTGTTCGTCCGCAAGCCGCGGATCCCGTTCCGGCCCCCGGAGAACCCGCACCTGCCGATGATCATGGTCGGCGCGGGGACCGGCATGGCCCCGTTCCGGGGATTCCTGCAGGAGCGGGCCGCGATGAAGGAGCAGGGCGTGCCCGTCGCGGCGTCGATGCTGTTCTTCGGCTGCCGCACGCCCGACATCGACTTCCTCTACGCCGACGAGCTCCGCGGGTTCGAGGCCGCCGGCGTCACGCAGCTGTGCACCGCCTTCTCCCGGGTCGAGGGTGAGGGCCCCAAGTACGTCCAGCACGCGATCGACGCCGAGCGCGACCAGGTGTGGGACCTCCTCGAGCAGGGCGCCGTCGTCTACGTCTGCGGGAACGCCACCACGATGGCCCCCGGCGTACGGGCGGCGCTGACGGAGGTCTACCGGGCGAAGACCGGCGGCTCCGAGGCCGACGGCGAGAAGTGGCTCGCCGACCTCCGCACGGCCGATCGCTACCTCGAGGACATCTGGGGGGAGACGGCGGCGGGATCTGTGATGTGAGCGATGGCGTTGAGGATGATCAGCTCGGGCGGCTCACGCCCGGCCGCCCGAGCCGTGCGACACCACACCCTCGCCGTCAGCCGTTGCGGTGACGTCGGGCGATCTCCGCCATAGCCTGCCGGTGGCGGCGGACCGCGAGGAGATCGGAGAGGCCGTCACCGGGGTCGTCGCGGTGGGTCGATGGGCTCGTCGCTGCGGTGGTGCCGCCCGTTGTGCAGTTGCAGGGCGCTGACGACCAGCGGGAAGTGGCTGAAGGCTTGAGGGGTGTTGCCGAGCTGCCGTTTCGCGACCGGGTCCCACTCCTCGCTGAGCAGGCCCACGTCGTTGCGCAGGTCCAGCAGCCGGTGGAACAGCGTGGTCGCCTCCTGCCGCCGGCCCGCGCCGTGCAGCGCGTCGACCATCCAGAACGAGCACGCGAGGAACACCCCCTCGCCCGCCGGGAGGCCGTCGTCGGAGGCCTCGGTGCGGTAGCGCAGGACGAAGCCGTCCTGGGTCAGCTCGCGGCGGATGGCGTCGACGGTGCCGACCACCCGCGGGTCGTCCGGGGGCAGGAACCCGACGCGGGGGATGAGCAGCAGGCTCGCGTCGAGCCCGGTGCTCCCGTAGGACTGGACGAACGTGCCGCGCCCGCTGTCGTAGCCCTTCTCCAGCACCTCGGCATGGATGGTGTCGCGCAGTTGCTCCCACCGGTCCACGGGGCCGGGCAGGTGGTGGGCGCGCGCCCCGCGGACCATGCGGTCGGCGGCCACCCACGCCATGACCTTCGAATGCGTGAAGTCCCGGCGCGGCCCGCGCATCTCCCAGAGACCGTTGTCGGGGTCCTGCCAGTGCCCCTCCAGGTGGTTGAGCAGGGCGATCTCGAGCTGCCAGGCGTCGTCGGTGGAGCTCATGCCGCTCTCCCGGGCCAGGTGCAGCCCGTCGAGCACCTCGCCGTACACGTCGAGCTGGAGCTGGTCGGCCGCGCCGTTGCCGGTGCGGACGGGCGCGGACTTCTCGAAGCCGCTGAGCCACGGCAGCTCCAGCTCGGGCAGGCGCCGGGTGCCGTCCACCCCGTACATGATCTGGAGCGTGGCCGGGTCGCCCGCGACGGTCCGCAGCAGCCACTCCGCCAGGCCTTCGCCTCGGTGTCGTAGCCCGCGGCCAGCAGCGCCTGCATCGTGTAGGAGGCGTCGCGCAGCCAGCAGTAGCGGTAGTCCCAGTTGCGCGGGCCGCCGACCTGCTCGGGCAGCGACGTGGTCGGCGCCGCGATGATGCCGCCCGTCGGGGCGTACGTCAGCGCCTTGAGGGTGATCAGCGAGCGGCGCACCGGCTCGGCGTAGCGGCCGGTGAGATGCGTGCCGCCGGACGACCACGACTCCCAGAACCCGACGGTGTCGAGCAGCGCCTCCTCGGCGTCGACCGGGGTGGGCGCGGGACGGTGGCTCGGCGCCCAGGTGAGCACGAACGGCACGCGGTCCCCGGGGCGGACGGTGAACTCCGACACCGTCGTCCACTCGCGGCCCTCGGTCGGGGCCGGTGTGGCGAGCCAGACCGCGTCGGGCCCGGCGACGGCCTCGATGCGGTGGCCCCGGCGCCGCACCCACGGCATCACGCGGCCGTAGTCGAAGCGCAGCCGCAGCTCGCCGCGCATCGGGACGGCCCCGCTCACGCCCTCGACGATCCGGACGACGTCGGGCGCGTGGCCGCGCGGGGGCATGAAGTCGATCACCCGGACGCGGCCCTCCGGGGTGGTCCACTCCGTCTCCAGGACGAGCGTGTCGCCGCGGTAGCGACGACTCGAGCAGACGCCACCCGCGGCGGGCGCGATCAGCCAGCGGCCCGCGTCGGGCGTGTCGAGCAGCGCGGCGAAGCAGGCGGGGGAGTCGAAGCGGGGAAAGCAGAGCCAGTCCACCGATCCCGCCGTACTCACCAGCGCGGCAGTGTGGAGATCTCCGAGCAGCGCGTAGTCCTCGATCCGGGTCATCCCGAGATAGTGGCAGCCTCGTGGCTAGATTGGCGTCCGCATCCCCCGGCCGACCGCTGCGGGACGGGCAATTCGGGGCATTTTTGCGGAATCAGACAAGGGAGTGGGAATGCTGCTTTCAGGAAAGACGATCGTGGTCACCGGTGGCAACAGCGGAATCGGTGAGGCGATCGTCGTGGCGGCCGCGGCGGAGGGCGCGAACGTCGTCATCGACTACATCGTCCACCCCGAGGAGACCGCCTCCCTCGTCAAGAAGGTCGAGGCGGCGGGCGGCCGGGCGGTGGGGGTGCAGGCCGACGTCACGCAGGCTGCCGGCCTGGAGGCGATGGTGACGGCGGCCGTGGAGAACTTCGGCCGGCTCGACGCGCTGGTCAACAACGCCGGCATGGAGACCCGCACCTCCATCCTGGACACCACCGAGGAGCAGTACGAGAAGGTGCTGGACGTGAATCTGAAGAGTGCCTTCTTCGGCACCCAGTTCGCGGCCAAGCAATTCATCGCCCAGGGCGGCGGCGGGATCGTGCTCAACATCTCCTCGGTGCACGAGGACTGGCCGATGCCCGGGAATACCGCGTATTGCGTCTCCAAGGGCGGCATGCGGATGTTGACCCGTACCGCGGGTGTGGAACTGGGGCCGCACGGAATCCGCGTCGTCAACATCGGGCCCGGCGCGGTCGCCACACCCATCAACACCTCGACGATGAACGACCCGGCCAAGATGAAGGCGCTCGACGACGCGATCCCGCTGGGTCGCATGGCCCAGCCCAGGGCCCCGGCAAAGTCGCTGAGGTGGTCGAGGTGGTGGCGACACGCCGAGACCTGCGGGTAGCAGTGCGGGCACGACTCTCGCGTTGATCATGGCGGTTCTCACGCCAGCCTTGATCACTTGA
>NZ_JAOPWR010000464.1 GCF_025965585.1 Pseudonocardia sp.
GCCCGCGCCGGCCCCCACGTCCCGGGCGGCGCTGGGCCTGCTCCGCCAGGCCGCCGACGGGCTGGCCGAGGCCCACCTGCAGGAGGACCCCCTGCTGCGCTACCCGGCGGCGTACCTCGCGGCGCTCCGGGCGGCCGCGGCCGTCCTGGCCGTCCGCGCCACGCCGCAGCCCCGACGGGGCGCCACGCGCAACGCGTGGCAGCTGTTGGCCGAGATCGCGCCGGAGCTGTCCGAGTGGGCGGCGTTCTTCGCGGCCTGCTCCGACACGCGCGCGGCCGCGGAGGCGGGCATCGCGCGGCTCGTGGGCCGCCGCGACGCCGACGACATGCTGCGCCAGTCCGAGCAGTTCGTCGGCATCGTGCGCTCGTCCATCCCGCTCCGCTGAGGCTCCGCCCCCGACGATCCGCCCCCGACGAGCGGCACACGCGTCGCACGGGTCCGGACGACCGTGTCGCTCGTCGGGTGGCGCGGCGGTCAGCGGGTGGCGCGGCGGTCAGCGGGTGGCGGGGGGCGCGCTCGGCATCGAGCGGAGGCGATGGGGGCGATCGCTGCGCAGTACCCGGCCGAGCAGTGTGGTGAACACTGCCGACACCTCGCGGGCCCCCGGGGTGTCCCACCGCTGGATCGGCAGGCAGGCGCCCTGCGCCTGCTGCACCGCCGAACGGTCCGGGATCACGCCGCTGAGCACCAGCGGGCCGAACAGCTCCCGCAGCTCGGCGATCCGGAACTCGTGCTCGGTGTTGCGCGGGCGCACCCGGTTGATGAGCACGCCCAGGGGCTGCAGATCGGGGTTGGCGCGCTGGCGCTCGCTCTGTACGGCATCGAACGCCCGCTGCACGCCCGACACGGCGAACATCGTCGGGTCGGTCACCAGCACCGCACGGTGGGCCGCGGCGAGGGCGCTGCGCGTGAGCTGACCCAGCGACGGTGGGCAGTCGATCACGACGAGGCGGTAGGGCTCGTCGTCCGGGTCCTCGTGGTGGTCCTCGTCCGGGTCGCCGAGCTCGTCGGCGGCCCCGAGCCGCTCCAGCGCGCGGCTGAGCCTGCTGAGCTGTTTGCCGCTGGGGTCGGGGTGGTTGTGGCGCTCGGTCTGCTCCGCGCCCACCAGCACGTCGAGGCCCTCGCCCCACCCGCTGGGGGCGATGGCGCGGTGGATCACCGACCGGCGGGGGTCGTCGAGCACCTCGGCCACGGTGGCGGCCGTGGCGCCCACGTCGAGGGCGATGGTGGCGTTGGCCTGGGGGTCGAGATCCACCACCAGCGTGCGCACGCCGTGCTGCTGGGCGGCGCCGGCGAGGCCGAGCGCCACCGTCGTCTTGCCCACTCCGCCCTTGAGGCTCAACGTGGCGACAACCTGCACGTCGATCAACCTACCCCGCTGGGGCTCGCACTACGCTGCCGCTGTGAGGGCAGGTGTGATGGTGGCGGTCCCGAGGTCGCGATACCGGTCGGGGGGTGCGCCATGAGCGGCGCGACGGACGAAGCCGGGCAGATGGTGACGGCACCGGGGCTCACCCCCGGTGAGAGCCCCGTGCACCGGGCGATCGCGGGTGAGCTGGCCGCGATCCGGGCCCGGACGGGCGCGGCACCACGGGTCCTCGACGTCGGCGGGGGCAGCGGCGCGTGGGCCGTGCCGCTCGCGCTGGCCGGGAGCGCCGTCACCGTGGTGGACAACAGCCCGAACGCCCTCGCCGCGCTGCAGCGCCGCGCCCGCGAGGCGGGGGTGGCCTCCCTGGTCACGCCCGTGCAGGGCGACGCCGACGCGCTGGCCGACGCCGTCCCCGACGCGGGTGCCGACCTGGTGCTCGGCCACGGCCTGCTCGAGGTGGTGGACGACGCTGCGGCGGCGGTCGCCGCGCTGCGTGCGGCCACCGCACCAGGCGGTGCCGTGTCGGTGCTCGTGGCTGGCCGCTTCGCCGCGGTGCTGGCCCGCACGGTGGGCGGCAGGCTGGCCGAGGCCCGCGCCGTGCTCACCGACCCCGACGGCCGCTACGGCCCGGCCGACGCCGTACGCAGGCGGCTCGACGGCGCGTCGCTGCGCGCCCTGCTCGCCGCCGACGGGGCGCTGACCCTCGAACTGCTCCAGGGCGACGGCGTGCTGGAGGGCTGGGTGCCCGGTGCGATGCGCGACGGCGGTCCGGCGGTCGGTCGCGCGATGGCCGAGCTCGAGACGCTCGCCGCCGCCGAACCCGCGATGCTGGACGTCGCGGTCCGGCTGCACGCCCTGGCCCGCCGCTCGTCCTGATCCGCAGCCCGTCCGGAACCGGCCGCTCGGGCGGCCGCGGCGCGCGATGATCAGCCCCCCGGGGATCGGAACCTCCGTTCGCCGTGATCTCGTCGACGGCGCGAATTGGGCGTTGCGTCGCAGCTCACACCCTTTTGCGCGGGTCCTCCCGGAAGATCGACCCGTCCGCTTGACGAGTCCGGGTAGTCGCAGGGCCGCGAGACTCGTATCCTCTGAAGCAGCCGCCCACTCCCGAGCGGTTGTCGCGTCGTTCCGGCACCATGGAAGATGACCCGACAGGAACGAACACAGTGCCGGAGGCGAAGCCATGCCCCTCTCCGAGCACGAGCAGCGGCTGCTCGAACAGATCGAGCGCGCTCTCTACGCCGAAGACCCGAAGTTCGCATCGACCGTTCGTGGTGGCCGGCTGCGCAAACCCACTCGTCGCCGTCGGCTGCAGGGCGTAGCCCTGTTCGTCGTCGGGCTCGTACTCCTCGTCCTGGGCATCGCGGTGCGAGCCCTCTACCTGGGCGAGTTCCCGGTCGTCAGCGTCGTAGGGTTCCTCGTGATGCTCGGAGGCGCCGTCCTCGCGGTCACCTCGGTCGGATCCTCGGCGGCTCCGGGCCAGGCCCCGCAGGCCGAACCCGACAAGAACGGCTTCACGGGCCGCATGGAAGAGCGTTTCCGCCGCCGGTTCGAGCAGGAGTAATCGCTCACCCGCCGACAGCCACGGCGCCGCCTCCCGCAGCAGACCACCGCGGGACGCGGCGCCGCTGTCGTTCCAGGGGCGCTGTTGTTCGAGGGCCGCTGCCGTTCCAGGGTCGCTGGCGTTGCGGGCCCCGGGGCCGCCCGCCGAGGTCAGACGCGGGTGGTCTCGGGCTGGTCGGAGCGGGTGCGCCTGCGGCCGAGCAGCGTGCCGTTCGTCACGGAGCGGGGGAGCAGCCGCTCGCGCAGGGTGAGCGCGCGTGCCGCCGCGATGCCGTCCCGGACGACCTGCACGGGCGCGGCGAGCTCGCCCGGCGCGGGCTGCCGGTCGCCGTACCAGCTCGCCTCGACCGCGCCCACCACCTGCCGCAGTGCCTGCTGGGCCTCGGCGCCGAGGTCGTGCTCCCTGACCAGGCGCCGCGCGCCGGCGCGGACGGTGTCGCTCGGCGGTGCGGTGACGCCGCGGTCGGCCGACTCGGCCAACAACTCCGCCCAGGCCGCGCCGGCGGC
>NZ_JAOPWR010000324.1 GCF_025965585.1 Pseudonocardia sp.
AGCGCGCCGCTCCGCCGCGAGCGTGTGCACCAGGGTGCGGTCGAGCTGCTCGACCTGCGCTCGCACCAGACCACCCGCCCCGGCGGCACCGAGCTCGTCGTCGAGCCGCGACGCCGTGGCCAGCTGCTCGAGCCAGAGATCGAGGCCCGTGCCGTCGACGGCACCGGCCTCGGCCAGCGCCGCGCGCAGCCGCGCTGTGCCCGTCACGGCCGCGACGTCGCGCGCGTCGGGGTCGATGCCCAGCTCGGCGGGCGTGCACCCGAGGAGCTCGGCGAGCAGCGCGCGGTACTGCGGCTCGGGGACCACGTGGCCGTTCTCCCAGCGCGACAGCAACGTCTTGAGGCTGGCCGCGGCCGCCACCGGCTCGCCGCGCCGCCGCGCGAGCGCAACGATCTCGCGGGCGGTGTCGGACTGGGACCAGCCCTGCCGCATGCGGGCCGCGCGGAGCGCGCCCGGGGCGCCGTCGGTGGTCATTCGTCCAGATTGTCGGTGCCTCGACCTACTGTCAACCCCGGTGACGCAACACAGCGTCAACAGGGAGGTGGGAGCGAGCATGGATGTGACGACGTGTTCGGTCTGGATCGTCATGGGAGCCGTGGGCGGGATGGCCGGCGGCTTCACCGTCGGCCGCGTGCGCACGAGGGCCGCCCGACGTGCGGCTGGTCACGCTCGGCGGAGCGCCACGATGCGCTCGTGGCCCGGTGCGCGCCGCCGTACCCGTCGTCGTGGCCGGGTCCGGCCCCCGGCCGTGTGCCGTCGCCCCGACGGACCCGCGCGATGAACGGCAGCCCGCGCGCCTCCCCGGCCGGCCGTCAGTCGAAGTCGCCCGCGGCCCGGCGCACTTTGCCGAGCAGCTCCGTCAGCTGCGTCTCCTGCTCGGGCAACAGGCCGCGCATCCCGAATTCGATGGCGGTCACCGACTCGGTCGCCTTTTCCAGCAGGGCGGCACCCGACTCGGTGATCCCGACGAGCGTGGCGCGGCGGTCGGTCGGGTGGGGGGTGCGGCGCACGAGCCCGTCGGCCTGCAGCCGGTCCACGATGTTGGTCACGCTGGTGGGGTGCAGCTGGAGGCGCTCGCCCATCACGCGCATCGGAAGCAGGCCGCGGCGGGAGAAGGTCAGCAGCACCAGCGCCTCGTACCGCGCGAAGGTGAGCCCGTGCGGTCGCAGCGCGCCGTCCACCGCGGAGAGCAGGATCTGCTGCACGCGCATCACGCTCGTCACCGCGGCCATCGTGCGGGACGGGCCGATCCGCTCGTCCCACATCTCCGCCGCCCGCATGATCGGGTCGAACGGCAACGGATCGCGGGAGGCCATGACGCGCGACGCTAGCAGTGCCCGCATCGGCCCACGGGTGGATGTGGGCTACAGGGCTCGCCTCGCCCGGCCGCGCGCCGATGGGGCAGGCTGCAGCCATGCTCTTCGCGTTCAGCATCTCCCCGGCGGGCAACGACGGCACGGGCGACGACAGCGTCGGCGACATCGTGGCGGAGGCGGTCCGCGTGGTCCGGGAGTCGGGCCTGCCCAACGAGACCACCTCCATGTTCACCACCATCGAGTCCGACACGTGGGACGAGGGGATGGCGGTGATCAAGAAGGCGGTCGAGGCGGTGCAGGCACGGGCGCCGCGCGTCAGCCTCGTACTCAAGGCCGACATCCGCCCCGCCCACAACTCGGGCCAGCTCACCGCCAAGGTCGAGCGGGTCGAGCGGGCGCTCGGGTCGTGAGCCGGTTCGTCCTCGTCCACGGCGCCTGGCACGACGGCCGGTGCTGGGCCCCGCTCGTCGACGAGCTGACCGCGCGCGGCCACACGGCCATTGCGGTCGACCTCCCGTCCGACCGTCCGGGCCTGGGGGCCGTCGACTACGCGGAGACCGTCGGGACGGCCGTCGCGGCCGATCCCGAGCCGTGCGTGCTCGTCGGCCACTCGCTGGGCGGACTGACGGTCCCGGTGGTGGCGCAGCGGGCGCGCCGCGACCGGGTGGCGGCGATGGTGCTGGTGGCCACGCTGATGCCCCGGCCCGGCGTGTCGTTCGACGAACAGTCGCGCGCGGATCCGGGAGTCATGGCCGAGGGCTTCGGGCGCGGGCAGCAGCGCCACGAGGACCGCACCACGTCGTGGCCGGCCGAGGCCGCGAAGGCCGACCTGTACCGCGGCGTCGCCGAGGAGTCGTCGGAGGAGGTGGTCGACCGCGCGGTCGCGGGGCTGCGCCGGCAGGCGTGGACGATCGGCCGGGAGGTGACGCCGCTCACCGCCTGGCCCGAGGTGCCCACCACCGTGGTCGTCTGCACGGGCGACCGCGTGGTGGCGCCCGACCGGCTGCACGAGCGGGGCCTCGCCCTGCTCAGAGCGACGGTGGTCGACCTGCCCGGCGGGCACTTCCCGATGCTGACCCGCCCCGTGGCCCTCGCCGACGTCCTCGTCGCGGCGGCCGCGCGGGCGGCGACCGCGCAGGAGTCGGCGCCGCAGTCCGCCTTGTAGTCGGCCCTGTCGTCGACGCAGTGGTCGGCCGAGGCCCGCGCCGGCCCTGACACGCGGAAAGGGGGCCACCGCGAGCGGCGACCCCCTTTCCCAGGTGGAGCTACGTCACATCCGCGCGATGTTCATCGTGAAGAAGAAGACGCCGACCAGGATGGCCAGCACGCCGAGGGTGATGCCGATCTTGGCCATCTTCGCCGCTGCCGGACGACGGACCGAGACCGCGCCGAGAACGGCGGCGGCCGCGCCGAGGATCCATCCCGCGATCGAGATCGGGCTGGCCAGCAGCGCGATGACGCCGACGATCAGCGACACCTTGCCGAGCGTCGAGCTCTCCTGCTGGGTGGTCTTCTTGCGGGCGTCGGCGAGCAGGCGGTCGGTGACGGTGTTCTCCGAGCTCATGCAGATCCTCCGGGTGAGGGGTGCCGCGTGGTGCGGCCGGGCGAATGTCTACACAGAGCAACGAGCGCGTCACTCCCACCTCATCAACGAGCCGATCCGGACCGTGGTGCTCCGCCAGACCGGTGATCGGTTGCCACGCGCGTCCGGAAGATCGTCGACCGTGACTGCGCAGGGTGATCGAACTCGACCGGAACGGAGGACGGTGGCTACAGGTGCTCGGACGTCCTACTATCCGGCTGGACGAGTTCGTGCTGGTTGACGAAGCGGGGAGCGCGATGACCGAGCAGGTGGCGACCGGCGGGGCTGCGGGCGGCCAGGAGAGCCGGGCGCGGCGGATGTGGCGAGCGGTCGAGCCCGTGCACGCGGTCACCTACTTCGCGCCGGAGTCGAAGGCGGCCTGCGACGCGCTCGGCACCAAGGGCTACTGGATGAGCTACTTCGGCCTGCGGGCCGCGCCCCTCGGGGCGGCGCCGCCCGAGCTCGTCACGGCGCTGTTCTACAACTTCCACCCCGGGCTGGTGGCCCGGGCGGTGCCGGACGTCTGGGCCGTCGCGTCGCCCGAGCGGTTCCTCGCCACCCGGCTGGAGACGGTGGACGCGGCGCTGCACCGGTTGCTCGGCGCCGCGGTCCTGGGTTCGCCAGAGGTCGCCGAGGCGGCCGCGATCGCCCGCGACGCGGCATCGGCGGCGCCCACCGCCGGACGCGCGCTCGCCGCCGCGAACGCCGCTCTGGAGTGGCCCGACGCCCCGCACCTCGTGCTGTGGCAGGCCCAGACCGTGCTGCGGGAGCACCGCGGGGACGGGCACGTGGCCGCGCTGCTCACCGCGGGGCTCGACCCGGCCGAGGCGCTCGTGATGTTCGCCGGGGTCGGTGCGGTGGCCGCGGAGAAGCTGCGTCAGCGGCGCGGCTGGTCGGACGAGGAGTGGGGCGCGGCGGCGCGGCGCCTCACCGACCGCGGCCTGCTCGACGGCGACACCGCGACCGCCGCGGGCCACGAGCTCCTCGCGGAGGTCGAGGCGCAGACCGACGCGCTCGCCGACGTGCCGTGGGCCGCGGTCGGTGACGTCCGTGCGGAGCGGCTCGTCGAGCTCGCGGCGCCGTTGGTGGCGGCCATCGTGGCGGGGGACGCCTTCATGGCCGACAACCCGATGGGACTGCGCCCGCTCGTCACCGCGGGGTGACCCCGAGCCGCCGCGCACGCCCGCCGGCCGCGATCCCGCCCGCCCGCCGACGACCCGGGCCCGCCGGTGACGTGGGACGGCCGACGAGGCGGGACGGCCGACGAGGCGGGACGGCCAGTGGCTGCGGCCGGTGCCGGTGGGGTAGCCGGTGTGGCCGGTGCTGCAGGACCGCCGCGCCTGTGGACCCGGGCCTGTGGTCCCGCCTCATGATCCGCACCGGCGCGCCATGGCCGCCCGATGGGTCCGGTACCGGCCAGATGGCGGTATGACGCAGGAGCCGCCGCGGTCGTGGTCCCAGCGGGAGGGCGGAGGTGCCCGACGGGCTCCCGGCGCTCGATCCCCCGACCGTCGAGCTCGTCAGCGGCGCCCCCGTCCGCCCGGTGCTCGGCTCCGGCTGACCGGATCCCCACGGGATGACGAACGGCGCGGCAGACGAATTGCGGACCGCGTGCCAGGATGAACAGTGTGTCCCGACCTGATCCACGTTCACGCACCGCGCTGTCGTCCGCCATGGCGGGCGCGGTCGACCTCTCCGCACTGAAGGCCCGCGCCGAGGCGCCCGTCCGGCCCCCGCAGGCCCCGGGTGCCGCGCCGGCTGCCGGTGCCGCCGGTCCCTTCGTCGTCGACGTCACCGAGCAGAGCTTCCAGTCCGACGTCCTCGAACGGTCGTTGCAGGTGCCGGTCGTCGTGGACCTGTGGGCCACGTGGTGCGGCCCGTGCAAGCAGCTCTCGCCGGTGCTCGAACGCCTGGCCGCGGCGGCCAACGGGGCGTGGGTCCTGGCCAAGGTCGACGTCGACGCCAACCCGCGCATCGCGCAGGCGTTCGGCGTGCAGTCGATCCCGATGGTGGTCGCGGTGGTCGGCGGCCAGCCGGTCGACGCGTTCAACGGGGCGCAGCCCGAGCCGCAGGTCCGGCAGTGGATCAGCTCGCTGCTCGACGCCGTGCGCGACCGGATGCCCGGGATCGCCGAGGCGGAGCGCGGCGCAGAAGCGCCCGCCGAGCCGGAGGAGGAGCCGGAGGAGGAGCCGGAGGACCCGCGCTTCACCGCGGCCGAGGACGCCCTCGAGCGCGGCGACTGGGACGAGGCGGAGGCCGCCTACCAGGCGATCCTCGCCCAGGAGCCGGCCAACGAGCAGGCGCAGGCCGCGCTCGCCCAGGTACGGTTCCTGGCCAGGGCCGAGAAGGTCGACCCCACGGCCATCGAGCGGGCCGACGCCGCTCCCGACGACGTGGACGCCCAGCTCGCCGCGGCCGACGCCGAGGTGGCAGGCGACGGTGTCGAGGACGCGTTCGCGCGCCTGGTGGACACGGTCAGGCGCACGTCCGGTGACGATCGCGACCGCGTCCGCGAGCACCTGGTGGGGCTCTTCGACCTGTTCGCCCCCGACGACCCCCGGGTCACCGCGGCCCGCCGGGCGCTGGCACGCGCGCTCTTCTAGGGCTCCGCTACGACGGCAGGCAGCCGCCCACGCCGCCGCGCAGCCCGCCGCGGAACCGGCCGACCCGGTCGAAGCCGTCCTCGCCCGGGTCGACGTCGCCGCGGGCGTCCCGGGCGGCCCAGTCGGCGGTGAGCAGCACCTGCACGGCCTCGTCGAGGTCGCCGGGGGAGAGCGAGAACGAGCCGGTCGGGTCGATCAGCCTCGCGGTGTACGCGCCGGCCAGGCAGACGGCGGCATCGCCGGCCGCGCCGCCGGTGGTGGGCCTGCCCAGCGCGGCGAGCGTGGCCAGGGCATAGCGGCTAGCGACGAGCGTGGCGGCCGCGTAGTCGCCGAACCGCTGCTCCTGCGTGGCAAGACCGGCCCGGTCCACGTGGATCGAACCGTCGGTGGCACAGAAGCGGGCCGGGCCCTGGGCGGTGAGCTCCGCGGTCGGACAGGCCGCCTGCCCGGCGCTGCGCAGGACCGGGGCGTTCCAGGTGGGCGCGGTCGGCGCGGCCAGACCTGTGAACCACCCCCGCGCGTCGGTCTCGACGCCCGGCAGCAGCTGCGCCAGCGGCAGGTTGCCCCGGCGGGCCTGGTCGGCGGCCGACCCGAACCGCCGCTCGGTGAACTCCCGCTCGGCCACCGTCATCGCCGCGCAGCGGGCGGGACCGCCCGCCCAGCCGTCCTGGAACGCCGAGACCCGGTCGAACGCGTTGCCGTGCGCGCTCGCGTCCGATGGCCCGACGCCCACCGGGTCCCGGAACCCGACGAGCGCCAGCAGTGCCGTGTCGCGCTCCCCGGCGCCCAGCGCGAGCCCGGGAGCGGGATGGTCCCGCAGGTGGGCCACGGTTGCGCCGGCGTAGCAGTCGGACATGGCCTCGAGCAGGATCGTCGGGTAGGTCGCCGGGGAACGGGCCTGCGCGCCGTCGACGCCCAGACGTGACTGCACCGCGTGCCCCACCTCGTGCGCGAGCACCACCACCACACCCGCCGCCCCGAAGCGCCCGAAGATCTGCGGCACCAGCCCGTCGGCGTCCCACACCACCGCGTCGGCGGCCGGGCAGTAGTACGCCTGGCCGTCGAGGTCGGCCGCGCGAGCGACGCACGGTGGCGGCTTCGCCCTCCGATCGGCGGTGGCGACGGGCACGAACTGCCGGACGTCCCGCCACGGCCGGCCGAACGCGGCCGGGAAGGCCTGCCGCCAGAAGTCCTGCAACGCCTCCGCGGTGGCTGCCGTGACCTGCGCGGGAGTCGCCGCGGCGATCGCGGCGGTGCCCGTCGGGCCGGCGGCGTCCGTCGAACCGGCCGCGCTCGGACGTCCGGGCACCACCTGCGCGCACCCCGCCAGGACGGCCAGCACCACCCCCACCACGGCCGCAACGACCGAACGGCGAGGTGGGCGGCGCACTCGCTCATGATCTCCCGGCGGGTGCCGACGGGGGAGCGGTTCAGAACAACTCGACCCGTACGGATAGCGTCGGCCCCCGTGTCGGACAGTGCGCAGACCTCGCCAGCCCGGTCCGCGACGTGGAGCAGGGTCGTCGCCGCCGTGCTCGTGGTGGCCTCGGTCGTGACGGCGTTGGTGCTCGACGTCCGGCACCCGGACGTCCTGGTGGCGATGATCCCGTCCACCAACATGTTCGACCTGCACGTCGACTTCGACACGTTCTGGCAGTCGGCGGTGGCGCTGACCCACGGCACCGACATCTACGACACCCCGGCGAAGCTCCACAACCTCAACCCGCCGCTGCTCACCGTGCTGATGGCGCCGCTCGCGCCGCTCGACCCCGTCACGGCCTATCGGCTCTGGGTGGCCCTCACGACGCTGATGGTCGTCGGCTCGATCCTCGCCGTGGCGCGGGAGCTGCGGCTGCGCGCGGTGTTCTGGGTGCCTGCGCTGCTGGCGGTGCTCGCGTCGTCGCCCCTGCACGGCACGCTCGTGCTGGGCCAGATCTACCCGGTGCTGCTCGCGGTGCTCGTCGCGGGCTGGATCGCCGAGCGCCGCGGCCATCCGGTGCTCGCCTCCGCGCTGTTCGGCATCACCGTGGCCATGAAGCCGTCGCTCGCGCCGCTCCTGCTGCTCGCGGCGGTGCAGCGCCGGTGGGTGCCGTTCCGGTCGGGTGTGATCGCCGCGGTGGTCGCCACGCTCGTGGGTGTGCTGGTCGCCGGGCCGGCGAGCGCACTGACCTGGGTGAAGATCGCGTTCTCCGAGCCGGTGCCCGACACCGTCGACAACGCCTCGCTGCCCGGGCTCGCCGTGCGGTTCGGGATGCCGTCGGTGATCGGCCTGGTGGCCGGGGTCCTGCTGCTCGTCGGCACGCTGGCCTGGATCGGCCGCCATCGCGACCGCATCGACCCGGCCGGCGCCGTGGTCTGGGCCGTGGTGGCCGCCGGGCTGCTGCTCTCGCCCATCGCCTGGCACAACTACCTGATGCTGCTGTTCCCCGGTGCGCTCCTGCTCATCACGCTGGGACGAGGAGCGGCCACCGCCGTGATGCTGGCGGTGGCCGTGATCCCCGTGTCGTGGAACGCCGAGGGAGTCGGCCAGGCCGTCGGGCGTTCGCTGTACTTCGTGATCCTGCTGGGCTACTGGGGGGTGCTGCTGCTCTCCGCGTCGTCGGCCGGGCCGTCGTCCTCGCCCGCGGTGCCCGTCGACGTCGAGGCACCGGTGGGCTCGGCCGCGGGGAGATCCACCGACGTCGCCTGATCGGCGTCCCCGGCCAGCGCGTGCCGGCCTGTGGAGGCCTCGTCCTCTGCATCGTCGTAGGCCGGCGGCTCCTCCAGCCCGTCGCCGGCGTCGTCGGCGAAGTCGATCGGCAGCACAGGCTCCCCGGCCGGCTCCGCCACCGCGACGACAGGCTCGGCATCGGCTCCGGCCGCGACCTCGACGGGCGTGGTGGTGGCCGGCGTGGTGTCGACGGGCGGAGTGCCGACGTCCGGCGTCGCCGGCGCCTGCCCCGGTGCCTCGGCCGTGACGGGCGCGGACGGCGCGTCGTCGAGCACCGGTGCCTCCGGCCCCGCCGCGGCCAGCCTGCTCACCGCACCCTCGAACGGCTCCGGCGCCAGCCACAGCACGCCGGACGGCGGCAGCTGCAGCACCGCGGACGCCGGGCGCCCGTGCCACACCGTCTGGTCGGCCTCGACGGCGCCGAGGTTGCCCACCCCCGAGCCGCCGTAGATCTCGGCGTCGGTGTTGAGCACCTCGCGCCAGCGGCCCGCGAACGGCAGCCCCACCCGGTAGTCGGGCTTCGGGGTGCCGGAGAAGTTCGCGATGCACGCGACCACCGTGGGCTTGCCGTCGGCGTCGACACCGTGGCGCAGGAAGCTGAACACGTTGCCCGCGGTGTCGTTGGCGTCGATCCACGAGAAGCCATCGGGCGAGACGTCCTTCGTCCACATCGCCGGGTGCGAGCGGTAGGCGCGGTTGAGGTCGCCGACCATCCGCTGGATGCCCTCGTGCAGCGGCTCCTCGAGCAGGTGCCAGTCGAGCGAACGGGACTCCGACCACTCGCGCTCCTGGCCGAACTCCTGGCCCTGGAACAGCAGCTGCTTGCCCGGGTGCGCCCACATGTAGGCGAGCAGCGCGCGGATGTTGGCGGCCTTGTTCCAGGCGTCGCCGGGCATCCGCTCCCACAGCGAGCCCTTGCCGTGCACGACCTCGTCGTGGCTGATCGGCAGGACGAAGTTCTCGCTGAACGCGTACATCAGCGAGAACGTCATCTGGTTGTGGTGGAAGCCTCGGTAGATCGGGTCCCGGGCGGTGTAGTCGAGCGTGTCGTGCATCCAGCCCATGTTCCACTTGAACCCGAAGCCCAGACCGCCCAGGTGCGTGGGGCGGGAGACGCCCGGCCAGGCGGTGGACTCCTCGGCGATCGTCATCGCGCCGGGGTGCTCGCGGTAGACGGTGGCGTTCATCTCCTGCAGGAACGCCACCGCGTCGAGGTTCTCGCGGCCGCCGTAGATGTTGGGCAGCCACTGCCCGTCCCTGCGGGAGTAGTCCAGGTAGAGCATCGAGGCCACGGCGTCTACGCGCAGCCCGTCGATGTGGAACGACTCCAGCCAGTACAGGGCGTTGGCGACGAGGAAGTTGCGCACTTCGCGGCGGCCGAAGTCGAACACGAGCGTGCCCCAGTCGGGCTGCTCACCGCGGCGCGGGTCGGCGTGCTCGTAGAGCGGGCCGCCGTCGAACTTGGCGAGCGCCCACTCGTCGCGCGGGAAGTGTGCGGGCACCCAGTCGACGATGACGCCGTAGCCGTGGGTGTGCAGGTGGTCGACGAACCACCGGAAGTCGTCCGGGGTGCCGAAGCGCGCCGTCGGCGCGTAGTACGAGGTGACCTGGTAGCCCCACGACCCGCCGAACGGGTGCTCGGCCACCGGCAGCAGCTCGACGTGGGTGAAGCCCGTCTCGTCCAGGTACTCGACGAGCTGGCGTGCCATCTCGCGGTAGTCCAGACCTTGGCGCCACGAGCCGAGGTGCATCTCGTAGACGCTCATCGGCTCGGCGTGGGCCCGCTTCTGCGCGCGGGCGGTCATCCAGTCGCCGTCGGCCCACTCGTGGCCGGCGACGTCCACGATGGACGCGGTGGCCGGCGGGATCTCGGTGCGGAAGGCCATCGGGTCGGCCTTGTCACGCCAGCGGCCGTCCTGCCCGAGGATCCGGAACTTGTAGCGCACACCGGGCTCGATGCCGGGCACGAAGATCTCCCACACCCCCGTGCTGCCGAGCGCCCGCATGGGGTGGGCCCAACCACTCCAGCCGTCGAAGTCGCCGGTGACGCGCACGCCCTGGGCGGACGGCGCCCACACGGCGAAGCTCGTACCGGAGACGACCCCGCCGGGGGTCTCGTAGGTGCGCACGTGCGAGCCGAGGACCTCCCAGAGGCGCTCGTGGCGGCCCTCGCCGATGAGGTGCAGGTCGACCTCGCCGAGCGTCGGCAGCCAGCGGTACGGGTCGTCGACGATGTCGACGTGCTCGCCGTAGCGCACGGCGAGCCGGTAGTCCGACGGCGGCCCGGGCACGACGCCCGAGAACAGGCCGGCGTCGTGCACCTTGACGAGCGGGTGGCCGTCCCCGCCGTCGAGGACGACGTGCACCTCGTCGGCGTGCGGGCGCAGGACGCGGACGACGGTGCCGTCCGGATGGGGGTGTGCGCCCAGCACGGAGTGCGGGTCGTGGTGGGCACCCCCGAGGACACGGTCGATGGTGTTCTGGTCGGGCGGGCAGGGGTCGATCCGCACGCTGATCTCCGCCTCCCGGTTGATCGTCTGGGTCGGGTTAGCCTCGCGATCCACTCGCGCACCCTATTGGTCCCATGCCCGGGTTGCCGAGCCTGGCTGCAACGATCAGGTCGCGGCTCGTGCGGGCCACGCGAACGGGCGCCGCGCCGGGGACTCACGGCCCGCCGGCCGCGTCCTCACGATGGTTCCGCCGGGGCGGGACCACGCTCGGGGTGCGCTCGACGGTCCGACCGGTCAGCGGACCGCGTCGGAGCCCGACTCGCTCGTCAGGCGGCGGATCGAGGCCAGCGGGATGGGAGCCCAGGTGGGGCGGCTGCGCGTCTCGTACAGCACCTCGTACACCGCCTTGTCCAGCTCGAACGCGCTCAGCAGCAGGGACTGCTCGCGGGGGTCGACGCCGGCCCGGATCGCGTAGCCGTCGCAGAAGGCGGCGCGGTTGCGTTCGGCCCACTCGTTGGCGCGCCAGGCCATCTGCGAGTCGTGGTCGGGATCGGCCCACTCGCTCATGGGCTCCCACTGCGAGAGCTGGTGGAAAGCGGCGTAGTCGAACGAGCGGAGCATGCCCGCGACGTCGCGCAGGGCGCTGTCGGGGCGCACGCGATCGATGAGCGCGGTGGCGGGCTCGCCCTCGAAGTCGATCACCAGCCAGCCGTACGGGGTGCGCAGCGTCTGGCCCAGGTGCAGGTCGCCGTGGACGCGCTGGGTGGCGACCGGGGTGGTCAGCCCGGCCACCGCGTCGAACACCGACCGGATCGCCGGGACGTACTCGGCCAGCGCCGGCACCTCCTCGGCGACGACGTTGAGCCGCACGTGCCAGGCGGCCGCGAGCTCGCCGGGGTTGTGCTCGCCGCCCCCGAGGGAGCGGCGCAGCTCGTCGTGGACGATGGCCACGGTCTCGCCCAGCCGGGAGGCCTCGCCGGCGAAGTCGCCGCCCACCTCGTCGGCGCGCAGGTCGCCCTCGGCGAGCAGGTCGCGGACGCTCGCGAGGGCCATCGACCAGCCGTCGGCGGAGTTGGCCGCGAAGTCCTGCAGCATCGCGAACGTGGCCGGCTCGTCGTCCACCGTGCCCTCGATCGCCCCCTGCAGCGCGGCCACCTCATTGCTGCCCACCGAGCGCAGCGCGCGGTGCAGCTCCAGGTCGGGGTTGACGCCGGGCAGCACGCGACGGAACAGCTTGAGGATCGATCTCTCGCCCCATGACACCGACGTGTTGGACTGCTCGACGCCGAGCACCCGGCCCGGTGTGCCCGCGTCGGCCAGCACCGCCCCGGGCTCGGGGACGAACCGCAGGCCGCTCACGGTGGTGCCGGCGCGGATCGCCTCGAGCAGCCACTCCGTGACGCGGGTGTCCCACAGCGCGTCGTAGACGGCGAGGCCGTCGATCACCCCGAACGTGACGTGCTCCAGGTCGCCGCGCGCGGTGCCGCTCCGGGCGACGAGCAGCTGGTAGTGGTGCACCGACGAGTCGTCGAACGTGACGGCGAGGAGCACGTGGTCGAGGAGCGGGTCGCTCTCGGCGAGCAGACTGGTGCTCTGTGCGACGGCGAGCGACCGCACCGGCCGTCCCTTCGCCGCGAACCAGCGCTGCTGGGGCAGCCACTCCGACAACAGTGTGGGGAGCTCCTCGGCGAGACTCACGAAACGTCCTCCGTGGGCGGATTGATCGAGAACCAGTAGAACCCATGACCCGGAAGGGTCAACAGGTAGGGGAGTTCCCCGATCCGCGGGAACGCAACACCACCGGTCAGCTCGTGGGGGGAGCAACCCTGCCAGGCGGAGAGGTCGAGCTCCACGGGTTGCGGGAAGCGCGACATGTTGTTGACACAGAGCACGACGTCGTCGCCATGGTTGCGGACGTACGCGAGCACCGACGGGTTGGTGCCGCCCAGCTCGTGGTACTCGCCGAGTCCGAACGCCGGGTGGCGCTTGCGGATCTCGATCATGTGCCGGTTCCAGTGCAGCAGCGACGTGGTGGAGTTGGACTGCGCCTCGACGTTCACGGCCTGGTAGCCGTACAGCGGGTCCATGATGATCGGCAGGTAGAGCCGGCCCGGGTCGGCCGAGGAGAACCCGGCGTTGCGGTCGGGCGTCCACTGCATCGGGCTGCGGACGGCGTCACGGTCGCCCTGCCAGATGTTGTCGCCCATGCCGATCTCGTCACCGTAGTAGAGAACGGGTGAGCCGGGCAGCGACATGAGCAGCGCCGTGAACAGCTCGAGCTGGTTGCGGTCGTTCTCCAGCAGCGGCGCGAGCCGGCGGCGGATGCCGATGTTGGCCTTCATCCGCGGGTCCTTGGCGTACTCCGCGTACATGTAGTCGCGCTCTTCGTCGGTGACCATCTCGAGGGTCAGCTCGTCGTGGTTGCGCAGGAAGATGCCCCACTGCGCGCCCGCCGGGATCGCGGGCGTCTGGGCCAGGATCTCCGAGATCGGGAAGCGGTTCTCCCGCCGGACGGCCATGAAGATGCGCGGCATCAGCGGGAAGTGGAACGCCATCTGGCACTCGTCGCCGCCGACCTCGGCGTCGCCGAAGTACTCGACGACGTCCGCGGGCCACTGGTTGGCCTCGGCCAGCATGACGCGGCCGGGGTACTCGTCCTCCATCACCTTGCGGGCGCGCTTGAGGAACTGGTGGGTCTCCGGCAGGTTCTCGCAGTTCGTGCCGTCGCGGGCGAAGAGATAGGGCACGGCGTCTAGCCGGAAGCCGTCGATGCCGAGGTCGAGCCAGAACCGCAGGACGTCGAGCATCGCGTCCTGGACGGCGGGGTTGTCGTAGTTCAGGTCGGGCTGGTGGGAGAAGAACCGGTGGAAGTAGAACTGGCCGCGCACCCGGTCGTAGGTCCAGTTCGACTGCTCCGTGTCGACGAAGATGATCCGCGCGTCGGGGTAGCGCGAGTCGTCGTCCTCCCACATGTAGAAGTCGCCGTAGGGCCCGTCGGGGTTGCGGCGCGACTCCTCGAACCACGGGTGCGTGTCGCTGGTGTGGTTCATGACCAGGTCGGTGATGACCCGGATGCCGCGCTTGTGCGCCTCGTCGAGGAGCACCACGAAGTCGTCGACGGTGCCGAACTCCGGCAGCACGGTGCGGAAGTCGCGGATGTCGTAGCCGCCGTCGCGCAGTGGCGAGTCGTAGAACGGCGGCAGCCAGAGGCAGTCGACGCCCAGCCACTGGATGTAGTCCAGCTTCTCCGTCAGCCCGCGGAGGTCGCCGGTGCCGTCGCGGTTCGAGTCGCTGAAGGCCCGGACGAGCACCTCGTAGAAGACCGCCCGTTTGAACCAGTCGTGGTCGACGTCGAGCGTCCGGGCCTGGCCGTACTCGTCGGAGGAGCTCTCGGTCAGCGGCTCGTCGCCGTGGTCGTGGGCGTGGTCCCGGGCAGTCGGGGTGTCGATCGACATGGAGGTATCGCGTTCCTACCGGACGGAGGTGTTGGGCGGTGGGCACACGGCTGTAGTCGTACAGGGTGCGGTGGCGGTGTGCACGACGTAGCGGGGCGCCCTCACCAGGGTAGCCGTCCGGCCGGGGGTCGCGTCGGATTCGCAGGCCCGGACCCGGGGCCAGATCGGTCGCGGTCGCCGCACCGCCCGCGCGTGCCCGAGGAGCGGGCTACGCCGACCGTTCGTCGTCCCGGTCCATGCCGTTCTCCGCCGGCCGGAAACGGTGCGACGAGAACGGCGACGTGCCGGCGTTGCCGGCCGCCGTCCGTTCCGGCGCGGTGGCTACCGCTGAACCCGCAGGATGTGGGCCACGTGGTTCCAGGGCTCCAGCTTGACGAAGTTGAACTGGCCCCAGTCCCACGTCTCGCCGCTGATCTCGTCGTGCACGGTGAAGCGGTCGTTCCAGTCGAGGCCGAGCGCGGGCATGTCCAGCGCGGTGGTGCCGATCTGGGCGTTGTGGGGGTCGAGCGTGCAGATCACCAGCACCAGGTCGCCCGTGGTGGCGTCGTGCTTGGAGTAGGCGATGATCGCGTCGTTGTCGACGTGGTGGAACGAGATGTCGCGCAGCTGCTGCAGCGCCGGGTGTACGCGGCGGATCTCGTTGAGCCGCGTGATGTAGGGCTCCAGCGAGTTGCCGGCGGCCGCGGCGGCGTGGAAGTCGCGGGGGCGCAGCTCGTACTTCTCGGAGTTGAGGTACTCCTCGCTGCCCGGCTTGGCCGGCTCCCACTCGAAGAGCTCGAAGCCCGAGTAGACACCCCACGTGGGAGCCATCGTGGACGCCAGCGTGGCGCGGATGGCGAACATGCCCGGACCGCCGGTCTGCAGGTGCTCCGGGAGGATGTCCGGGGTGTTGACGAACAGGTTGGGACGCGCCTCGTCGGCGCGTTCCGCATGCATCTGGATGAACTCGGTGAGCTCTTCCTTCGTCTCCCGCCAGGTGAAGTAGCTGTAGGACTGGGTGAAGCCCAACCGGGCCAGCCCGAACAGCCGCGCCGGGCGCGTGAACGCCTCGGCGAGGAACAGCACCTCGGGGTTGCGCGCCTTGACCTGCCAGATCAGCCAGTGCCAGAAATTCGGCGGCTTGGTGTGGGGGTTGTCGACACGGAAGATCTTCACGCCGTGCTCGACCCAGTGCATCACCACGCGCAGCGACTCGGCGTAGATGCCGGCCGGGTCGTTGTCGAAGTTGATCGGGTAGATGTCCTGGTACTTCTTCGGCGGGTTCTCCGCGTAGGCGATGGTGCCGTCGGGGCGCACCGTGAACCACTCGGGGTGCTCGGCCACCCACGGGTGGTCGGGCGCGCACTGCAGCGCGAAGTCCAGTGCCACCTCCATGCCGAGGTCCTCCGTGCGCTCCACGAACGCGTCGAAGTCCTCGAGGGTGCCCAGCTCCGGGTCGATGGCGTCGTGGCCGCCGGCGGCCGAGCCGATGGCCCACGGCGAGCCGACGTCGCCGGGCCCGGCGTTGACGGAGTTGTTGCGGCCCTTGCGGTGCACCGTGCCGACCGGGTGGATCGGCGGCAGGTAGACGACGTCGAAGCCCATCGAGGAGATGCGGTCGAGCTCCTTCGCCGCGGTGACGAACGAGCCGTGCACCGCGCGGCCGGTCTCGTCACGACCACCGGTGGAGCGCGGGAAGATCTCGTACCAGGAGCCGTAGAGGGCGCGCTCGCGGTCGACGTACATCTGCTGGGAGCGGCCGCGCGTGATCAGCTCGCGCACCGGGCGCTCGGTCATGATCGTGTCGACGGCAGGGAAGAGGGCGGGCGCGACGCGGGCGTGCAGCGGCATCGCGGTGTCGCGCAGGGCGTTGGCGGCGCCGAAGAGCAGGTCACGGTGCGGGCGCTCGGAGGGACGGCGGCCCACGCGCTGCAGCAGCCGGGCACCGGTCTCGAGGTCGTTGGCCAGCTCGTCGGCGGACTGCCCGGCGTCCAGCTTCTTCGTGACGGCGTTGACCCACGTGGCCCACGGGTCGCTCCATGCGTCGACGCGGAACGTCCAGAGCCCGGGCTCGTCGGCGACGACGGTGGCCTCGAATCGGTCGGTGCCGGGCCCAGCGGGGACCATCCGCACGTGCTGGGCGGCGCCGCGCCCGCCGACGCGCTTCCAGACCACGTTGGCGGCGACGGCGTCGTGCCCCTCGCGCCACACGGTGGCGCCGATCGGCACGATCTCGCCGACTACGGCCTTACCGGGATGGCGACTGCCTCCGACCGAGGGAGTGATGTCGTCGATGCCCAGCCGACCGGTCATCGGCTCACCCCCTGCTGAAAACGCATCCGTCACGTGAGACACAAACCTATCTACCCGATCCGCTCACGATCGGAACGGGTCACCGCGCGTCGCGGGTCGTTCATGTGATCGTCATCGGAGCCCCTGGTCCGCGCTGTCCGAGGACAGCGTCCTACGGTCCGGGCCGGTCGTCCACCCCTGGTCGGCGTCTTCTTGAACGATCACGCCATCGATTCCTCTACGATCTCCCCGCGTGAGAGCTCTTCGCCGATTCACGGTCCGGGCCCAGCTCCCGCCCGCGCTGGCGCCCCTGCAGACACTGGCCACCAACTTGCGCTGGAGTTGGCACGCGCCGACCCACGACCTGTTCGCCACGCTCGACCCCGACGCATGGGAGCGCGCGGGCCAGGACCCGGTGCGGCTGCTGGGCGAGATCTCCACCGGACGGTTCGAGGAGCTCGCCTCCGACGCCGAGACCGTGGTGACCGTCCGCGAGCTGGCCGACGACCTGGCCTCGTACCTGAACGAGCCGCGCTGGTACCAGAGCGAGCGCGAGGACGACCCCACCCTGCCCGCCGCCGTCGGCTACTTCTCGATGGAGTTCGGCGTCTCGGAGGTGCTGCCGAACTACTCCGGCGGCCTCGGCGTGCTCGCCGGTGACCACCTCAAGTCGGCGTCCGACCTCGGCGTGCCACTGATCGGCGTCGGGCTGCTCTACCGCTCCGGGTACTTCCGGCAGTCGCTCTCGCTCGACGGTTGGCAGCTCGAGCACTACCCGGCGCTCGACCCCCAGGGCCTGCCGCTGCAGCTGCTCGTCGACGACGCCGGCGAGCCCGTGCTCGTCGAGATCGCGATGCCCGCCAGGCGCACCCTCAAGGTGCGCGTGTGGCAGGCGGCCGTCGGGCGCGTGCCCCTGCTGCTGCTCGACTCCGACATCGAGGAGAACGACCCGGACCTGCGCGGCGTCACCGACCGGCTCTACGGCGGCGACCAGGACCAGCGCATCCGGCAGGAGATCCTCGTCGGCATCGGCGGCGTGCGCGCCGTCCGCGCGTTCTGCGCCGTCACCGGGCACCCCGAGCCGGAGGTGTTCCACACCAACGAGGGCCACGCGGGCTACCTCGGGCTCGAGCGCATCCGCGAGCTGCAGTCGGCGCACGGCCTCACCTTCGACGAGGCCGTGGCCACCGTCCGCGCGGGCACGGTGTTCACCACCCACACCCCGGTGCCCGCGGGCATCGACCGGTTCCCGGTGGACATGGTCAAGCACTACTTCGGCCAGTGGAGCGCCGGCGGAACGGACATCGACGCAGACGGGCTGCTCCCCGGAGTGCCCACCGACCGCGTGCTCGCGCTCGGCGCCGAGGCCAACCCGAACATGTTCAACATGGCGCACATGGGCCTGCGCCTGGCCCAGCGCGCCAACGGCGTCTCGCAGCTGCACGGAGCCGTCTCGCGTGGGATGTTCGGCTCGCTGTGGGAGGGCTTCGACGCCGACGAGGTGCCGATCGGCTCGGTCACCAACGGCGTGCACGGCCCCACCTGGGAGGCCCGCGAGGTCACCGAGCTGATCGGGGAGCCCGGACGGCCGAGCATCCACTCCGTCTCCGACGAGGAGCTGTGGCACCTGCGCGGTGCCCTGCGCGCGCGCCTGGTCACCGAGGTGCGCCGCCGCGTGCGCGAGGCGTGGCTGCAGCGCGGCGCGTCCACACCGGAGCTGGGCTGGACCGACCACGTCTTCGACCCGGGCCTGCTCACCGTCGGCTTCGCGCGGCGCGTGCCCACCTACAAGCGCCTCACGCTGATGCTGCGCGACAAGGACCGGCTGCGTGACCTGCTGCTCGACCCGCACCGCCCGGTGCAGCTCGTCGTCGCGGGCAAGAGCCACCCGGCCGACGACGGCGGCAAGGCACTGATCCAGGAGATCGTGCGGTTCGCCGACGACCCCGCGGTGCGCCACCGCATCGTGTTCCTGCCCGACTACGACATGTCGATGGCCCGCTACCTGTACTGGGGCTGCGACGTCTGGCTCAACAACCCGCTGCGCCCGCTGGAGGCGTGCGGCACGTCGGGCATGAAGTCGGCGCTCAACGGCGGGCTCAACCTCTCCATCCGCGACGGCTGGTGGGACGAGTTCTACGACGGGCTGAACGGCTGGGCCATCCCCACCGCCGACGGCATCGAGGACCCCGCCCGTCGCGACGACCTCGAGGCCAACGCCCTCTACGAGCTGCTGGCCACCCGGGTCGGGCCGGCGTTCTACGAGCGCACCGACGGCGTCCCCACCCGCTGGGTGGAGCTGGTGCGTCACACGCTCACCACCCTGCGTCCGCAGATCCAGGCCACCCGGATGGTGCGTGAGTACGCCGAGGGGCTCTACGCGCCGGCGGCGCGGGCCGCGGCCGCGGTGGTGGACGACAAGTTCGAGGGCGCCAGGGAGATGGCGGCCTACCGGACGCGGCTCAACGACGCGTGGGCGCGGGTGGCGGTGCTGGGCGTCGACGCGTCGGGGCTGCCCGACACGCCCGTGGTCGGTGCGCCGATGACGGTGCGGGCCGCCGTGCAGTTGGCCGGGCTCGACCCGTCGGACGTCGTCGTGCAGGCCGTCGTGGGCCAGGTCGACGAGAGCGACGAGCTGCGCGGGTCACGCACCGTGGCGATGCAGCACGTCGGGCCGGCCGAGGGCGGGGGCGAGCGGTTCGAGGTCGTGGTGCCGCTGCCCTACGCGGGGCTCACCGGCTACTCCGTGCGCGTGCTGCCGCAGCACCCGCTGCTGGCCTCACCCGCGGAGCTGGGGAAGGTCGTGCTGGCCGGCTGAGACGGTTCGGGGGTGGCGGCTGTCCGCCGCCACCCCCGACACCCTCAGATCACTGGTTGTAGCTGTTCGGCGACCACAGCACGGCGCCGTCACCGTTGTAGAGGACGACGTTGCGGTCGTCCTGCATGACCAGCTTGGCGTTCTGGCCCGAGGTGTTGGAGGCCCAGCGCACGCCGCCGTCGGCCTTGTACAGCACCAGGTTGCCGTCCTCCTGGACGTCCAGGCGCGAGCCGGGGGCGTCGTGGATGTCGGCGTCCCACTCGGCGCCGTTCGGGCCGCCGACCGCGAGGTTGCCGTCCGGGAGGACGCCGAAGTGGTACTGGCCGTTGGCCGAGTCGATGCGCTGGTCGCCCGACAGGCTGCCCGGAGCCTGGATCGTGTCGCTCATGCTTGTCCCCTCGTTCACACCGGTTGCTCACCGGGCCTCGATCAGACCCGGCCGCTCCGGCGCCACGGAGGATAGGGCGCTCCCAGACCGTGTGCAGCGGGGGCCACCGGTCGTCACCCGTGCGTCACCGGGTGTCCACGGACGGGGTTTCAGCCGCCGCAGCAGCCGCCCCCGCAGCACCCGCCGCCGCCCCCGGCCCGCGCAGGCACGGGAGCGGCGCTGCGCCCGCCGACCGAGACGGTGGCGAGGAGCTTGACGGTGTCGGAGTGCCCGCCGGGACACGGCGCGGGGTCGGCGGACGCGCTCATCGAGCGCGTGACCTCGAAGGTCTGCGCGCACTCGCGGCAGCGGAAGTCGTAACGAGGCATGCGGGAACCCTAACCTGCGCAAGTCGGCACGAACAGGCGCGCGGGTCGACACGAAACGGCCCGCGAGTCGGCGCGGAACGGCGGCGCGCGGGGCCGGCACTCCGCAAGCGGACAGGTTCTGGTGTGCGAGCCGGCACGACCGGCTGCCGCGTCTCGCCGGATCGTGTCGACCCGACCGCCCGATCGTGTGGACTCGCGGACGGGGCGCTCGGTGTCGACCCGCTCGGTGTCGACCCGCGGTCGTCAGGGGGTGCGGCGCAGGAGGAGCAGGGAGCGGGGAGGGAGGGTGATCGTCGTGCCTCCGGGCAGGGGACGGCAGCTCGCCGGGGCGCCGTCGGGGCGGGTGCTGTCCAGCTCCGGCACGAACGGCCCGTTCGGCGGCAGCGTGGCCGGGATCGCGTTGTCACCCGCGTGCATGAGCAGCAGCCACTCGTCGCGCATCAGCCCGAGGGTGTGCAGGTCGCCGTCGTGCCAGTCGTGGCCGCCGATGCGGCGGCCCTCGGGGTGCCACCACAGCACCTCGCCGTCGCGGTAGAACGTGTCGCGCTGCAGGGCGGGGGAGCTGCGCCGGATGGCCGCCACCCGCGCCGTGAAGGCCGTCATCGATCCGGCTGCCTCGCGGTCGCGCCCACCCGGCGACCAGTCGGTCCACGACGTCTCGTCGTCGCGGCAGTAGGCGTTGTTGTTGCCATGCTGGGTGCGCCAGCGCTCGTCGCCCGCCAGCACCATCGGGGTGCCGGTCGAGAGCAGGAGCGTGCCGAGCATGGCCCGCGCCGTGGCGAGCCGGCGGGAGACGATCACCGGCGAGTCGGTCTCGCCCTCCACGCCGAAGTTCTGCGAGCGGTTGTCGTCGGTGCCGTCGTGGTTGTTCTCGAGGTTGCCCTCGTTGTGCTTGTGGTTGTACGAGACGAGGTCGCGCAGGGTGAACCCGTCGTGGGCGGTCACGAAGTTGACCGACGCCCAGGGCCGTCGTCCGGAATGCTTGTAGAGGTCGGAGCTGCCCGTCAGGCGGGAGGCCACCTCACCGATGCCGCCGTGGCCGCGCCAGAAGTCGCGCACCGCGTCGCGGTAGCGGCCGTTCCACTCCGACCACGCGACGCCGAACCCGCCGACGCGGTAGCCCTCGCCCGTGGCGTCCCACGGCTCGGCGATCAGCTTGACGCGCGAGAGCACCGGGTCGATCGCGATGGAGGTGAGCAGCGGGGCGTTCGGGTCGAAGGCGCCCGACCGCGGCCGGCCGAGGACGCTTGCGAGGTCGATGCGGAACCCGTCCACGCCGTACGTCGTGACCCAGTGCCGCAGCGCGTCGCACACCAGCCGGATGACGGTGGGCGAGCCCGAGTCGAGGGTGTTGCCGGTACCGGTGATGTCGGCGTCGTGGCCGTTGCCGCCGAGGGAGTAGTACGCGGGGGCGTCCAGGCCGCGGTAGGAGAGCGTGGTGCCGCCGACCCCGCCCTCGGCCGTGTGGTTGGGCACCACGTCGAGGATCACCTCGATCCCCACCGAGTGCAGCGCCGCCACCATCGCCCGGAACTCCTCCACCTCCGCGCCCGGGACGCTCGCGTAGCCGGCGTGCGGCGCGAGGAAGCCGAGCGTGGCGTAGCCCCAGTAGTTGGGCAGGCGGCGCGCGAGCAGCGGCGGCTCCTCGGCGATCGCCGTCACGGGCAGCAGCTCGACGGCCGTGACACCGGTGCGCCGCAGGTGCTGCAGCACCGCGGGGTGGGTCATCCCGAGATAGGTGCCGCGATGCTCCGGCGGCACGTCGGGGTGGCACATCGTGTAGCCGCGGACGTGCAGCTCGGTGATCACCGTCTCCGACCACGGGACGTCGGGCCGGTCGCCGGGCGCCGGCACGTCCGGCGCGGTGACCACCGACAGCGGCACGTGGCCCAGCGAGTCGATGGTGCTCTCGGTGCCGGTCATCGGGTCGTTCACCCAGCCGCGGGCGGCCTGCAGGTTCGTGACCGTCCCCGTGATCCGGCGCGTGTACGGGTCGACCAGGATCTTCGCGGGGTTGGCGCGCAGCCCGTCCCACGGCCGGTACGGGCCGTGCACGCGGTAGCCGTAGCGCTGCCCGGGCCGCACCCCGGGGACGTGTCCGTGCCAGACGCCGAACGTGCGCTCGGTCAGCTCGACGCGGCGCTCGGTCAGCTCGCCGACCCCGTCCACGAGACAGACCTCGACGGCGTCCGCGCTGGTCGAGGCCACGGCGAACCGGGCCCCCTCGGCGTCGACATGGGCACCCAACGGGAAGACCGGCACGATCGGCGAGGATAGAGCGCGTGGCTGCTCCTGAATCACCCCGTGAGTCGTTGTTCACGAGCCCCGACCTCTCCGATCTCGTCGTCCGGATGGAGGGCGTGTCGGTCCGGCGCGGCGGCGCGACGTTGCTGCACGACGTCGACTGGGCCGTCGAGCTGGACGAACGGTGGGTGGTGCTCGGGCCCAACGGTGCCGGCAAGACCACGCTGCTGAGGCTCGCCTCGGCCGAGCTGCACCCCACCACCGGCGTGGTGGACATCCTGGGCGAACGGCTGGGTCGGGTGAACGTCTTCGAGCTGCGCACCCGCATCGGCCTGACGTCGGCGGCGCTGGGCCTGCGGATCCCGGGCGACGAGACGGTCAGCGACGTCGTCGTGAGCGCCGGGTACGGCGTGCTCGGCCGCTGGCGGGAGCGGTACGAGGCGGCCGACACCGATCGCGCCGAGGCCCTGCTCGACGCGATGGGGGTGCGCGGGCTCACGCACCGGACCTTCGGCACGCTCTCGGAGGGCGAGCGCAAGCGCACGCTGATCGCCCGCGCGCTCATGACCGACCCCGAGCTCCTGCTGCTCGACGAGCCGACGGCCGGGCTCGACCTGGGCGGCCGGGAGGACCTCGTCGGCCGGCTGGCCCGGCTCGCGATGGACCCGGACGCACCGGCGTCGGTGCTGGTGACCCACCACGTCGAGGAGATCCCGCCGGGTTACACGCACGGGCTGCTGCTGCGCGAGGGCGGCGTGGTCGCGTCCGGGCTGCTGGACGACGTGCTGACCGACGAGAACCTGACGGCGACGTTCGGCGTCCCGCTGTCGGTGCAGCGCCGCCGCGGCCGCTACACGGCCTGGATGCGCTGACCCACCCGAGCCCCACCCCACGAGTCGGCACAACGGGGTGCGCGAGTCGGCACGGCGTGGCGCACCACCGCGGTCCGCCGCCGGGACGTGCCGGCTCGGTCGCCGATCGGTGTCGACTCGCGGGGTTGGGGGCGCCGGCTCGTGCCCGCTCGACCACCGATCCGTCTCGACTCGCCCGCCGATCGGTGTCGACCCACGCGCCGTTCTGTGCCGACTCGCGGGATGGGGCGGCCGGGTTAGGGTGCCGGCGTGACCGAATTCGTGAAGCTCGAGGTCGACGGCGGGGTCGGGACGATCCGGCTGGACCGGCCGCCCATGAACGCGATCAGCCGCCAGGTGCAGGAGGAGCTGATCACCGTCTCCGCCGAGGCCGCACAGCGGGCCGACGTGCGCGCGGTGGTCGTCTACGGCGGGGAGAAGGTGTTCGCCGCCGGCGCCGACGTCAAGGAGATGGCGGGCATGACCTACGCGGACATGTCCACGGTGGCGCGGCGCCTGTCGGCCGGGTTCGGCGCGATCTCGACGATCCCGAAGCCCGCCGTCGCGGCGATCACCGGCTACGCGCTGGGCGGCGGCCTGGAGGTGGCGCTGGGCTGCGACCGGCGCGTCTGCGGCGACAACGCCAAGCTCGGCCAGCCCGAGATCCTGCTCGGCATCATCCCGGGCGGCGGCGGCACGCAGCGGCTCACGCGCCTCATCGGGGCGCCGAAGGCGAAGGACCTGATCTTCACCGGCCGGATGGTGAAGGCCGACGAGGCGCTGGCGATCGGCCTCGTGGACGAGGTCGTGCCGGCCGACGAGGTCTACGCCACCGCGCGGCGGTGGGCGGAGCAGTTCGTCAACGGACCGGCCGTGGCGCTGGCCGCGGCGAAGAAGGCCATCGACGGCGGCCTCGACGTCGACCTGCGCACCGGCCTGGACCTGGAGGCCGAGCTCTTCGCGGCGCTGTTCGCCACCGAGGACCGGCAGGTCGGCATGGACTCGTTCGTGGAGAACGGCCCGGGGAAGGCGCAGTTCACCGGGCGTTGAGCTGATGATCGCCACGAGGTGGGCGGACCGGTCGTCCGGACGACCCCGTCGCCCATCTCGCGGCGATCACGCCCGCGCGTCCTAGAATTCCTACCCATGAGTACGGACCCTGCGCCCCGTCCGCACGCCACCGCCGAGGAGGTCGAGGCCGCCCGCCACGACCGCAAGCTCGCGAACGTGCTCTACCACGACTGGGAGGCGGGCTCCTACGACGACAAGTGGTCCATCTCCTACGACGAGCGCTGCATCACCTACGCCGCCGACCGCTTCCGCACAGCTGTCGACGGCCATGGGGCGGGCGACGCCGCCTGGCCGTACGAGCGCGCGCTGGAGCTGGGCAGCGGCACCGGTTTCTTCCTGCTCAACCTCATGCAGGCCGGGCTGGCCGAGCACGGCTCGGTGACGGACCTGTCGCCGGGCATGGTGCAGGCCGCGCTGCGCAACGCCGAGCACCTCGGCCTCGACGTCGACGGCCGCGTGGCCGACGCCGAGAAGATCCCCTACGACGACGACACGTTCGACGTGGTGGTCGGCCACGCCGTGCTGCATCACATCCCCGACCTGGACACGGCGTTCCGCGAGATCCTGCGGGTCCTCAAGCCGGGCGGGCGGTTCGTCTTCGCCGGGGAGCCGACGAAGATCGGCGACCGGTACGCCCGCAAGCTCGGGCAGCTCACCTGGAAGGCCGCCACGACGGTGACGAGGCTGCCGGCCCTGGCCGGGTGGCGGCGGCCGCAGGCGGAGCTCGACGAGTCCTCGCGCGCGGCCGCGCTGGAGGCCGTCGTCGACATCCATGTCTTCGATCCCGCCGAGCTGGACCGGATCGCACGGGCCGCGGGCGCGTCCGACGTACGGGTGGTCACCGAGGAGTTCACGGCAGCGATGCTGGGCTGGCCGGTGCGCACGTTCGAGGCCGCCGTGCCGCCCGGGAAGCTGGGGATGCGGTGGGCGCTGTTCGCCTACCACGGCTGGCAGCGGCTGTCGTGGCTCGACCGATGTGTGCTCTCCCGCGTGGTGCCGCGCGCGTGGTTCTACAACGCCTTGATCACGGGGACGAAGCGCCCGGAGTCCCACTGATCCTCTCCGGGGCGTGGTCCGCCCCGGATGGACCGGCGACGTCCCGGTCACCGACTTCCGAGGGCCGGGCTGTGGCGCGGCCTGCTCGTCTACCGGGTGCTGACGCTGATCAGCTCGACGGCGGTCGTGGTGTTCACGCTCGACGAGTCCGCGTGCCGGCGGGCGCGCCGACCAACTGTGAGACCGAGGTGCTGCGGCTGGTGGCCGAGGGCCTCACGGCGAAGCGGATCGGGGAGCCGCTCGTGGTCCCGCACCGGACCGTCGAGAGCCACGTGCAGAACCACCCTGCGCAAGCTCCAGCTCGACAACCGCGCCCCTTCCGTGCGCCACGCCATCGAGAAGGGGCTGGCCGGGGGCCGACCGCCGCGGGAGGATGATCACGGCTCGGCAGGGGGACGGTGGAGGCGTGGACGCGGTGGAAGCGGCCGTGACGGTGGTGCTTGTGTGTGCGCCGGCGTCCGGGCTCCCGGCGGCGCTCGCCGTCGACGGCCTGATGTTGCTCGCCCGCACCGACGACACGGACGCCGCTCCCCGGCTCGTCGCCGAGCAGCAGCCGCAGGTGGCGGTCGTGGACCTCGATACCGGCGGCGGCCCGGAGGCGATCGCCGCCATCACCGCGGCGGCACCGGACGCCCGCGTCCTCGCCGTGTCCGCGCGCACCGACGCCGCCCCGACGGCGGAGGCGCTCGCCGCCGTCCGTGCCGGTGCCGCGGGCTACCTTGTCCGCCCCGGGAGCGCCGCGGAGCTCGTCCGGTCGGTGCGGCGCGTGGCGGACGGGGAGGCCGTCTTCAGCGCGGGTCTCGCCGACGTCGTCCTCGCGGCGCACGGCGACCCGGCCGCCGCGGCGACGCTGCTCACCGACCGCGAGTCCGACGTGCTGCGGCTCGTCGTGGAGGGGCTGACGGCGCGGCAGATCGCCACCCGGCTGGTGCTCTCGCCGCGCACCGTCGAGAACCACGTCCAGCGCGTGCTGGGCAAGCTGGGGCTCCGGGGCCGGGCCGCGCTGGTGCGCTACGCGATCGAGCACGGCCTCGCGTGAGGGGCTGCCGCGGGGTGAGGAAACCCGTGGACCAGGGCCGGGGCGCCGAGAACGCGGAGCGGCTCGTGGCCTGGCTGCGGACGCTCCCGGGCTCACCCGAGGCGTGAGACGCGCTCCAGGATCTCCGCGAGCACGGCGTCCACGTCGGCGTCGAGGGCCACGTGCACCCGGGGGCCCTCGGCGCCCCGGCGGCGGTCGGGCACCGTGGCGCCCCGGGCCGGCCCGAAGTCGCACGCCACCTGCACCGGCATGGGGGTCGTGCCCAGCGTGCCCGGCACGATGGCCTCCAGCACCGCGACGGCGTCGTGGATCGCCACGGCGTCGACGTCGTAGCGCTCGCGGAACGCCTCGCGGTACAGCTCGAGGACGCCGCGCAGCTGCGCGCTCCGCGGCCCGGCCGCCTCGAGCGTGGCGAGCCACGCGGTGTCGGCCAGCACCCGCATGGTCAGGTCCAGCGGCACCATCGTGACCGGCACCTCGGCCTGGGTGAACACCCGCTGGGCCGCCTCGGGATCGGCGATCACGTTGAACTCGGCGGCCGCGGTGAAGTTCCCGCCCGACAGGCCGCCGCCCATGACGACGATGCGCCCGATGCGGTCGGTCAGCTCGGGGTGCGCGGCCAGCAGCAGCGCGGTGTTCGTCAGCGGGCCGATCGAGGCGATCGTCACCGGCTCGTCGGCCGAGCGCAGGATCTCGGCGGTCAGCGCGAGGGCGGTGCGGGAGTCGCCGGGCGGGGGCTCCGGGAAACCGTCACCACGTCCGCCGAGGCCGTCGGCGCCGTGCCACTCCGCGGCCCATCCGGGGCTGTGGTGCACCAGGGGACGCGCGGCTCCGACCGCCACCGGGACGTCGGAGCGCCCGGCGAGCGCCATGAGCCGGCGCGCGTTGCGGGCCGTCCCCTCCACCGCGATGTTGCCGAAGGACGCGGTGACGGCTACCAGCTCCACCTCGGGGCTGTGCAGCGCGAGCATCAGGGCGACGGCGTCGTCCACCCCGGGGTCGGTGTCGATGATCAGCGGTGTGGGCACGGCGTCACCTTATTGGGCGCCCGAGGCGGGTGGCGCCGAGCGGTGGGTCGGCGGGGTGGCGGGCAGGTCGATCGGAACGCGGGTGAGCGGGTCGAGCCGTCGGGCCGCTGGAGCTCGACGACCGGGCCCGGGCCGGCGACGACCCGTTGCTGGTCGTGGGCGAGGTGGGGCGGGACGTGCGGTAGCGTTCGCCTCCGACCTCGCTCCGCACCGGGCGCCACCGGAGCTCGTCGGTTGGTCCCACCACCGGCAGCTCTTGGCGTCGATCCTGTCGTGGGCGGCGAGCGGGCAGTACACGTGTGCAGCAGGAGGACCTCCCCGTGACACAGCGCCGGCGGCCGACGATGAAGGACGTCGCGGAGCACGCGCGGGTCTCGATCAGCACCGTGAGCTACGTGCTCAACGACACCGGGCCCGTCGCACCGGAGCGCCGCGACCGGGTGCTCGACGCGGTGCGGGTGCTCGAGTACTCGCCGAACGAGTCGGCGCGCAGCCTCAAGCGCCGCTCGGCGTCGACGATCGGGCTGGTGGTCCCCGAGCTGACCAACCAGTTCTTCGCGATGGTCGCCGAGGGTGTGCAGAAGGCGGCGTCGGCGCGCGACGTGCTCGTCGTGCTGGTGGTGCCCGACGCCACCGACCAGTCCGAGGAGAAGCAGGCCAAGCTGCTGCGCAGCCAGCGGCTCGACGGGGTGATCTACCTGTCGGGCACGGGCTCGCTGCCGGCGTCGATCCTCGAGCTGTCGCGGTTCGGCCCGGTCGTGCTCGTCGACGAGCAGATCCCCGGGTTCGACCTGCCCGCCGTGGTGTGCGAGTCGCGGCGCGGTGCCCGGGAGCTCGCGAAGCATGTGCTGGACCAGGGCCACCGGCGGGTCGCCGTGATCGGCGGTCCGAGTGCACTGTGGACGGCGCAGCAACGGCTCGCCGGCTATCGCGAGGCGTTCGCCGGGGCCGGTCTCGATCCCGACGAGCTGCCCGTGCTGGTCGGGGACTACCGGCAGGCGTCGGGCACCCGGCTCGCGGCGCAGGCGCTCGCCGGGCCGGCGGGCGAGCGCCCGACGGCCCTGCTGTGCGCCAACGACCTCATGGCGATCGGCGCGCTGGAGCACTGCAAGACGGTGGGGCTGCGGGTCCCCGAGGACGTCAGCATCGTCGGCTTCGACGACCTGCCGGTCTCGGCGCTGCTCACGCCGCGGCTCACCACCGTCCGCCAGCCGGCGCACGACATGGGCTACCGCGCGGTGACGGCGCTGTTCGACCTGCTCGAAGACGCGCAGGAGAGCCCGTCGCCGGCCCGGCTGGCCACGTCGCTGCAGCTGCGGGACTCGGTGGCGCCCCCGCCCCCGGATCCGCCGCCGGTGGACGCGGCATGAGCGCCGTGGTGGTGATGCTCGGGAGCGACGGAGAGCTCGTCGCTGCCCCGGACGGCGTCGTCGACCATGTGGCGCCGCATCCCACCGCGGTCCGGGACACCACGGCCGCCGCGGTCGCGGCCGCCCTGGACGAGGTCTGACCGGCGTCGCGTCAGGGCGGAGCCGACGGATGTTGGGACCACCTCTCGAGTAGAAAGCGTTCTATTCGCTACTGCCCACGGACCGGCTCTGCTGTGCCCGTCTGCTGCCACCGCTGGCCGGGCAGGTGCGGCCCGAGCGTTCGCCGAGCGGGCTAGGAGGCGCCTCATCTGCATCGATACTGCGCGTGGACCGGTTCCCGGCCCTGGTCCTCGCGTCATGGATCCTCCCGTCAACGGTGCGCGACAGGGTGTTGCCAGTCACAGTAGAATCGTTACAATCGTGTTGCTCCGCAGCTCCAGATCTGGTGGGCGAGCGGGTCGGTGGGTCAGGGTGTCCCAGGCGAGGACCTCACAGTTCCTGCGCCACGGGTCACGGGTGACGCCGGCCCCGCGCACACGCACTTTCTCCCCGTTCGAAACGACTCTCGAGACAAGGGTGGGCATCGCTCATGGGGTACCTGGACAACCTGATCATCAACACCGACAACTACAAGCACTGCCATTACCCGCTGTACCCGAAGGGCACGGAGTACGTGTCCAGCTACATCGAGTCCCGCGGCGGGCCCTGGCCGGTGACGATGTTCGTCGGCCTCCAGGCCTACCTGCGCGAGAACCTGATGCGCCCGATCACCCTCGAGGACATCGACGAGGCCGAGTTCGTCGTCCGCGAGCAGGGCATGCACTTCAACCGCGAGAACTGGATGGGCATCCTCAACGACCACGACGGCTTCCTGCCCGTCGAGATCGAGGCCGTGGCCGAGGGCACCGTCCTGCCGTCGCGCAACGTGCTGGTGCAGCTCATCAACACCGACCCCAAGTACTTCTGGGCCACCAGCTTCTTCGAGACGGCCCTGCTGCGCGCCGTCTGGTACCCGTCCACGATCGGCACCGTCAGCTGGCTGTCGAAGCAGGCCATCCGCGAGGCGCTGCACCGCACGTCCGACAACGAGTTCCTGCTGCGGAACATGCTGCACGACTACGGCGCCCGCGGCGTCAGCTCGCAGCAGTCCGCGGCGATGGGCGGGCTCGCCCACCTGGTGAACTTCGACCAGAGCGACACGGTGCCCGGCATCCTCGCCGCCAAGCACTTCTACAACGCAGGCAAGGTCTCCAACTCCGGCCCCAACTCCGAGCACGCCGGGTTCTGCGCCTGGGGCAGGGAGAACGAGGCGGCCGCGCTGGAGAACATGCTCGACACGTTCGCCCCCGAGGGCTGCGCACTGCTGCTGTCGGACACCTACGACCACGAGAACTGCGTCAAGAACATCATCGGCAAGCAGCTCAAGGAGAAGATCCAGAACTTCCCCGGGCTGGTGGGCATCCGCCCCGACTCCGGTGACATCGTGCAGGTCACCGCCGACACCACCGAGTGGCTGATGGACGCGTTCGGCTACGAGACCAACAGCAAGGGCTTCAAGGTCCTGCCGCCGTTCATCCGCACCGTGCAGGGCGACGGCGTCACGTTCGACTCGCTGCCCAAGGTGTACGCCGAGCTCGAGCGCCGCGGGATGTCGGCCGAGAACGCCGTGTTCGGCATGGGCGGTGGCCTGCTGCAGCACTGGAACCGCGACACCATGAACTTCGGGCAGAAGGCCAGCGCGGTGTGCGTCAACGGCACCTGGCGCGACATCTCCAAGAGCCCGACCGGCGCCGGCTTCAAGGTGTCCAAGGCCGGCCGCCTAGCGCTCAAGCTGGAGAACGGCGACTACTCCACGGTTCCGCGCGACTCGATCCCCGCCGAGGAGAACCAGCTCGTCCCGGTGTTCCGCAACGGCAAGCTGCTCAAGAAGTGGGACTTCACCGAGCTGATCGCCGCCAGCGAGCGCGAGGTGCCGGAGTACTACTACGCCGACCACATCGCGAA
>NZ_JAOPWR010000326.1 GCF_025965585.1 Pseudonocardia sp.
CGCCGCCCCCGCGGGTGCGGCGCAGGCCCCCGCCGCGCCGGGTGCGACCGTCCCCGGCATCCCGGCGCTGAGCGGCACCCCGACCGACCTCAAGGCCCAGTCGCAGGCCGAGGCGGGCACCGGCCAGCCGCCGACGCAGCTCCTGACCCAGGACGTGGTGGTGGGCACCGGCCCGGCCGCGAAGGCCTCCGACACCGTGAACGTCCGGTACTCCGGCACGCTCTACAACGGCACCCCGTTCGACAGCTCGTGGTCGCGCGGCGACGCCCCGACCAGCTTCCCGCTCGACCAGGTGGTCCCCGGCTTCTCACAGGGCATCGTGGGCATGCAGCCGGGGGGTCGGCGCGTCATCGTCATCCCACCGGAGCTGGGCTACGGCGCGCAGACCAACGGCCCCGTCCCCGGAGGCTCGACGCTGGTGTTCGTGGTGGACCTCGTCGGGATCAGCTGACGCCGCTCAGTTCACGCAGGGCACCCCGTCCGCGGTGATCACGCGGGGCGTCGTGGTGGTCAGGGGCGTGGTGGTCAGGGGCGCGGTCGTCGTTGTGATCGGCGTGCCCGCCGGCTTCGCCGCGACGGTGTCCGGCGTGGGCACGGGCGTGGTGGTGGGCGGGGTGTCCGACTCCGCCACCAGCCCGCTGACGAACGCCTTCACGGCGGCCTGGTCGATCTGCACCGCCACGCCGTCGTACGGGGTGCGCAGGTCGGGACGCCCGGTGGGGATGGTGCGGAACGTCAGGTTGTCGCCCGCGAGCCTGCTCGCCTGGGTGAGGGCCTGGTCGAGGTCCCAGCCCTTGTCGACCACCAGGTAGCGCGAGGCCACCGCCACCAGCTGGGAGAGCTTCGCCGGGTCGCTGAGCGTGCCCGCGGAGCGCAGGCGCTGCGTGAGCCCGGCGATGAACGCCTGCTGGCGCGCGATCCGGTCGAGGTCGCCGCCGTCCAGGCCGTGGCGCTGGCGGACGAACGCGAGCGCGGCGGCGCCGTTCACGGTCTGCGGGCCCGCGGGCAGGTCGATCCCGGAGTAGGAGTCGCTCACTGCCCTGTTCAGACACACCGGGACGCCGCCGAGGGCGGCCGTGAGGTCGACGAACCCGGCGAAGTTGATCTCGGCGTAGTGCTCGATCCGCACCCCGGTGAGGGCCTCGACCGTCGCGATCAGCGCGGCGCGCCCGGCCTCCTTGCCCTGATGGTCGAGCGCGGCGCCCGTCAGGCCCTGGGCGGTGAGGGTCGTCTCGGCCTCGTCGAACGCCCTGCCGTACGCCGAATTGATCTTGTGGGTGCCGCGGCCGCCCGCGATCGGCACATAGGAGTCGCGGGGGATCGAGACCGCGACGGCGGGGGAGACCGGGTCGGCGGGGACGTGCAGCAGGATGATCGTGTCGGTGTTGAGCTGGCCGTCGTCGGGGCCGACGTGCAGGGCGTCGAGCATGGCTGCCGGCAACGGGTCGCCGTTCGCGTCGGTGCGGGCGTCCAGGCCGACGAGCAGCGCGGTGAACGCCTGACCGGGCGCGACGGGCGGGGCGTCGGTACGGCCCTCGGTCAGTGCGTTGCTCGTGACGATCGCAGCGGTGACGCGCTGCTGCAACGACCACGCGACGCCCGTGGCCACGAGCGCCCCCGCGGAGACGAGAGCGACCGTCGTGCGGGCGACGATGCCGAGAACGCGGCCGCTTCTCATCCCACTCCCCACGTCCTGGCGCGACGACCAGGCGGCCACGCTGCGGCCGGTCGGAGGTTGAAGCTTCCACTGTATGCACAGCTCGCCCGGTTCGCACTTGACACGAGGCGTCCGAGCACTATATTCAACCCAGCGGTTGTTCAATCAGTTAGGTGAATACGACATGACGGCGGATCCGCTCAGCGTCACCTTCGCGGCCCTTGCCGACCCGACGCGTCGCGCGCTCCTCGCGCGGCTCGCCCGCGGCGAGGCAGGCGTGAACGAGCTGGCCGAGCCGTTCCCGGTGAGCGTCCAGGCGATCTCCAAGCACCTCAAGGTGCTCGAGGCCGCCGGGCTGATCACCCGGGGGCGCACGGCCCAGTGGCGGCCATGCCGGCTGCGGGCGGAGCCGCTGGGCGAGGCCACCGACTGGTTGGAGCAGTACCGCGCGTTCTGGGAGGACCGTTTCGACGTCCTCGCCGACCATCTCCGCGACCTCCAGAAGGGCACATCCGATGAGTGACACGACCACCACCCCCGGCATCGAGATCACCCGGCGCTTCGACGCGCCCCGTGAGTTGGTGTTCCGCGCCTGGACCACACCGGCGTCGTTCGCGCACTGGTTCGGCGGTACCGAGGCCGAGGTCCCGGTCGAGTCCGTCGTCATGGACGTCCGCGTCGGCGGCCGGTGGAGCGCCGTGATGTACGCGGGTCCCGACCGTCAGGAGATCCCGTGGAAGGGTGTCTACCGCGAGGTCGTCGAGCCCGAGCGCCTCGTGTTCACCCTCACCGACCAGCCCGATGACTCCGACGAGGCGATCACCGTCGAGCTCGCCGACGTCGACGGCGGCACCGTCATGACGTTCATCCAGAGCGGCGGCAACCTGCCCATCGAGCAGTACGCCGCCGCCAAGGCGGGCTGGGAGCACTTCTTCGAGGTCATGGCGGGGATGCTGGCCTGAGGCGGGTGGGCTGCGTGCTCGCGTCCCGCAAACCGGTGGCGCTCGTCGGCCGGCCGGCATGACGCGTTCGGCCGTCGCGTTCCGACGCGACGCGGACCTTCCGGCGCCACGAAAGGGTGAGCTGCGCCCTCGACCCTGACCGGGCCGGTGACCGCCCGCTACAACAGGGCGGGGTCGGAGGCGCCGGCCCGTCGTCGACGTCGGGGGACGCGAGCATGGACATCGCCCAGCGGAGCCGGACGGGCTCGCACGCGCGGGTCGGCGACAGGGTCGGCTGGGGCCCCACGCCGCGCTCCGGCCGCTCGTACTCCTCCGCGGACCGCCGCGACGGCAAGGCCCTCACCGCGCTGCGCGTCGTCACGTACGTGCTGGTGTCCCTGGCCAGCCTCGTGTTCATCGCGAGCGCGGTCTACGCGGGGGTCGCGGTGTACCGCCTCCACGGCGCGGTCGGCCAGTTCACCTCCGCGGTCGTCGGCGTGGGCTCCGCGCCGCCGCTGGTCGGCGAGGGCTCCGCGGGTTCGTAGCCGCCGGCACGTTCACCGGTTGATCCGCCAGCGACGGGGGTACGCCGATCCCCTCGGACGACCGCACGGTCACGAGAGGCGGGACGGGAGGACCGATGAGACCGACGCGTGGTGCCGGGAGGGCCCTCGGCCCGTTCTGGGGGGCGCGGTACACCCGCACCTGGGTCACGACCCTGGCGGAGCTCCCGGTGCTGTCCGGCATCTACTTCTCGATCCTCGGCGGCACGACGGCCTGGGTCGTGCTGGTGCCGCTGGCCGTGGTGATCGCCGCCGTCCTGTGGCTGGTGCCGCTGTCGGTCGTGACCACCGAGGGGATCCGCCTGGTGCTGGAGCGCCGGGTGGTGCCGTGGTGGTACATCGCGTCGGTGCTCGACCCGCGCCCCGGTGACGAGGAGGTCCGGCTGGAGCTGCGTGACGGCCGGATCCTGCGGGTGCCCGGTGTCCCGCCCCGGACCGTGCCCGGGCTCCGCGCGCTGCATGCGGCGAACCGCTGACGTCGGGCCCCGATCTGCTCCTGCCGGGTGTGGTCAGGTGCGTGCTGCGCCGCGATACTGCCGTCGTGGCGTACGACGTTGACCTGGCCGATCGGCTGCGCGAGCTCCTGTCCGGCGAGCCCGGAGTCGTCGAGAAGCGCATGTTCGGCGGCCTGGCCTTCATGGTGGACGGGCACATGGCCGTCAGCGCGAGCGGTCAGGGCGGCCTGCTGCTCCGCGTCGATCCGGACCGGACCGACGCCCTGGTCAGGGAGCCACGGGCGAGCCGGTTCGTGATGCGCGGGCGCGAGGCGGACGGCTGGCTGCGCGTCGACATCGACGCGCTCGCCACCGACGAGGAGCTCGGCCGGTGGGTCCGGCACGGCGTCGGCTACGCCAGGACGTTGGGGGGCGAGCCCTGACCGGACGGTCGTCCCGAGGCGACGGAGCGTGGTCACCTGAGTCGGCGCCGTGCAGCGGGGCCGTCCGAGGGGCGGCAATCGGTCGGCCGTCCCGGGAGCCCCGACGTGCGGTCTCAGCTCACCAGCCGCGTGCCTTCCACTCCGGCAGGCTCGGGCGCTCCTTGCCCACGGTGGTGTCGTCGCCGTGGCCCGGGTACACCCAGGTCTCGTCGGGCAGGGTGCCGAACACCCGCTCCTCGAGGTCGCCGATGAGTGAGCCGAACTCCTCGGGCCCCGCGGTCTTGCCCGGGCCACCGGGGAACAGTGAGTCGCCGGTGAAGATGTGGCTGCCGGCGTCGTCGCGGTAGACGAGCGCGATGGAGCCGGGGGTGTGGCCGCGCAGGTGCACCACGCCGAGCTCGATCTCCCCGAACGCGACGGTGTCGCCCTGCCCCACGAGCTCGTCCATGGGGATGGGTAGCTCAGGGGCGTCGAGGGGGTGGGCGATCTGGCGGGTCTGGAACATGCCGGCCACGGCGCCGAGGGCCTGCCAGTGGTCCCAGTGCTGGTGGGTGGTGACCAGGTGGCGCAGCTCCGGGCGGGAGTCGGCGGCGCCGACGAGGTCGGCCAGTCGCTCGGCGTCGTTGGCGGCGTCGATGAGCAGTGCCTCGTTGCTGGCCTTGCAGACCAGCAGGTAGGCGTTGTTGTCCATCGGCCCGACGGAGAGCTTGGTGATGCTCAGGGCGGCGAGATCACGGCGGGTGGCGGCACCGCCGGGGTCGGTGTGACCGGTGTACGTGTCCAGGACATCCACATCTGAATCCTAGCCCGTTCGACCGTCACGATCGGGTTCCGGTGATGCGTCCCGTTCACCCGGAACGTTGCCCTGCTCGGTTTGTCGAAGAGCCATCCGTCCATCGTCAGGCACCCGATGCCTGCGCGTTCGACGAAGGGCGACCCGAGATGACCGAACCCCCCACGATCACCCGACGGCGGTTGCTACCGCTTGGTCAAGGCCGGTGTGTTCGCCGTGGGCTCGCTGCTGGCCACCACGGCCGGCGTGCTCGGCGGGCCGGTGTACGGGGCTCGCCCCGGTCTGGACGCGTCGGTGTTCATCCTTGCGCTGGTGGTCGTGGTGATCGCGGGCTGGGCTCGGTCCGCGGGCGCTGGCCGGGGCGCTGATCATCGGACAGGTTGACGCGCCGGGCCGGGCACGGGCCTGCCGTCCCTGGGACACGCGGGGTACCTCGGCGCCGGGGCGTACGCGGCGGGCCGGGTGTCGATCAACGTGACGGCCGAGGCGCCGGTGCCGCTGC
>NZ_JAOPWR010000329.1 GCF_025965585.1 Pseudonocardia sp.
GTCTGATTCCTGCCGTGGGTTGGACCCCCATCCGGTCGAAGCCGTACGGCGGGTCACGAACTCTTCGCGGATCTGCTCGGGTAACGCGTCCCAGGAATCGTGGATCAGGAGGTCGAAAAGTTCGTCACCAGCCTTGTTGCGACCTTCTCCCGCAGCGAGGACGACGTCAGCGGTGCCGAGTCCGCTGTGCCGCATTGGGAGGTGCGTACGGCGTACAGAAAGAAGAAGCGCTCCGGAATGGGCAGGGCAGCGCTGTCCGTGTGGTAGCACGCCTTGAGATCATTTCGGGTCCAGCAACCACCGTCGATTTCCGGATCGCTCAATATGCGTCCACCAGTCGGCTGGGGTTTGCTCGGGCTGCTCGGGAGAGGTCGTTGTTGCTGATGCCGAGATGGATGCCGTGTTCGGACATGGCGGCCACGACGTGGGGAGCGAGGACGGGGTCGGCTTGGGCCATGGCGGCCATGAGCCGGGAGAAGTGGCGCCGTTCGCGGAGGGCGTCACCGATGAGGCCTGCAGGGTTGTCGCGTCCGGCCAGTTCCAGCCCGCGTAGCAGCAGGGTGTCGAAGCGGGTGGGGTCGACGCCGGTGTTGGTGACCCGTTGGCGGGCGCTCCAGCACGCGGAGGCCCAGACGGTGCCATCGGCGTGGGGGTCGCTGTGGGGCCCGCCCCGGAAGTGGGCCATCGTCCAGCGGGGGTCGAGTTTGCGGCGTCGTTGTTCGGTCTGCGGGATCCTGTGGCGGTGCCAGCCGTAGATGTCTGGGGTGCCCAGCAGCATCGCAGTGATCACATCGGCGGTGCCTTCGTCCAGCGCGGTCTTCTTGTTGGTCTGCTGCCCAGGCGGGCGCAGCCGGTTGAGCCGGAGGTCCGCGGTGTGCCGGCACACGTGGTGGCCGACCTCGTGGCAGACGATGGCGGAGTTGTGCGCGGGCGCAAGGAAATACCGGTCTGTGTCGGAGGTGGCGGCGAAACCCGCGCCCCCACCCAGATGCACCTCCCCGGCCGGGCTGGCCGCGTCCGGGTCGGCCCCCACCCCCTGGCCGGGCAGCCGGTAGTGCCCGCCGCTCCACCGGCGGGACTGCTCGTGCATCCCGATGCGCACCATCAGACGAGGCAGCGGATGTCCCAGCAGCCCGTTTACGTACCGCAGCGCCCGCTGGGTGTGAAAGGCAACGTTGACCACCCCGAACGCCCGTGCCGCCCGGTCGGCCGCCGCACCGGCCAACGGACCGCCACCGGCGGAAGGGTCGAACACCAACCCTCCGCCCGGGCCGCCGCCGGTGAACAACGCTCCGCCGCGCTCGTCGCGGATCGTGGCCTCGGGCAAGACCACGTGCGCCGACCCGACCTCGAGGACATCCAATTCGGCCTCCCCGAGCCGCCCCGGCCCACCCCGCCCCTCGGACCCGTTGCGCCCTTCGGAGCAGCCGCGCCGGTCGGGGGGGAGGTAGACCGCCGCGCGGGTCATGCCGGAACCGCCGCACCGCTCAACAGCTCCAGCGCACCACCGGCGATCAGCTCCTCCGGCGACAACACCGGAAGCCCGGTCGCCGCCGCCGCTTCGCGCGACGCCAACGGACTCGCCGTCAACAACCCACTCACCGCCCGCACCGGGGCACCCAGATCCGCCATGATCCGGACCCCGGCCACGGCGCTGAGCGCATCGGCCACCGCCAGCACCACCCCGTCCGCGAACCCCGCCAAACCTGCGGCCAACCCCCGGGTCTCCTGTTGCAACAACCCGTCGGCGATCTCCAACACCACCACCGACGCACCTCGCCCGACCAGTGCGTCCCGGATCCCGACCATCGTGGCCCGCAACCGCTGCGGCGGATAACCGAACGTCGACGCCATCCCGAAATCCAGGAAATCCACGATCTCAGCCGCCCCGGCGTCCTGATACATCCACCGGTCCTTCCCGCTCCCCGAACCGGTTACCTTGCCCGCCCCCACCCGCAACCCGGCGCGTGACCACCCCTGCACCAACGCCGCCGCCGTCGTGGTCTTCCCCGCCCCCATCGACGAACCCACCACCACGAACGTGCCCAACTCGGCCCGCGCCGACACGGGCGCCGCCATCGCACATCCATCCAGCGACAACGGCCGACCGGACCGATCGGCCAACAAGCCCAGCACCTCCAGCACCGTGGGCTCACCACGCCGCGCGTGCGCCGAGGCCACCCGCCCGACCACACCACCCGCGGTCAACAGGTGGGCCACCGACCCCGTCGGCAGATACCCTTCGTAGTAATCAGTCGCATACCGATTACCGAACGCCCCCACCACCACATCCCCCGAATACAACCGGACCTGCCGGCCATTCGTGTTCTCCAGATGGTCGTGAGCCTGCACGTCCAGCACCCTGGCCGCCACGAGATCCCCCAACCGCGGCTCACGATCAAGGCTCCCCAGCCCGGCCGCCCCACGATCAACCACCCCACGGGTGACATAACTCCACTTGGCATCCAGAAACTGTTGCATCACTAGCCCCCCGTGCTGGAACTCGAACCGGATATCCGCGCCCACGTATCGATATCCGCGCTCACAAATGGTCATTTCCGCGCTGCTTGCTTGCATCGGCCGCAGCCGCTTCGGTGACATGCGTCCACGTCACCCGACGCGCGCGCGGCCGGAACTAGGCGCTCGGAGCCTCGGCAGAAGAACCAAGGCGTCGATGATCCTTTCGCCGGCATCCACTGGCTGACGAAGATCGTGTCGTGCGTCGTCTGTCCCGGATGGTGCGCTCCTTGTCCGTCAACCGGCAGCGACTGCAGGCCGTCGACTTCGCCTGCGGCGGTCAGTTCAGGCTGGTAACAGACGGGTGCGTCCGAGGACGCGTCGCCTCTCTGGCGTCGACTCGGTCGTCGCTGCTGGGCAACGAGAGCGGGTGGTGCCTGCCCACGATCTCGTCAGGTCTCCGGCTCACAATCGGTGACGTCCCCGATCTTTCCGGAGCCGGTATCCGCTCCGGCCTATTCGGCAAACCCCGAGCGAACTAAGCACTGGCAGTAGCAGTACAAGTACCGTGAGTGTCCCCGCTGGAGACACCTTCGTATCGTACCCTTCCTTGACCGACGTGCAAGGAGCGTTATTTCGATCGTCGGCCGTGGACTCGATGATCCCCCGCTGCGCCGTCGTTCAGCTTGCCGAATTGCGCATGGTTGGCTGAGTGCCTGGATCACCGTGAAAATATGCCGGCGGGGTGAGTCGTGACGCACGAATGCCCTTCTGAGCTGGGAGAATGTGGCTTGCCACGATCACATTGGTCCCCGATAGAAGGGCATCCGCTGGATGCGACTTATCCCGCGCTCGCCCCACCACACGGCACCCACCCGCGACGAAGACCTGTCACCGTGCGGTCTCGGCCGTCAGCGTGGCGCGGGCGAGCAGATCGACCTGGTCGGGGTCGGCAGAGCAGGGAAAGAGCACCAGCTCGTCGCACCCCGCCTCGGCGTACCCGTCGATCTCACGCCGCAGGGTGTCGGTGTCGGTGAGGGCCCGTTCGGCGATGGCCTCGGCCGCGGCCTCGCCGCGGTAGCCGTAGTAGTCGGTGAGGTAGCGACGGGCAGCGAGGCGGCCGTCCCGGCCGAGCGCGAAGTGGCCGATCGCCGCCAGGTACGGCACCCCCTCCCGGCCGCCGTCGGTCCAGGCCGAGAGCACGAGGTCCGCGGTGCGGCGGAACGCTTCCGGCCCGCCGCCGTCCGCGATCCACCCGGCGCCGTGTCGGACGACCCGGCGGATCGTGGCAGGTCCGTTCCCCCCGACCAGGACGGGCGGGCCGCCGGGCTGCGCGGGCAGCGGGCCGATCGAGCCGGTCCCGCCGGCCGCCACCCCCCGCCAGATCTGGCACATCTCCTCCAGCATCTGGTCCTGGGCGCGGCCCCGCCGGTTGATGTCGGCCCGGGAGGCGACGTAGTCGTCCTCGCGGTCGCCGGTCACGACCGCGACGGTGAGCCGCCCGAGGCTCAGCCGGTCCACGCTGGCGAGCTGCTTCGCCACCACGGCGCCGCCGCCCCGGAAGGGGGCGAGCAACACCGTCCCGAGCAGCCGGATGTCCGTGACGGCGGCCGCGGCGCCGAGCACCGGGATCGGGTCGTAGTTGTCGTACACGATGCGGTCCAGCACGCCGACGCTCGAGAAGCCGACCTCCTCGGCCGCCCTCGTCCACTCGACGATCGTTGCGCCGTCGGTGCCACGGACGGCCGCCGGAAGGCCGATGCCGATGTCCATAGAACCCTCCAAGGGCCCGACCGCGCGACGGCGGTCCCGACGCGGAGCGATACCCCCCGGCCGGGGGCCCAAACGCGGTCGGGACCGCGGATCAGCGCTCGACGTCTGCCAGCAGTCGCTGAGCGGCGGGTGCGCCGTCGGTACGCCCAGCGGCGGCGACGGACCTGGCGCGGCCTGCCCCGTCGGCCTGGGGGTGTGGCTGAGGGCCGTGGTCAGCGAGTCGGTGGTCGGAACTCCCCCATTTCCCGGAGTCGGCCCGGGTGACCGGCGGTGGCCGAGGACGTCGCGGGCGGACCCGCGGGGTCGCGATCAGCTCGGGGACGGCAGGTCGGTGCGGCGTTCGCCGCCGCCGCGGGGACGGGCAGGGCGACGGGGGCGGACGCGGCCGCGGTCTCCCGGGCCAGGAATGTGCCGAGCTCAGGGGAGCCGCAGCACCACCGCGACGACGAAGCAGAGGAAGGCGACGATCGCGGCCGAGGACCGGAAGACGTCGATCCGCTCCCACCGGAGCACGGTGGCCTCCCAACCCGCGGGCGGTGCGTCGGCCTGCCAGTCGTTCACCCGCATGTTGATCGGCACGGTCCCCAGGAACGAGAAGAGCACGAATGCGACCAGGGCGATCACTCCCGCCCACCGGAACACGACGCCGTCACCGGTGCCGCTGACGACCAGCACCGCGATCCCGACGAGGACGGTGGGGATCATGAGGATCGGGACGATCACCTTCAGGCTGCGTACGAGCGCCACCCGGGCCTGGATGTGTGCGCGGTCCTC
>NZ_JAOPWR010000357.1 GCF_025965585.1 Pseudonocardia sp.
CCGGAAGGTCGGATTCTGGCCGTAGGCCTCGTCCGCGGTCGTCCAGGCCTCGCTGGTGAGCAGGCCGGCTCGCCAGGCGCGGGCGAGCATGGCGACCCCCAGCTGCGGTTTCGTCGCGAAGCCTGTCCCCTCCGGGATGCCCGCTGCAGCGCAGCGCTGCGGATCCTCGGTCCACGAGGTGGGCAGGTAGAGCTCGCGGTCGGGCACGGCACCTTCCGGATCTGGTACACCCCCATCGGGCTGACCTGGGAGATCCACGACCCCGGCGAACTGCGGCCCGGCCTGCTCGGACTGGCCCCACCCCCGGCCGCCGCTGCCCGCGGCCGGGGGCTCTACTGCGCCCGCGAACTCAGCCACGACCTACACATCTGCCACGACGAGACTGGCACCACCGTCCGCGCCAGCACCCGCTGACCATTTCCGGGCCACTGCTGCCATGCCCTGCGGCCGAGGACCCGCGCCATGATCTCCGCTTCGGATATGCCCGTTGACGTGCTCGCTCCAGGCCCTTGGGGGCAGGGAGCGTTCCGTCGTAGGTGTACTCGTAGATCCGGCCGTTCCTCCGGAGCAGCGTGCCCACGGATACCTCGATGTGGCCGCTGTTCTCGACGATTCGCCCGGCGATCATGCCGGTGATGCGGATGTGGCCACGGTTGTAGATATCCCCGGCCGCGTAGCCGTCCAGCCGAGCCGACACATCGGCGTTGAGCACTCGGCGAACGCGTTGCACCCGTCGGTCACCACCGCCTGAAGCTCGACCCGATCTTGCCGGCTTCGCCAGTCCAAGCCTTCAACTAGATCGCCTCCAGAGGCTCGACCCGCTTGAGGAACGCACGGACGGCGAGGTAGTCGGCGAGCGGCTGCTTGTGCTCACCGCAGGCCACCCAGACCTTCTCGCGGTCGGGAGCGTGCAGCCTGGGGTTGTTCCACACAACCGCCCAGGTCGCGGCGGCCTGGCACCCCTTGGCCGAGCAGATCGCTGGGCTCTCGTGATTGCTCACCGGGCCAGTCTGGCAAGCGGGGGTGACCTGCAGCCAGGAGAGCCCCGCCCGTCATCGGCCCACCCGGCTGCTGTTGTGGTCGCGGCAGGCCCGGCTGGGTGAACCGCCGCCCGTACAGCAAGATCCACTCAGTCCGTCGACTCACAACCGACGGCGGGTGATGGATCCGGGCCTACGCTGGGCGCATGGCGCAAGCATCGGGCGACGCAGGAGGGGACGCGGTCAGGCCGGCGGTCCGCGACCGCCGCGCCCGACCACTGCGCGACCTGCGGATATCGGTCACCGACCGCTGCAACTTCCGCTGCGGCTACTGCATGCCGCGCGACGTCTTCGGCTCCGACCACGCGTTCCTGCCGCGCAGCGAGCTGCTGTCCTACGAAGAGCTCGGCCGGCTGGTACGGGTCTTCGCCGACCTCGGCGTCAGCAAGGTCCGGCTCACCGGCGGTGAGCCGCTGCTGCGCCGCGATCTCGAAGTCCTCGTGTCGCTCGTCGCGTCGACACCGGGCATCACCGACGTCGCGCTGACCACCAACGGCTCGCTGCTCGCCGCCCACGCGCGGAGCCTGCGCGATGCGGGGTTGCACCGCGTGACGGTCAGCCTGGACAGCCTCGACCCGACCGTGTTCGCGGCCATGGGCGACACGAAAGTCCCGCTGTCGAAGGTGCTCGACGGCATCGCCGCGGCCGCCGACGCAGGGTTGGCGCCGATCAAGCTCAACACCGTGCTGCGCCGGGGCATGAACGAGGCCGGTCTGCTCGACCTGGTCGAGTTCGCCCGCGACCGCGGCTATGTGCTGCGGTGCATCGAGTACATGGACGTGGGCAACACCAATGGCTGGGATCGGTCGGAGGTCGTCACCTCGGCCGAGGTGCTGGACCAGATCGCCGCAGTGCACCCGGTCGAACCCGTGGCGGCGGCGCGCCCGGGCGAGGTCGCCCAACGCTGGCGCTTCCTCGACGGACGTGGCGAGTTCGGGCTGATCTCGTCGGTGAGCACGCCGTTCTGCAGCACCTGCACCCGGGCCAGGGTCACCGCGGTCGGCGAGCTCTACACCTGCTTGTTCGCCGCGCACGGGCGTGACCTGCGCGGCCTGCTCCGGGGTGGGGTCGACGACGACGCGCTGCATGCTGCGATCGCCGCCGTCTGGGGCGCCCGGGACGACCGCTACTCCGAGCTGCGTGGCCTGGGCACCGTGGACCTCCCGAAGCCGGAGATGTCCTACCTCGGCGGCTGATACCCGGCCTGGCGCGGACACCGGGCACGGCTGCCACGCCGCCGGCCAGCCGATATTTGCGACAGCGCGCTCATGGCGACGATGAGCAGCGGCAAGCGAGTCCGGGAACCGATCCCCGGCGGAACGTAGACCATATACGAGCGGCTGCCCACCGGTCCGCTGTAGCCGACCTTCTCCCACCCTGGCCGGACGGCACCTTGCCCGCCCGGACCCCTCCGTCGCGGCGCCGTCGGCCTGCGACGCAGGCCCCGTTTGCGCGGTGACATCGGGACTCGCATCGCGCCCCGAGCCTGCTTCTGTGTCCGGCGCGGCGGCATGCGCCCCCTCCGTGACGAAATCGGCTCCACTCCGGTCCGCTGAGGACACGGAACAGCCAGCTCACGGCACCTGGCGACGGCGAAGGCCGCCGCCAGGTGACAGCACCGGCCCGACGTCTACCGTCGGGTCGGGTCGGATCGAAATCAGCCCTTGGTGGTGTTGCGCCCGCTGCGAGCGGTCCCCGACACCTTCTCGCCGGCGGCCTGACCGGCCTGGGCGGCCTCCTCGGTCACGGCTTCGGTTGCCTCGACCGCGTGCGTGGTCATCGACTCGGCGGCCTCCCGGGCCTGGCTGGTCGCGGCCTCGGTCGCCTGCGCTCCAGCCGACAGCAGGGTCATAGTGAGTTCGCGCTGAGTGGCGAGCACCTGCTCGGCGAAGTCGAAGACCTTGTCGACGATCTGCTGGGGGTTGGGCAACCCCGACTGACCCCCGGCTGCGCCGGCCATCAAGGCCCGGACGTTCTCCGCCCACGTGCGCATGGCGGTCGTGATCGCCTCCTGGCCGCGCTTGGTCGCGTCGGTGAACTGATTCTGCGGTGTGGTCATCTTCTTGTCCCCAATCTTGCTGTGCTTGAAATGAGACGCTTTGTCGTTCAGATGCCTTCGCGCTGATCGGCACCAACACCGCTGGCCGTGGGCGGGCGTGCCACGTGCGGCCGGGTCGGCGACCAGATGGCTCCGCTGCCCGTCGTCGTCTCGCTCCAGCAGCCCGCCGCCCGCGCGTCCCGAGGCGCGCCTGTGCGGCCGACACCGTCCACGAAGCCATCCCGCGCCCTGCCGAGTTGCCCTGTCTCATCATCAAGGCGCCGGCTCCGCCGGCTGCGCCACCGGGTTAGCCAACGATGACCAAGAGCGATCCGGGCCAGAGCCCAACGGCCTAACGGAGCTGACCCTTCGCGGCTCATCAAGGGTCCTACCGCACCACGCCGACCGCAAGGGCGCTGCGCGTCGCTCCGCGATGGCCTCCAGCGGTCAAGCCAGGCCCGGGCACTCTCGCTCACCGCCGACGGCAGACAACCGGAACGGGGCGCGTCATGCCTGCGAGGGAATTTCACCCTCCTCGCCCGGCCCACATGGGACGGGACAGGAGGGCGTTGCTGGAGAGCCGCAGCAGCTACGAGGTGGGCACAGCGTGGAGGCCGGTGCCGCACCTGCTCGCCCGGGCGAGCTGGCTGGGAGGCAGCGAGGATCCGGGATGATCCTGCGGCCGGGGCGACGCGGCGGCCGCAGGGCCACGACCGGTGATACGGGATCGTGTCTCGATGGTGACCGTGGCCCGGTTCAGGAGGAGGCTGCGGTGGCAACAACCCGCCGCGCCGGGCGAGGACGGGCACGAGAAATCACCGTGCGCCCGCCGGGCGGCCCGAACAGGGGGTGGGCTCGGTGACCGCTGTCGATTCGCCCGCACGGGACCCCGAGCCGGCCACGGCGGCCCGCACGAAGCGGGAGAAGGAGCCGCCGCCGCTCAGGGATGGGGACGTCGAGCGCGCCGCGCCGGACCCGGCTCCCCGCCACCGGGCGGACGGGGGTGCCGCGCTCGACGGGGAGGGTGTCGAGGCCAGCGCGCCGGACCCCGCGGGTCTGCCGCAGGAACGCAGCACCTCGGGCGGGGTCGGGTGGGACGAGGCCGAGCCCGAGGAAGACTCCGACGACGATCCCGCGGTGCTGCGCCAGGCCCGCCACGACGCCGAGCTCACCGTCGCGGTCGACCCGGTCCGGGCCTACCTGAAGCGGATCGGCACGGTGGCGCTGCTGGGTGCGGCGCAGGAGGTCGAGCTGGCCACGCGGATCGAGGCCGGGCTGCTGGCCGCGGAGCGGCTGCGGGGCCGCCCCCGCCGGGGGTGTCCGCGCAGTTGCGCCGGGACCTGCGCCAGATCGTGCGCGACGGGGAGCGCGCGAAGGACCGCCTGGTGGAGGCCAACCTGCGGCTCGTGGTCTCGATGGCCAAGCGCTACACCGGCCGCGGCCTGGCGTTCCTGGACCTGATCCAGGAGGGCAACCTGGGTCTGATCCACGCGATGGAGAAGTTCGACTACACCAAGGGCTACAAGTTCTCCACCTACGCCACCTGGTGGATCCGCCAGGCCATCACCCGGGCAATGGCAGGCCAGGCCCGCACCATCCGCCTCCCGGTGAACATCGTCGAGGCCATCAACAAGCTTCGCCGCGTCCAGCGCGAGCTGTACCAGGGCCTGGGCCGCGAGCCCACCCCCGGGGAGCTCGCCGCCCAGCTGGACATCGCCCCGGAGAAGTTATCTACGTTGCAGCGCACCGCTCGCCAGCCGCTCTCGCTAGACCAGAGCGTCGGTGACGAGGGCGACGCCCGGCTCGGGGATGCCATCGAGGATTCCGAGACCGTGGGGGCCGCCGAGGCGGTCGGCCTCACCCTGCTGCGCGATCAGCTGCAGTCGGTGCTGGCGACGCTGTCCGAGCGCGAGGCCGGCGTGATCCGGCTGCGCTTCGGCCTCACCGACGGCCGGCCGCGCACGCTGGAGCAGATCGGCCAGGTCTACGGGGTGACCCGGGAGCGGAGCCGACAGATCGAGTTGAGGGCGATGGCCAAGTTGCGCTGCTCGTCGCGCATTGCCCTGCTCCGGCACTACCTCGACTAGCTCGCCGAGCTGCCCACCGCTCGACCAGCGAGGCCGACCCTGGGCCCGGCTATGGCGCTGGCGGGGCGAGGTTTCCACGCTCCCCGGTAGGCAGGACCACCCGATGAGGCCACCAGCAGCCTCGCGGCCTGACTCACGCGGCGACACACGTTCCCCGCCGCGCGCCCACGGGCACAGCGATCCGACGTCACCATCATCTTCCACACCAGGACCAGGACCAGGACCAGGACCAGGACCAGGACATGGATCGTGCCGCCGAGGTGTTGCTGGTGGACCTGCGCCTGGCCTGGCCGGTGTTGGTGCGGGCGGTGTTCGCGGTCGCGCTGGGTCTGGTCGCGCTGATCTGGCCCGACATCACCGCGGTCGCCCTCCCCGTGGTGGTCGGCATCTGGGCGCTGGTCACCGGGGTCGTCGAGATTCATCCTCGCGGTCCGGCAGCGCCGCGAGCGGCGCCGGGCCGCATTGTTGGTGGTGGCCGGACTGCTCTCGGTGGTGGCCGGCGTGCTGGTTCTGGCGTGACCGGTCCCCGGCGCGCTGGCGCTGGCGGTACTGATCGGGGTGTTCGCCGTGGTGTACGGCTTCGTGCTCGCGGCGCTGGCGCTGGCGCTGCGCAACGCCGCAAACTCCCCGACCACCGGACCTTCTTCGGCCCGGCCCCACCCTGACCGGGGCCCGGATCGCTGACCGGCGGGAGAGCCGAGGACCCGACAAGCCGCAGCGACCGGACAGGCCGGCTGAGACCGCAGTTCCTACTCCCCGGGAGGCACCCGTGCCCAACGACGCCGAGCGTCGCCGGCTCGAAGCCCCCGAGCAGGCCGGCCCGCCGTGTGCTGGCCGCGTGACGCCGCCGGCCCACACCCCGTCGACCGCGGCGGCCTGCTCGAGGACGGTTCCTACATCAGCTTCGCTCGCCGCCGCAGCGTCCACCAGCTGCAGATCGACTACTAGTGCGGACGTCTGGTCATCTGTGCCTCGAGGGCACCCGCCGAGTCCTACGCTGTTCCGATGACGTGCCGCATCGAAGTCTTTGTCCGCAGCGGGCACACCGTTGATCTGGCACTGGAGGACGGCGAGGACCGCATCTTCACAAGCGCTCTGCACGAGGTCTGGGCATCCCCCGACACCGTCGGGTTCAAGCACCTCACGCTCGGCGAGAACACCGAGATTCTTGCCAGAGAGGTCGTCGGTTACCGGCTCCACGGCTCGGTGCTAAAGGACTCGGCACCGTTGTAGTGGCGCTCGAGGACCTAAGGAGGCTGCTGAAGAACCCGGTTGGCCAGGGGCTCGTCGATCGCTCCGCACCGGCTGTACTCCCAGCCGACGGTCTCGCAGGCCTGCGCCGTTGCCTCGAACGCCACCGCATCACGTGGCCGGATCCGCTCATCCGGGCGGCAGTCGATCACCACATCCGTCCCGTCCGAGCGCACAGTGAGACTGTGCATCGTCCCGCTGGCCTGCTGTTCGTCCTGTCTCCGATCAACCGTCGTGATGACCCTCGCGAACGGCACTGATGGCTCGTTCTCGTGCGGCACCCACTACTTTCCAATCCGGCTGCCCGGTTACCCAGTCGAGCCCGGACAGCGAATTCCGGAAGGTCAACCACGCCGAGTTCGGCTATATGCGGACCGCCGACGTGACGCGCCTCTGCGACAAGGCCATCGGACGCGCCATCTCGGTCGTAGCCTGGCTGGCAATCGTTGCCGGGGCGGCGGTGGCGCTTGTCAGTCTCCGAACAGCCGCTCGGAGCGGCGCGGCGTCGGCGGACCGGTCTGCGCGACCTTCGCCCGGATACCCGACCGGGCCGACGGGTTGAGCCCGAGCTTGTTGCGAGGCTCTCCATCTTCGTGCACGCCTTCCACTGGTCGAACACCGGGTTCGGCATCGGCAGGCCGTTCGCAGGGTTGCGGACGACCTCGGGCTCGCTGGTCATCCGGGCCCGCAGCCTGTCCAACTTCTCGACGATGACCACGTAGGCGGTGATGACCGCCGCGTCGGGCGCGTGCAGCAGGTTCATGATCCGGAG